>MAVP01000060.1 GCA_001751075.1 Desulfobacterales bacterium S7086C20 | reverse complement strand
ATACGATCAGTTTTGAGCCGTGTTTCTTTGCCGTTAGCACTGCGAACTGCAGGGCAGCTTCGCAGGCCTTCGAGAAGGCAATACAAACCATTACTTTACGAAACTTCAGTTTATCTTCTGGAACGAGGCGATTGACAATCATGACCGGATAATTCTCACGCATGATGACAGCCTCTGCGGTACTACCGAACACGCCGCGCCCCCTTGCTACTCCTTGTTCTTCCGCCCTTTGCGTATGTGGACCAAGAACGACTAAATCGGCCTTTTCGCTCCTGGCCCATTTTAGAATTTGTTCCCAAGGCATGCCAGGGGTTACCTTGACTTCATAATTTCCGTAAGCTCTTAAGGCTTCTCCACAGGCCCTAGTAAATTCCTCCCTGACTGCACCCACATACTCCGTACTGCTAACAATCTCTTCTCCTGTTTTAAAATGTTTTACAAACTGCCTATATATGCCGGAATAGGGAGATTCTAAGGCATGAAGAATTAATAATTTAGCATTGTTTTGCTCAGCAAGTTTTACTGCCGTCACCACAGGGGCATCACAAGCGTCTAGTAAATCTGTCGCCACCAATACTTTTTTGTACATGATCGCACCTCCTTTCTTTAACTCCCGAAATCTAACAAATGGTATATCACTCGTGCACCAACACCTGACTCTCTTTCCATGGCTCTTTGGGCCCAAACACTTTGTTGCAGCGATTACATATCAAATTTTCACTCAGGCCCTCAACTTCATCTATCTCTTCTGAGAACAGATCATGCTCCCATACCTCTTCATCAATAGACGGCATCCCTGTCATCTTTTTTTCTTTTAGATATTCGTTCCAACATTCGTTGCAGTAAAAATGCCCCCCGGCCAAATATCCAATCGTCTTCTTCGTATAGATACTCTTCATGTTAACCTCCAGAAATCCGGTTCGTTTTGGGACTGGAATGAGTTCGTTCATTTCTGCACGTTAGATCTGGGCAGAAACACCTTAAACACGCAGCCGACCTTCGAACCTCAAACAGGCCTGCCTGTCTTCAACCACCCTGAAGTACTTCAAGAAAATTCTTCGGTTAATATGTTTCGGTTTTGCCTCAATTGAAGAAACCGCAATCTCAATTCCACATTTTTGTTCACTGAAACGGCCAACTGGGCGACAATGGTCGTCTTGCCTGTCCACAGTCAACTGACAGACAAACACCATGCCTATTCCCGCGTCATAATGGCCCCGCAGTCGGGGCACTTCTGCTCATAGCATGGCATTCCCATTTGGTGAGTGATTCGCTTACCACAGCTTGGACAAACGCAAGATCCTCCTGAGCCTGCGGCAAATTCACCGCCTCGACCGCGTCCGCCACCGCCTCGTCCCGTACCTCTACCCGTTCCGGGACCTTGACCTCCTGGCCCTGTTCCATCTCCTCGTGGCATTGTTTTCACCTCCTTTATTTTTCCAAACTCCTCTCTTAAACACCACTCTTGCATCAGATGTGCCACCAACATCTGGTCGAATAAATGCCGTTAATTCCAGCCGTTAACCGGCATAGCCTGGGATTTGAATTTGATTATGACCTTCGGAATCTTGAAAAACTTCTAAATTCTTCTAGAGGTTCTTCTAAGAACATCTGGGATTATTTCTACGTTTGGAGGGGATAAATCCTTCTGATTTTAGACAATTGCCAGCTTGCCGTGCTTGTATTAGGCCTCTTTCGGAAAGATCGACATCAGTCCATCCCGTGAAACAGTTCTCCAGTACACCGGTTTTCCTGGTAGTTCGAGCAACTGTGTTTATCTTCAACAAGTGGCTTGATGTCTAAAATGGGGGTTCCGTCAATCATGTCCAGGCCTTTCACGCGGATCACATTCTCTGACGACTCAAGAACCTCCAGGACAGACATGCCAAGGGGATTTGGGCGAATCGGAGAACATATACTGAATACGCCCAATTTTTGCCGGCGATGGGAAGATTCCTGTACGAGGTGCTCACGTGTAAAAGGCGGGCTTTCGTGGAAGTGGAAAATCACCACAATCCGATGACCACTCTTAATATCCTTGAGGCCTTCAAGATACTTCTTGTCAACGACCAGCAAGCCCTCTATCTGAGATAGTGTCCAGTGCCGCGGGATCTGCACGGCATCGGTCCGTACAAAACCTATTGGCTTCATTGGAATGGTCATTAGTTTTTTTGTCCTTTCTTGGTACCAAACCAGACGTTATTCCCTGACCGGCATCCCTGCCATGGATACTCTTCTAGGTGGCCACCAATAAGTCTAATATGCCAAGCAGAGGTTATCATCTTTTTGCAATTTTTGGGAAATATCAAGATTCCGTTGTATCTCGCAAAAGGAGTTGTCGCACTTGTTGGCATTTTGAAGCATAACTTTTTGAGAGCACTTCGGTCAGCGAACGGTGTAGCGGCTGTTCAGTGTTCACCTTCAAATGGATTTCGGGGGGAAGTTCTACAATAAGTTCGAAGTCCTCCAAAATCCGCGAAAAATGTTCAAAACGGGCATCTGAAAGGCTTGAGGTTGTTTCTCTTCTCTTCAGCCTTGACCGAATAGTTTTTTCTGAGCAGAGGCATTCGACAAACACAAGATTGGTATCCAAATCATCCGATAATCGCCGGACTTCATCTCGCCATTTGCGGTATGAAAAAGTGGCATCCAAGATTACCGAATGCCCAGCTTTTAAGGTTTCGTGGACTAGCGCCAGCAACTTAGTATACACTCGTTGACGCATCCCCGGACGATATAAACCTTGGCCAAAAGGGATAATGTGTTGGTCTGCGTCGGGTTGGCTTTCCTTACGAATGCGATCGGACATAAACGAACTTATCGAAAGCGTCCCCCCCAGTGCTTCAGCGAGGCTCGACTTCCCTGTGGCAGGCAATCCACAGAAAACCCACAAAGTGGGCCGACTAAACTGGATGGCATATTGATAGGCCTGATCCACATAACGCTTTGCTTTGGCTCGTAAAGCCTGTTGTTCTGCCTGTTGTACTTCTCCACAATGTAACTCTGTAACTTTCAGCCTGACAAGGGCTCTATAAGTAGCGTAAAAATCGATTAGAGCGTAGATTTCTGGATCATCGGCCTCATCCACATAGGCAGCTAGAAGAGCCCTGCCGTGCTCTGCATGGCCCAAATGTTCCATGTCCATATGAAGAAACGCCAGATCTACCGCTCTATCGCCATATCGAAATCGATCATTGAATTCAATGCAGTCAATGATTTGAAGGCCATTGTGGAAATAGATGTGATCAGCTCGCAAGTCACCATGGCCATCACATATTCGTCCTGTCTCTATGCGATGGTTGAAAAGACGCTGGTGATGCTCAAGAAACGATCGACTCACCTGGCATAGGAACTCCCATTTCTCGTGACTTAGGACATCGCCGACAAAGACCTCTAACTGGCTGAAATTTTCTTCCATGTTTAACGCAATTACATCCGGATGGCCATAGCGATCGATTTGTGGACTTCGGTCACCCCTTTCGTAGAAAGCAGCCAGTGCCTTGCCTAGCTCTCTCGTATGCTTCTGAAGGATTTCGTTTTTCCCGAGGAGTTCTTTAAGACTTGCCGCATCAGGCAGTTGCCGCATTTTGGTTGCATATTCTACCACTTCACCATTTCCCAACAGAGAGAACCGACCTTGTTCGTCTCCGAAGATTTTGATCACTTCCAGGTAAACCCCATGGCTAAGCCTTTGATTCAGCCGCACTTCTCGTTCACAAAAAAACCGCCGGTCCTCTAACTGGCGAAAATCAAGGAATCCTAGATCAACGGGTTTTTTGAGTTTATAGACCCATTCCCCTGTCAAAAACACAGAAGAAATATGTGTGTCACGGCGTTCGACATGCCTGACCGGATGAGGATATATGGCGGGATTAGCCATTGCCCTGCAAATAGCATCGAAACGCTGCCATCGGTCCATTTCGTTCCTATACCCTAGCCGTTCACACCTGTTCGCGACATTTGCCTGAATCTTGCTACTGTTGCTCAATACCTGCCAAAGCGGATTCTTTCAGTCACAGTTAACTGCCTTATTTCGCTAACATTAGTTAGCAGCGAATTCGATCTTACGCAACCTTAATCCCAAAGGAGCTTCGTCCTTCAAACTAACGGCGAGATTTACCCTGGAATCTGAGGTGGCCGGTGTTTGCCAAATCTGCCGGCGCTTCAGGAATCATCCAATCTTATCCTGGCCCAAGCTCATCGTTTATTGCCTCGATTAGCCTATACAAGGTCGTTCTAATCGTGTGCAAAGGTGAATTTGGGGATTCATATACCCGAAGGTTCTGAGTTGTGGGTTCCATACTAAAGGCTCCCTTCCATATGATTGATAGTAGCGTATGCCATAATAATGCTCTCCACATTTATATCCTTTTAGCATAGACCATGCCGCTAGTTAATCAGTTTAAAATTGCCGTATAATCAATAAGTACGGATGGGTGGTGGCTGAAATTTGTTTTTTTAAGTCCAAAACTGGAAAAACCTCGAAAAATCTTTTAGAATAATTTCTAGACTATAAAGCCGGATGAAAACGTCGCAAGGAATCGTATAAAGTCGCGCGAGACAGAACAACTCCCTGCGCACAGATTCACTCACATCCGATTTCAATGGACATTCACTTACATGTCATCGGGATTGACACCTGTCTGTGTTTCCAGTATGTTTTAAACGTCTTTTTGTATTCTGTACCCTAGGTGGTGAGTTAACTTCGTGGCAACTTCTATTTCTCATGACCGTCTTCGTGAGATGGCTTCCCCCTGGCTTCTCGCCAGTCAAGATTCCAGACCGCTTCGGATTCATAGGGATACAACAGAGTTTTTCAGCGTGGAATACGGAGATGTAGTCGACCTGGGTGGTATACCCTATCTCATTCGCAACAATGCCAAGGAGGGACGATTCGGCCTAGATGATGAAGTCAAACACTGGGTGAAACTTGCCATTGATCTAAGGGACGGAAGTCGGAAGGTTATCAAGCTTGTTTTTCATGAGAAGTTCAAAGCTCATATTGGTGGTATTGAGTTCGAGTGCTTTCGAAGCCCCAGGAAAGAAGCTCGGATTTTGGATTTAGTCGCCGGTAAAAAAAATTTCATGCACGGGTACTGGGAAAAAGACGAAAAGCAGAATGTAGTGCGTGTCCTCGATTTTATCTACGGTCCCCCTTTGTCCAACTATATACAGAACCTCAAGTTGGATCATCAAACCTATTTTTTCGATCAGTTTCCAAACATCTTGGATCAATTCATTGAATGCATCTGCGGCATTCAATTCCTGCATAATCATGGCGAGAAACACGGAGACATTCGGCGCGACCATATTCTGATAGACCGGGAGAACGGACATTACCGCTGGATCGATTTCGACTTCAACTATCGGCACAGGGAGAACATATTCGGTTACGACCTTTTTGGCTTGGGCAATGTGTTGGTATTTCTTGCCGGTATGGGAGATGTGTTGCTACAAGATCTGAGTCTCAAAGACCACCCTGCCCTGAATGCCCTGAACGAGGAGGATCTGAATATCGTTTTTCATAATCGGGTCGTTAACTTGAAAAAGATCTACCCCTATATTCCCCATGCACTCAACCAGATTCTTTTGCATTTTTCTAAAGGGGCCAACCGGTTCTATGAGACGACCGGACAGCTTCTGGACGATCTGCGAGACTTCAGGAATGGATGACAAACACCACGTTTTTTCTGTTTTTTGGCGTGAAACAGTAAGGAGGAGACACGATGATTGTTGGAGAAAAAGTATTTAATAAAAATATCTTGGTTGCTGTGGACGACTCTGACAATGCTCGCCGGGCAGTGTCCTATGTTGCGCAATTGCTTGGAGGGTTCACCGGCTTCAATGTGACTGTTCTTCACGTGGTCCCTGAAGCAGAAGAAGACTACTTCGCCAGCGACAGCGAAAGAGACGCATGGTTCAAGCAATACCAGCAAAAAGTCGCCGCCATGTTGGAAGACTACCGGCAGATTCTTCTCAAGGGGGGTTTTGACGCAAGCCATGTCTCCGTGCGTTCCCCTTTGCGTTACTGTCCTTCCATGGCAGAGTGTATTCTTTCAGAGCGGGACGAGCTAGCATATGATACTATTGTAGTTGGAAGGCAGGGACTTTCACGAAAAGAGGAGTTTCTCTTTGGCAGTATTTCTAGCAAAATTGTCACCCATGCTCGCAACTGCACGGTTTGGGTGGTAGAATAAGTGCCGGAACGTAACAATCAATTCACGATCCATACTGCCCGGTTGGATATTTTTTCTGTGACGTATCTCGACACACTGCCCATAAAAAAGGCGCCCCTAACACCTCGCCGGCCCACAACCACTGTGCCATAATCCCCCTTTTGCACTTCTGTGATGATGGCCTTACCGACGTTTCGAATTCGTTTGGTAACCTTAATCTCAACCTGTTGGTCCTGGAGTCCAACTTCCTCAAACCGCTTCTTTGCGTGGGCATAGAATCGTTCCAGACATTGTTTCGCACCTCGGGCCAACACTTCCTTGGAATCGTCATTCTCCTCCAGGAAATTGATGCCGCAGTAGTTACCTAAGGTCGTCACAACGTGAAAAAGGGTTATGGTAATATCGCGATTCTCACCAATCAAAAAAACTAGATGATCCACTGCTGCGAACGCGCTTTCGGAACCATCTACAGCAACCATAATCTTCGTGGATATGATATCCCCATCCACCACCCACACTGGAACCACTTCAGAGTGTGCGACAATATTCGCAGAGGTGCTCCCCATGAACGCTTTTTGCGTCCTAGAAAGCCCTCTCCGCCCCACGACAATGGCATCATAAAGACCCTGTTGCGCACAAACCAAAACGTCTTTCGCAAGCCCTAATATCTTGGGCCACGTGGTTGTCTCAATAGCTTGCTCCGATATTCCCATTCTGACCATCTCATTCTTGTGTTTCTCTAGGATATGGTAAGCGTTCTCCGTGTTATTTCGGACAATTATCTTAAGATCCTGTCTGGCTCTAAGGTCACTTTCTGCCTCGTCCAATAAAAACTGGGAAATGGTTGGTTGTACATGGAAAAGAGTATAAGTTAACTCTTTGACCACAGAAGATATCCTGACCGCATACCTGACAGCGTATTTCGAGTGTATCGAATCATCGACAGCCACTAAAATTTTCTTTTCCATGAAATTTTACTCCTTTATGACGAGGTGCTTTTTGTCAAGTGGATTTCTTTCCAATCGTATATTGAGTAACGACTTTTATAACTCTTCCTTCAGCACCTGTTACGATTATAATTCACGCTGCCGTTAAGATCTCGAACACTCTTGGTCCGCAATTGAAAGAAATCAATACATCAATACCATAACCCAAGAGATTCTTCGCAGCCCCAACTCCTGCCTCGTGAGGCAAACCTGCATTCTCCATGTTCTCTATGACATCATATTCAAGTGTAAGTGTGTCTACGACCAGGAAGTATTCAGCCCTTCCAAATCTCAAATCCAAGTGGAAACTCAGTTCTTTACCAATTGATGCTACTGCTATTTTCATTATTCATTATGTCGTTGCCATTCCAGGCAACCGCGGGTGACTGAGGGTACATTATCAATCTCGCCTTTTTGATGAATAATTATCTGTAAACCAACCTCAACCTTTTATGGGTTCGCCGTATTTGTTGTTTCAGAACCAATACCTAATATCACGAAAACGGCAGGGGCAAGTTTTCAAAGACCTGGTCATACAAACTCACCCTAAACACCAGACGCGATGTCTGCGCGAGTGTTAGTCTGATATTCCTGAGAGCTCATCATGGAGAATTCGCGAGCACTTCCTTTTTGTTCAGACTTCTCCACCCAATTCGCTACCCGGCTCCAGAACTCTTTTAAGCCAAAGGGTTTCCACATAAAATCATCAGCGCCCATTCGAATTGCGGTGTCATAAACGCCAGCATCGCTATTCCCGGTCATTATCATTACCGGTGTGTCTGGTCTCATCTCTTTACTCTTTTTCAAAACGCCAAAGCCATTTATTCTATCCATGTTTAGATCTGTGATTACGAGATCGAAGCGCCTCTTCAACAACAAGTCAATTGCGCCTTCTCCGCTGGGGGCTTTAGTAACACGATAACCCCTATCTTCTAGTGCCTCCCCAATCACATCGAGTAGTTGTACATTGTCATCCACTAACAGAATGTCGTGTTTGCTCACGGCCGCCTCCTTCCATTATCACCGTATCGAAATGTATTTCATGTTGTGAGGCACTCTCCAAGGCCTGCCCAATTCTAGCCTTCAGTTCAGTTAGGTCCGATCTTTTCACCACATAATAGTCAGCAGCAATTGATCTTGGGTCATATTTGTAATGTGAATAGGCCGAGTGCAAAATAACCGGTGTATTGTAGTAGCGATTCCGAATGGTTTGAAGCAGTTCAAGCCCATCGCAGTCTCCTACCCTTATGTCAAGCACAACAACGTCCGGTTTATACCTCTGGATAGCTTCCATGGCGTGCACACCATCTGTGGTGGTGACGACCTCATATCCCCAGTCGCTCAACTCTAGTGAATAAAGTCGGCAGAGGATATCCTCGTCATCAACAATCAGTATTTTTCTGCGATTCTCGCCCATATCAAATGTTGGATTCGACAACTAAACTCCTAAGGTATTTTGGGTCTCAACACAAAGCACATTCTCACATCGCCTTTCGAAAACGTGGCGACTCGCTACCATTTCGACTATTTTCTGTTTGAGTGTACTAAAGTCCGTACTTTTTACAACGTAGCCATCAACCTGAGATAATCTTGGGTCATCAATGTAGGTGTCATAAGCGGTCAGAATAACGACGGGCAACCGAGGGTATCGCTGCTTTATGTACTGCAATTCTGAGAACCCGTCGGCTCCGTCTAAAAACAGATCCAGAAGAACTAGATCTGGCTGAAACTGAAGCAGCTGATCCTGCAGCTGCTCAGAATTTCCAACACTGGACGTTTCGTAGCCTTCAAGCCGCAGTTCCTCAGAAACCAGCTCCCGAATGCATCGTTGATCATCCAAAATCAAAATTTTCGCCATTTCGCCCCCGTATCTCTTCTTCCGAAAATGAAAGCCCTCAGAGTTTTTCTTAGTACTCACAAGTACTTCTTTTCATCCGACCTCCTGGCCCAGGCTTTTCCATGGATGCGGATGGAAAGTATACTCTCTTTCCGCGCTTTTTAAACAACTAAAGCAGAACACGTGCCAACCATCAGAAAAATTGCCATAATGTATAATTTCAATTACTTGACTTTTGTCTATTGCATTTCGAAATTGGTGGAAGAAGCTTATTTTCGAAGAATATCAAAATCTTTTTTGAAAATTTTCTAAACAGACACAAAAAAATAAAAGAAGACGCAATATGGCGATCGGGTATGACGAATAATCAAAAGAAACGATATGTCCCAGACAAGTCGTGACAATAAGTAACGAAAAAAAGTTTGGCCACAAAGCCTGTATCATCGCCGATTGGACAGGGTGTTTCGGGCATTTTGAATATCTTGATTGATTTGCCCGACCAAGGCTCCAGGTGTCGGGAATTTTGTCTCACCTCTTAGGCGTTGGACAAAATTGACCTGAATCGAACAACCATAGATATCCTGGTTGAAATCGAACAGGTGTACCTCGATGCTCAAGCCTTGGTTCTCAAAGGTGGGGCAATGCCCGATATTGGCCACACCGCTATAGACACCATTATTGTACCCCACGGTTACCACATATACCCCAAATTCCGGACAAATCTGTTCACCAATTGCAACATTGGCCGTGGGAATCCCGAGTAGTTTCCCGCCCCGATCACGGCCGTGGATGACCTTCCCTCGCAGTTGATAACAACGTCCCATGAGCTCTGCGGCTTCTTCTACCTTTCCCTGGGTGAGTAGGTTTCGAATCGCAGTACTCGAGATACCCACAGTACTATACTGAACCCAATCCAACACAATCACCTCAAAACCATGAATTAAGCCCATCTCCTTCAACAACGCGATATCTCCCTCCCGCTTTCTTCCGAATGTGTGATTAGGCCCAACCACTATCGTCCTCATGCCTATGGTGTGACACAATACTTTTTTGACAAAAATGTCAGGTGGAATAGCAGCAAACTCCCGCGTAAAAGGTACACACACGAGGTCATCCATCCCTGTTTCCCAAATCAATTCGGCCTTCTGTGCGTGGGTGTTTATGAGAGGAAAAAGTACATTCGGTTTGAGCACATGAGCGGGATGGGGTTCGAAAGTCAATACTACTGCCGAACCTCCCAATACGTTTGCCTTTTCGATAGCCTTTTGAAAAAGGGCCTGATGTCCGACATGGACGCCGTCGAAGTTCCCGACGGTCACTACCGCATTGTTAAAAGGCTCGGCTATGTCATCAAGTCTTGTCAATGTTTTCATCATTGGGGATCCATTCGAACATATTGTTCCTGCGACACAAACGGAGGATCACCTAGTTCGGTTGTTGTGGTAAGACCTTCAAAGTTTCACTCACCCCTTGGTTAATGTTCAACAGCCTCTTCTTTCCGAATAAGGCTTTGGTATAAATCGACCATCCGCACTGACTTCAAGAAGCCCTTTGAGCCCGAGCATTCTCGGAACATCGGGTCCGTGCAGATCAACATCCATAAGCCCCACCTTCTTGCCTGTTTGTGACAGGGCCACAGCCAAATTGACTGCCACGCTTGTTTTCCCAACACCCCCTTTTCCGCTCATCACCAGCAGTTTATGTTTGATCGAAGATAATGATTCCTTGATCTGTTGATCTTGAGCTGTGATGTCAGAAGCACGTAGAGGTGAACCGGATTTTGCCTTTGCCGGTTTATTCACTTTTTTAGCCTCCCTCGCTGACTTCATTCTTTGTTATTGTGAAAATTCCCAATCCATTTCCATCCGATATTCATGGCAATCTGGGATTCTCGAAATCTTGAAGCCCATCTTTCGGCCCAAAGCAAGCATGTTGGTGTTTTCCGCGAGAGCCAGCCCCCACACTGATTCGGTGCCTCGTTCTTTGGCGATGGCAATCAACTGTTTCATCAAGGTTGCACCGATCCCCTTCCCCTGCCAGGGATCACCAACTAGAACGGCGAACTCGGCCTTTGTTCCGCCTGGGTAACTCATAAGACGGGCTACTCCCAGCATCTTTTCCTCAGAATGTGTATTGTCGATTGCTACCAAAGCCATGTCACGGTCGTAATCAATCTGGGTCAACTGGGCCAACATATTATGAGGTATTGACTTAAGAGAGCCCATAAAGCGGTAATAAATGCTTTGCGGAGATAACGTATGAAACAAGTCTACCAACAAAGGCGCATCCTCCGGCCTGATTGGCCGGATCAACAATTTAATGCCTCCTTTAGTAGTCGTGGTCGTCTCATATTGATTCGGATAAGGGCTAATGACCAGATGATTGGGAGTGGAGATCTGTGACGATTCCACGATCACCCGAGCGTCGACGGCAAAAGCCCCGTCATCAGTCAGTATCATAGGATTAATGTCTAGTTCCACGATTTCAGGAAAGTCAACGACCAGTTGAGAAAGCCGGATCAGAATCTCTTCAAGAGATGCTAGCTTTGCTGCAGGGCGGTTTCGGTAACCCCTGAGCATCTGATATACCTTTGTCCGTTCCATAAGCCTCCGTGCAAGGAGACGATTCAAGGGGGGCAGGGCTATGGCCTGGTCTTTGAGGATTTCCGTCATGATACCACCCATCCCGAATAGTATGACGGGACCGAACTGAGAATCCCTTTTGCTTCCCATAATAAGCTCATAGTCCGGGCGCGCGAGCATAGATTGAATAGTAACCCCTAGTAGTTCGGCTTTAGGATCATAGGCATGAGCGCTTGCCATGATGCTCGAAAAAGCGTCTTTAACGTCATTTTCACCACAAAGGTTGAGTTTCACTCCGTGAGCATCGGTCTTATGAACGATATCCCGTGAATGAATCTTCATGACTACAGGATATCCGATTTCTTGAGCCAGACGCACGGCCTCATTGGGGGAACTTGCCACCACAACGTGATTCACAGGAATACCGTAAGCTTTTAACAGGGCTTTAGATTCTGCTTCTGTGAGAAGGGTGTTTTGATCTTTAAGGGCCTTATCTAAAATGCCCATCGCACCTGATTGGTCGAATTCCAACGAGTGTGGAAGTTTTGGAGGGATTTCCTGCAGCATTTCCAGATTCCGGGCATAGGAATCCAAATACATGAGAGCAGAGATGGCTCTCTCTGGAGTTCCGTATGTAGGTATACCCGCTTTGTTTAGAATCTGTACGCCTTTTTCCACGGTTTTTCCGCCCATCCAAACTGCAAATACAGGAAGGTGGGGTTTAGCGCGTAGGAGTTCTACAATTGCTTCTGCCACGGTGAGTGCGTTACTTACGCCCTGTGAGACGAAGATCATGACCAAGGCGTCGATTTCGCGGGCTGAAAGGCAGACTTCAAGTGTACGTCTCCAGTGTTCTGGTGAGGCATCCCCCAGTATATCGACAGGATTTCCTCCGCTCCAGTGGGGTGGAAGGAAGTCATCGAGTTTATTAATAGTCTCGGGAGTAAGAGCAACGGGCTCCAGGCCGTGGTCTGATAACGCGTCGGTGGCTATGACTCCAGGCCCTCCACCGTTAGTAATGATTGCAACTCCACGACCTGATGGGAGAGGCCGTTTGGCCATCAGTTCCGCACAGTCGAACAGGTCTTGAATCGTGTCAACCCGGACAATTCCCGCCCGTTTGAATGCTGCATCATAAACGGCGTTTTCACCTGCAAGAGCGCCAGTGTGGGAGGAAGCGGCATTTGCGCCAGCCTCGGACTTTCCTGCTTTCAAGGCGACAATGGGCTTTACTCGCGAGATAGCTCGGGCAGCACTCATGAACTTCCTGAACTCGGTCAGGCTTTCCACATATAGAACAATACTGCCAACATGAGGATCGTTACCTAGATAGTTGATCAGGTCTCCGAAATCCACATCAAGCATGGAACCGATGCTCACGAAATGGCTGAAGCCTATGCCCTCCTTGTGGGAAAGATCAAGAATGGTTGAGCAAATGGCGCCGCTTTGAGAAACAAAGGCGAGTTTTCCTGGCAAAGGCATTGGGCCCGCAAAAGTGGCATTGAGTTTTGCTGCGACGGAGACAATTCCCATGCAGTTTGGACCGATGATACGGAGGTTTCCCTTTTCTGCCTCACGCTTAATCTCTGTTTCTACCCTTTTTCCTGCCGCCCCGATTTCTTTCCCTCCTGCTGAAATTATGATAGCGCCAGCAACCCCAGCTTGAACACATTCTCTAATGGTTGAAGGAACTTTGGCCATGGCGATGCCTATGATGGCCAAGTCAACAGGCTGCCGAATATCCAAAACGGACGCGTATGCTTGCAACCCCATGAGAGTCCCACGTTTGGGGTTGACTGGTAGGATTTCTCCGGAATAGCCCCCCTTCTTCAAATTGCCTAATAAGGCGCTCCCAACACTGCCTGGCCTTTCGCTGGCACCAATGACAGCCACCGAAGCCGGGCGGAAGATCTTATCTAAATTGTAAGTACTCATAACTTAGCTCACTACCCACACGGCCATTCCTTTAGCCAAATGCACGACCTTGTGGCTCATACTTCCCATGAAGAATTCCTCCACCTTTGATATTCCCCGCCTGCCCACGACAATGGTACCGTATCCTGCATCTCGCGCCTCTTGCACGACCACACTGGCTCGACTACCTTCATCCTTCGTTTTCGTTGAAACGCGGTCACCGTCCAGCCCTGCGGATACCAGCCGCTTTTTTGCCTTCTCAAATATCTGGCTCATCTCCTTTTTTTCCTCTTCTAGCCATCTTTCGG
>MAVP01000059.1 GCA_001751075.1 Desulfobacterales bacterium S7086C20 | reverse complement strand
GCCGTCGGGTTTACTTGCTTCAAACACTGAATACCAAACATCTTTTCCTTGTTTATGGAAAATGTGTGGAAGTAACTCATCAGATATGTCTTCAAACATTTTGTACTCTTCGGTCGAATAGATCAGCTGTCCATTTCTATTCAGTAGCTTGAAATGCGTCGAAGAATATTTCGGGGTCTCCCTTGCTTTCTTGACGATATTAATTGCTTCTTCAATGTTTAAAACAATTTTTATTATACCAAGGAAATGCCCGTTTTCATCGTCAATCCTGATAGCAATGTCTGTCGAAAAGATACCTGCACTTTCATCAAATTCAACATCCGCTACAGACAAACCGTCCCTTCTTGCCATTTGCCACCAATGCTCATCGTTCTGACGGTAGTCAGATGTTTTTCCGGACTGAGCGATGTTGGCGCCATATTTGTTCGTTACAAATACCTCTCCGAAAACTATACGATCATATTTCGATTCGTAGAATTTTATTTTGTTTCTTAGCTTCTTCGACAACTCGCATCTTAACAATTCTTGCATGAAGTCGGTGGTCTCCTTTTCTTTCATCGAAACCCATTCTTCATCTTTCTCGTTGATATAGGCTTGTATGTCATTGAGTTTTTGAAATTCTTGATTTGATTCTTTGACCGACTTCCGCAGCGTTGGACTGTTCACATATTCCTGAAACACTTCAATTTTGCCATGGACATATATATCTACTTTATCCATGAGTTCAGAAGCTAAAGACGCATATTCTTCACCGATGGATTTATGTAGTGCCCTTTGAGTTGAATAGACAGAAAAGTATCCAACAATCCCAACCAACAAAATGACTATCAAGAATCCAATAACTAGCTTGCCGCTTATTTTCACGGTTAGTCCCCTGTAGTATGTTTCTGCCGGCGAAAAATGCTCTAGGTTCGGCCAAGCAACACCGTCGATATTTGACAGCAGGAATCATGCCAGAACATATGAGATTTTCGATACAAACCTTTATTGTGGGTTAGCCCGACGGGATTCTCGCCATAGATAGCATCTTTGGCCAAATGCCGGAACGTGGGAGGCAGGAAAACAATAAACGAGAGACGTCCTTTCAACAACGAATATTCTATTATTCCCTGTGCTAGGCAGAAAATCCGGCCTCAATTAATAGGCTTAGATAATTATGCATCAAAACTTAATATCGGATGTTTTGCGATTGGCCGCTCCGGGAATGGTTACTTGATTGAGACATCCGGATAATCAGCTAGTGTCCGTCCACGAAGTGTCAAAAACCAAAGGACACTGGCGTAAGTTTCCAATTCAGAAATGGTAGTGTTTTCTCTGAGCAAGGCCGCACAAGGGTTTACGCCGAGGCGTACTCATCGTACGTCGCAGGCGGAAACCCGCGGAGAACGCAGCTCAGAGGAAAAACGGCCATTTATGGATGGAAACCAGCTAGGAACCGGTAGAGCGTAGCCCTGCCCACACGCAGCATCCTGGCGGCCTTGGCCTTGTTCCCTCCGCTCCGTGATAAGGCAGCTTGGACGCTTTCGGGGTCCAGTTTTCGGGTAGGGCCGCGGGAGGATCGTCCTTCTTGCCATTTCCTTAATTCCAGGGAAAGGTGGTGAGGTTGAACGGTTCGTCCCCTGGACTTTACAAGGGCGAATCGAATGGCGCTTTGAAGCTCACGGATATTTCCAGGCCAGGGGTAGTCTTTCATAATTGTCAGGGCCGCTTTTGAAAAACCGGTGGATTTTTGTCCTTCCTGGTGGGCCTTATTAAGGAAGTGCTCCAGGAGAAGAGAAATATCGTTTTTTCGGTTCTTTAGTGGAGGTATGTGAATAGGAACCACGTTGATGCGGTAGTAAAGGTCAAGGCGAAAATTGCCCTTTTCCACTTCCCGCTTCAGGTCCCGGTTGGTGGCGCTGATGATGCGCACATCCACTGATGTGCTTTTTTCCGCACCCACCCGCTCGAATGTCCCTTCCTGAAGAACCCGCAGAAGTTTTCCCTGTACAGTCTTAGGTAGATCAGTCACCTCGTCCAAGAACAGGGTACCTCCGTGGGCCAGCTCAAACCGACCCTTCTTGCCCCGAACCGCTCCTGTAAAGGCCCCTTTCACGTGTCCAAAGAGCTCGCTCTCAAGAGTGCCTTCTGGAAGGGCTGCGCAGTTGACCGGCACAAAGGGGCCTCCGCCACGCCGGCTCTCATTGTGTATGGCGGCTGCCACCAGTTCCTTTCCAGTACCGGTTTCACCTGAGATATGTACTGGATAGTGGTTGGCGCCTAGGTCTCTGATCTGTCTATATACCTGGAGCATCTTGGGATCCTGCCCAACGATCCCCGCAAAACTCTTGAGATTACCAAGCTGGATTGTCAAACCAATCAGATCTGTCACATCCCGAAAAGAGGCGATAACGCCAACAAAGCGCCCGGTGTCATCCTTCCTTTCGCTCAACGTCATCTCAATTCGCCGAGCGTCGCCTTTCTTGGTGAGGATATTCATGGGGTATTCAAGATGATCCATAGAATCGGGCGGCCCCTCTTTAAAGGAGCAGCGACCGCCGCAAAATGGTTCCCCAAACACCTCATGGCAGTCCTTTCCGACGACATCTTCCCTGGGATAACCGGTTATCTCTTCAGCAGCCCGGTTGAAGAAGAGTATCCGTCTGTCCTTGTCATGGGCAATGATCCCCTCGGTAAGGTCATCAAGTATGTCCTCCAGGTTTGTCCTGTCCGACACACTCTTGTATAATAAAGCAAGGTGGGCTTCGATAAGTTCTTTGAACTTCACCATCAACTTTTCGTAGGATTGTCCGAATTCATTCTCCTTTGAATCTACTACGCAGATAGTGCCAAAAACCTCACCATCAGGCCAAAGGAGCGGAAAACCGAGGTAGGAGATCATCCCCAGTTCAATGTCCTGGTTCTTTTTCCACTCTTTGTCCTTCAATGCATTCGGGACCAGAAGTTTGCTCCTCGTCCTTACTACCTTCTTGCAGTAAAGGCCGGCCAGGCGTTCTCTTTCTCCTATTTCATAAGGATTGTTGCTCATTTCACTTGAGCGAAAGACTTCGATGAAAGGCGCATCAACCTTCATAATCAAAGCAGAAGGTACACCAATAATCTCTGCCATTGTATTGACAATACTTT
Organism: Desulfobacterales bacterium S7086C20; assembly: GCA_001751075.1. Classification (GTDB taxonomy): domain Bacteria; phylum Desulfobacterota; class Desulfobacteria; order Desulfobacterales. The sequence continues at coordinate 10,886 of MAVP01000059.1, read as the reverse complement.
GCCACCTGTTTGCAATCTCGTCGGTTATCCTGAGGTCTTTCTTGTTGACTTGGGCTTGCATGATAAAATGTTTAGGCGAACTCGTTGCTTTCAAATTGCTGTACATGTTTCTGCATGGCCGAATCCTGCCCCTCCTTGAATAACGTGAATACGTTTGGTCACCAGTCAAGGGCCTAAATACAAATCTAAATCACAACATTTGTCAAATCCTTTAGGTATGTTGTCACGGCAACGTCAAAGTAAGGGCTCGTCACTCAATAACTGTCACACCAAAATCTTCCCGCAATCTTGACGACTTCGCAAAAAGTCCATCCCGTTTCACACTATTTTCCACTCCTACTTCTTCTCTACCACTATATAAACAATATCCGGAATAACCAGCTTATCCTCCGGTTTGATGCCCAGGGGTTTGAACTCTTTCTCATACTCCGGATAACTGGCGGCTTTGCGTTTTGAATCAACGCTGATCTGTAAATACCGGAATCTATACCCATTCTGTTCCAAAAAGGGATTGATTGCAGCCTGGAAACCGGAGGCTGACAGAGGCTCGTACTCGTAGAACTGGAGGTGCTGCAACTCCGGTCTGGGCATTCCCGTTTTTTGGGTAACTTGTCGCGAGAGTGTGAAGCGTTCAACCACTTCCTGATAAACCTCGGGATACAGTTTCAGATTTATGCGCAATGAAAATGTTTTTCTTTCATCCCCTCTAGTCACCCGCAGGCTGGCTCTTAAGAGCTGGGTGGCTATTGATCGGTACTCTTTCTGGCTTATAGGCAGAATTCCGGCATAGGTTCCATCCGGTTTATTTAGGTCTCCGGTTATTTCATACTCATCCAAAGAGCGTCGAAAAGAACAATATACAGAAGCTGCATTGGACTTTGCTGTAGCAAAGATATAATCCACAATAACCGGGCAGGTTGATTTTGGTTTTGGGTCTTGCGCAGCAGAAGCATCCCGAGAAGGTTTCAAGAGAACGGATAACATCAGTGGAATAGGAATCTTCAGATCACGCGGAATCCCGGCTGGCTCCAGTACTTCATCATAATATTTCAATTGCTTTGCTTTTTGGAAGTTCATCTTTTCCATCGAAGCACCAGTCGCTTCAAATCCCAGCCCCTGTGCGAGTGTCTGCATATCTTCTTTCATAAAATCAGCGATCATATTCATCAGCTTCTGATACCTTGCGTGCTGATTCATCCCGTCCCATTTTTTCCTAAGGTCTGAATCCTGCCAGACCGTGGCCCATTTTTGGATGCTCTGCGGATACATCTGCCAATTCACATCAATCGCAAACTCATCATTTTTCTCTTGCTCTGCAAAGAACAAGGCGTATTCCAAAAGCCTGGATAATTCAGCAGCATGTCTATGTTGCAAAGGCCCAAATTGATTCGAATCCGCGACTCCTTTTAGATGAGCGCTGTAGCGCAAATAGTGTCGGCCTTGAACGCGTAATTCAAAAACCTTACCCTCTTTTTCCAGACTCACCGCAAAATCTTTCAAACTCAGCTTCCAATTGGTTTTGCCAACGAGTTTGAAAAAAGATGGCTTTGATTCAGGAAAACCAGTTGCATCCTGAGCACAACCAATAAATCCAGGAAAGAAGATGATAATAATTAATAGTATTCTGCAGATCATTTCCCACCTCCATAGGTTACGTATCCACGTCACTTGGAGAGCTTTGCATAACTTCTTTAAGCGACAATTATGGACTTTTTGGGGTACCCATTTGGACGAAGTGAGAGTCCCACGAAAGTGGGCAAATCATGAACTGTTTGAGGCCGTTAGGCCGAGTTTTTATGATTTAGCGAACAAGTCCACACATGGAAAAGTCCATATTAAAGAGCAAGAAGAGGTTATGCAAAGCTCTCACTGGCTGACCTTAACAAATAACGTATATTGCAAATATTATGGTTTTTAGCCAATCCCTGTGTAGCTTACGGTATATGCCGATCAGGAAACAAGAGTGAATTATCGGCCGATCGCGTCGTTTGTTATGGTAAAATAAGGGGATCTTCCTAAACAAATTCCGAATCTTGAGACATTTATTTTGTGACGAACCTTGACGGTTTTGTAAAAAGCCATCAACCTTAACGTTTCCGTCTTCCAATGAGTCGAATCGATGATATGTCGAATGCCGGCCGATAAAATGGCCAGTAAGGGTTCCAGCGTCGTGACGATTTCCTTACCAGTTGTTTGATAATCATGATTACAATACATCCGATGATTATTCCGATATCCTGGAAGGCTTGTAGAAATACAGTGCCAAGGATATCTCCCCACCCACAATAGCCGGTCGTCCAATTGACTTCAAAGGGCCAGAAGAGGGAAACCTCGGAAGCGGTGAGGAAAAGATCAGCCACTACATGGGAAAATGTTAGCAGAAAACACTTCCCGAAACCGAGTCTGGGGATTTGGGACCAGCATTTCCAGGCAATGGATGCAACAAACCCCATTAACAAGGCAAAGAACAAGCTGTGGGTAGGTCCCCGGTGGAAAACAGAGCCATTTCCTCGAAAAAGAAGCCCCAAGATAACATCTATGTCCGGCAAATTGGCTAAGATGACGACAAAGAGGATAACCTTCCACCTATGAAAAACCGATTCGCTCTTTGAACACACCTCGTAGGTGGTTAACCCAATAGCTGCATGACCTAACGGCAGTGGCACAATAAAGCCTCCTTAACTAGTTTCCATCCAGAAATGGCGGTCTCAACATATGCTTTGTGTTCTTCTATCAAGTATCATGCCGGCTGTGGCTGTTGGCATGTATGCCTGTATTATCAGCTACTTGATTAATCATGCTTGACGGGTAAGTGTAAAATATTACATACCTACGGAGGCATAATATCGGTAATGTGGTATCCAAAAGTGTAAAAAAGTTCATATTATTAGTAATTCACTTTGTCAATGGTCCAGGAGTTGCCTTTTTCTAAGGAACTCTCTTTCGAATCTCTGAATAAGTGCCGCCATGGTTTTACTCTCAGTTTTTGAAAGCTGAACAAACTGCAGGGCGTATCGATCATGGTTGGTATGGGGATCTTTTGTGACCCTCTTCACAACAGCCTCTAAAACATTTACTTTAAGAGTTTCTTCGTCTGATGGAAAGACGATACTTAGTCCTCTCAAGTGGTTATCAGCTTGAAGAGTGGGTTTTCTCGGGTTTCCTTTCACATGGCAAATAAGGGCTCCACCTTGGCTGACATTTAGGATGGTCATTTCATGCCTGTCAAGACTATGCGCAAAATGCATTCTTGTCCCCACAGGAGGTTCTAACCTATACTGTTGTCTTCTCTGAATGCGTTCAATGAACTCAGGAAATGGAACAAATATCTCATTCCCGCTGACTTCACCGCCCAATGTCCTGAAGAGGTAGTGAAGCTTGTCTTTTCCGGTAAATTCGAAACGTATCTTCCGCTCTTCTAGGCTCTCGGCAACTTTGTCAAAGTCGCCCGGTTTGTCGATGGCAAGTTGGGTGATTCCATTTTTGGTATATATTTGTGTGATAATGGTCAAGCGTTCGTAATTCTTGCCCAGTAGATGCATGGTAACGATGATCCTGTCCTTCTGTGCCTGTTCAAGCAATGTTACTGCCTTATTTCCCGAAATTTTTTGGGAGTCGTACATTCAGTGTCCCTTTTCTTAGATCTTGTTTGACTTATGCCATTTTTTCAAAAAAAAGCAATAGGCACGCCGATACCGATTAGTATTTCTCAATTTATCGTGTTATGTTTGTAAAAACTGAAGTATCTGTTTCAAAGGCAGCTCTGAACATAATGAATGCTATGCGTTTTGATTATGGGAAAGCGGAAAGATCCTAAGCAGTTTTTAAAGCTCATAACTTACATTCTAGGGCTCCATCCAGACGAGTTCGGATTGGTTCCGGACAATAAAGGCTTTGTACCCCTTAAAGATCTAATTAAGGCGATTTCTGAAGAACACGGTTGGAGATATGTTCGCCAGTCTCATATAAATGAAGTTATTATCACGTTGCGTGACAATCCCATTGTTATTGAAGGTAGTCTCATAAGGGTCTCCAACCCTGATAAAAGCCTTTTCCCCGTATTGTCTGATATAGTACCCAAACTACTTTATCATTGCGTCAAGCGCAAAGCTTATCCTGTAGTATGCGAAAAAGGTATTATGTCCATGGGACAACATCACGTGTTTTTGGCAACAACTGAAGAGCTGGCCATACGTATGGGAAATCGCAAAGATCAAAAGCCCGTATTGCTTACTGTCCATGCTGAAAGGGCTCTTAAGGGTGGTGTGCGGTTTTTGCGGCAGGGAGACCTGATCTATATGGTCGATCATGTTCCGGTAGACTATTTTTCCGGCCCCCTCATGCCGAAGGAAAGGGAAAAAGAGGAGTCAAAGTCAAGAACTGAGTCTCATTTACGGCCGGATACCGAACCTGGAAGCTTTTTCTTGGATATGGAGCGTTCCCAGGAACTCCAGCGGCAGGAGTTAAAACGAAAGGGCATCAAAAAAGAGGTTGCCTGGAAAAAAGGGGCCAGAAACTTGAGGCGTAAACGCAGGTGAAAACATCATACCATTTGCATAAGTTATCTCAAATTGGGGGAGCTTATTTGGTAGGTGGTTCTGTGCGTGACCACATCCTGAAACGTCCACCCAATGACCACGACATCGTTATTTCCGGTAACGCCGGGGCCTTTGCTCAAAAGGTTGCCGCAGGTTATGGCCGGCGGGTAATCGAAATAGGCAAGGGTGAAGAGACCGTATACAGAGTAGTAGCAGAAAAACAGGTATACGACTTTTCTTCGATGAAGGGCGCGAGTATAGAAGACGATTTAAGAAGACGTGACTTCACTATAAATGCCATGGGTTATGATTTGAAATCTGAAAGACTTATTGACCCTGTGGGTGGTGGAAGAGATCTTGAGTCCAAGACTATACGCTTGGTTTCTAATGATGCACTTAACTCTGATCCCTTGAGGATGCTCAGGGCATTTCGTTTTGCTGCCGAACTGGGCTTTCGCCTTGCAACGGAAACCATGGCAGTGATCAGTGAACGGAGTTTACTGATCACACGGTCGGCTAAAGAACGCATAAGCGAGGAGCTTTTCAAGATAATGGGAGTGGAAAGGTCTTTTCCACATCTAAGGCGGATATTTGAAGCCGGGCTTTTGACTAGGATTATCCCGGAGCTTGAAGTTTGTTCCGGCTGTTTGCAAAATGATGTTCACGGACTAGATGTCTTTGAACACACCATGGCAACTTATGAAGAGATAGAGGAGATTTTGGTCGATTACGCAAGATTTTGGCCTAACTTTTCTGATGATATTGCCGATTATTTGAATACCGACCGGCATAAGGTACTTTTGAAATGGGCGGCGTTATTTCATGATTTGGGAAAACCGAAGACCCGCAGTGTAGATTCTAATGGAAAAACCAGGTTTATTGGGCATGAAAAGGAGGGAGTCCTGATTGTCCAAAAAATTTGTTCAAGGCTTAAAATGTCCGGTCAACATCTTTCCTACATTGCGCTTATTGTTGGGGGGCATCTACGTTGCCTTCAACTTTTTAATGAAAGTAAACGGGGAAACCTTACTTCAAAGGGGATAATCCGTTTTGTTAAAGAATATGAGGATCATATCATAGGACTTTTGATTCACAGCCTTTCTGATCAGCGTGCCAAAGGGGGAGTTACACACGAATCGGTGTGCGAGCTGGTGGATTTTTTGAAAAGGGTCTTCCTTGCATATTTTTCTGACTTAAAACCTAAGATGCACATGCCAAGGCTTATAACCGGCCATGATCTAATCGACTGTTTTGGGCTTCAACAGTCGGAAATTATAGGAAGATTACTGCAGAAAGTGGAAGAGGCCAGACTCGGTGGACAGGTAAAGACGAAACGTGAAGCGATCAAGATGGCAGGCAAGCTAATCAAGTTGGAGGGCGATGCGGGGATCGAACCCGCGGCACCAAGCTCCGGAGGCTTGTGCTCTATCCGCTGAGCTAATCGCCCAAATAGAAGGTATTTCGTACATAGCAGGTGGTCCCTTTTTTATCAAGCGGATGTTTACCCCAACGTTTCATAAATCTTTGGTCCAAAAACGCTACGCTCGCTCTATACCAGGCCATCAAGAAACGTTATGCCATTTTCAGGACTTCACCGTATGTTTAATACGCTTTAACCCCTGAAAATGTTCTAACGTCCCTTGCTGACCTAATTTAAAGCGTTTTGAAATCAAATTTCATGAAACGTTGGGGTTTAAAACAAGCTTTTTTCTTGAAATTCCGATTAGGGTGGTTATATTGAGACATTGTTAAAGAATGATGGATTCGTAAAAAGTCCACAAACAGACGACACAGAAAAAAGCTCCAGATGCAAGGCGCGCTAGCCTTGAGGAATGAGATGTACTTATCGTACGTCGCAGTGATTTACCCTGTTAAATCGGCTTTGCCGTCTCGCGTAGCGAGAATTTAACAGGGCGGGGATGAAGCGCAACGCCGCAGATGGACTTTTTACGAAGTTGTTAAGAATAACATCATGAAAGCGGGAGATTATGAGTAAAAGAGGGGAAAAAATACCGAACCCGAAAAATGTGGAAAAGGAGATAAGCGAATTTTTGTCGGAAAAATTCGGGGGACGTGTGAAACTCATCACACCTATGGTAACACCTAGCGAAGGTCCGATTGATGATGCGGAAGAGCCGGCCAAGAAAAAGAAGCTTGATTTTTCGTTAAAGCCGGAAGAGCTTGAAGTATACCTTGATCAGTATGTTGTGAAGCAGAGTGAGGCTAAGGCAACTTTATCCACCAAGATTTGTACGCACTTTAATCGTATCAAGTATGCCGAATCATCCGGCGAGCAAAATCGTCCCATCCTGGGTAATATCAAGAATAATGTTCTTATGGTCGGCCCCACAGGTGTGGGAAAAACATATCTGATTAAGTTGATTGCTGAAAAGATCGGGGTCCCCTTTGTCAAGGCGGATGCCACCAAATTTAGTGAGACCGGTTATGTCGGAGGTGACGTGGAAGATCTGATGAGAGATCTTGTGCGGGAGGCTGATGATGATGTAGAGTTGGCGCAATATGGCATTGTCTATATCGATGAAATTGACAAGATTGCGTCAGCGAGCAATCTCATCGGGCTGGATGTTTCCCGTACCGGTGTACAGCGGGCCTTGCTTAAACCGATGGAGGAGACCGACGTAGACCTTAAGGTGCCCCATGATCCAATATCTATGCTGGAAGAGATTGAGCGGTATCGAAAAACGGGGAAACGAAAGAAACGGGTGGTTAATACAAAGAATATCTTGTTTATCATGAGTGGGGCCTTTAACGATCTTGCAAAGGTTGTGAAGAAAAGGATCGTGGATCAGGGTATAGGTTTTGGTGCTTCTATCAAGAGTAATACCAATCCGATGGACTACCTGAAAGATGTTAAACCGGAGGATCTCATTGAGTTTGGCTTTGAGACTGAGTTCGTCGGTCGGTTGCCCGTTATCACAATATTTGAAGAACTCAGCGCAGACGATCTTCTTGCAATACTAAAAAACCCGAACAATCCGGTTATCTTAAGCAAGAAGCTCGATTTCAAGGCCTACGGCATAGATGTCAAGTTTGACGTCAGGGCACTTAAGACCATAGCACATCGTGCGTATAGTGAGGGAACAGGCGCCCGCTCTCTTGTAAGTGTTGTTGAAAAGGTTTTGCTCAAGTTTGAAAAGAGACTTCCATCGACAGGCGTAAAGAGGCTTGCTGTTACACAGGACGTGGTAAAGGATCCTGAAAGGGTTCTTGAGGAGGTCATTTCCGGAAAGAACGATCACAAGTTGGAAGAAACCTACCAGAGACTATTTGAGGCGGAAAAGGATTTGATTCGAGAGTATGTAAAGGAAAACGAGGCCATGTTGACCGGAAGATATGATATGATAATGTCCCGGTCTCGGATAAACCTCATTTCCGAGATCTATGCCGCCAGTATATGTGACGTTGATGGTGTAATGGAAAAGATAAGAGATACCTATGATCAGTTGAAAGAGATACAGGCCTACTTTTGTAGAAGCCAGGGCTTAAATGTTAGCCTTAAAGAAGATGCCATGGATACCTTGATACTTGAGATGAACTCTCTTAAACTGAGTCCTGGAGATTTTTATAAGAAGTTGGCCGGTGATTTTCAGTATGCCTTTAAACTAGTCCGTGATGCAACTGGACAGAAAGACTTTGTCCTTACCAAGGAGGCGCTGGAAAATCCCGAAGCATTCCTTGATGACATGGTTAGACAGAGTTATTCTGAGGATCCTGTGCAAGATGACGATCTTGTGAATGGGCACTAAGGGTTCGTCACTCAATAACTGTCACATCTTGCTGGTCTTTTGGGCCGTCTTCTGCGTTGCTCGGTTGGTCACATACCTCGGTATGCTCCCGCCCGAGCGCCTTAAATACAACCCAAAATCCTCCGCAATCTTGAGACACTTATTTCGTGACGAACCCTAAGGAGAGGAACATGCTTTTTCCAGACTATAGGCCAAGACGGCTTCGGCAAAATGAGAATTTCAGGCGCATGATTCGAGAAACACATCTTTCTGTCAATGACCTTATCTTGCCCTTATTTGCTGTCGAGGGTAAGGGTGTTAAAAAGGCAATAGAATCTATGCCTGGGCACAGTCAACTGTCTCGAGAAAATATCGTTAAAGAGGCTAAGGCAGCTTATGATCTGAACATACCCGCTGTTATAATTTTTGGTATTCCGGACAAAAAGGATGCGCTGGGTACAGGGGCCTATGCCAAGGACGGAGTAGTTCAAAAGGCGGTAAAGGCGATAAAAGACAAGGTCCCTGAGCTTATAGTTATTACAGATGTATGCCTTTGCGAATATACTGATCATGGTCACTGTGGCATTATAGAGGGTGAACGTGTAGTAAATGATGCTACTTTGGATTTGTTGGCCCGTGCGGCACTAAGCCACGCCCGGGCCGGGGCGGATATGGTAGCACCTTCGGACATGATGGATGGTCGTGTTGCTGAAATACGAGGCGTTTTGGATGAGAACAGTTTTGAGACTGTGCCGATTATGTCTTATGCCGCCAAGTATTGTTCTGCCTTTTATGGCCCTTTTCGCGATGCTGCTGAATCTGCGCCGCAATTTGGAGATCGGCGAACCTATCAGATGGATCCGGCCAACAGTCAAGAAGCAATCCGTGAAGTAAGTATGGATGTGGAAGAGGGCGCTGATATCATTATAGTCAAACCAGCCATGTGCTACCTGGACATAATCTCTAAGGTTAGAGAGGAAATTGATTTGCCGGTGGCGGCGTATCAGGTGAGTGGTGAGTTTGCCATGATTAAGGCCGCCCAAAAACTGGGCTGGTTGGATGAAGAAAAGGTCATGATCGAATCCCTCGTTTCCATAAAACGTGCCGGTGCGGATATGATATTGACCTATTTTGCAAAGGACGCAGCAAGATTTATAGGCGGTGGTCAGTGATCAGTGGACAGTGGTTAGTGCTAGTGAGCGGTGAACAGGGATCGGGGATCAGGGATCAGCTTTCGGCAAACAAAAAAACTGCCCCCTGCCCCCTGATCCCTGGCACCCGATAAGGAGGTTTTACTTTGAGTCATCACAATTCCGGCATGTCAAAGACTTCGGACCAGCCAGGCGCAGAGAAGAAGGCAACTCAGTTGCGGCTGATCGCCTGGGAACTTACCCGAAATTGCAATCTCAACTGTATCCACTGTCGTGCTGCAGCGACAAAAGGTCCGCATGAGGGCGAGTTAGATACACAGACCTGCCTTAAGCTGCTCGACGAGATAAGAGAAGTTGGCAAACCCATCATTATTCTGACAGGTGGTGAGCCCCTTATGAGGCCGGACATTTTTGAGATAGCTCGTTACGGCAATGACTTGGGCTTTCGTATGGTTATGGCGCCCAATGGTACACTCATCACGCAGGAAAATGCCAAAGAGATGGTGGCGGCAGGAATACAGAGAATCAGTGTCAGTCTTGATGGTGCTTCTAAGGATGCCCATGACCGTTTTCGGAAGGTGGAGGGGGCCTTTGAGGGGGCGCTCCAGGGTATCAAGTGGGCCAAAGAGGCCCATCTCGAATTTCAGATTAACACAACTATTACACAGCAAAACTTCTCTGAGCTTCCAAAGATCCAGGAACTTGCCGTTAGTTTGGGCGCAGTAGCTCACCACATCTTCCTCCTTGTTCCCACTGGTAGGGGGAAATATATCCTGGACCAAGAGATCTCGGCTCAACAGTACGAAGAAACCCTGGAGTGGTTTTATGATCAAAAAGACAACGTTCCACTCCAATTGAAGGCTACATGCGCACCCCATTACTATAGAATCTTGAGGCAACGGGCCCATGCGGAAGGAAAAACGGTGACATTCAAGACTCACGGGTTGGATGCCGTGACTAGGGGTTGTTTGGGGGGTGTTGGGTTTTGTTTCATATCCAATACCGGGATTGTACAACCGTGTGGATTTTTGGATGTTAATTGTGGAAACGTGACCGAAATTCCATTTCCGCGCATCTGGAATGATTCGGAAGTCTTTATTGCCCTTAGGGATTTCAGTAGATTAGAGGGCAAATGTGGTAGGTGTGAGTACAAAAAGGTTTGTGGTGGTTGTCGTGCCAGGGCATATGAGGTCACAGGCAACTATCTTGCCGAAGAGCCCCTTTGTCAGTATGAACCTTGATTAAGATAAGTGGGATATAGTGTTTTCCTTATCTTGAGATACTTATTTCATGACGAAAACTAAAACCCAGCCTTAAAGCACTCAACAGTAAGCATTTTTGTTTCTTCTCCCGATTAGTTGATGTATGTCCATGTAAAGGGTTCGAGGATTGTGGCTTTCGCCTTGAAAAGATTGCGGCATTCGCCTTAAAAAAATGCAAGGGGCCGAGTG
>MAVP01000058.1 GCA_001751075.1 Desulfobacterales bacterium S7086C20 | reverse complement strand
CGGAACTCAGGTTTGCCATTCGCGAAGGTGGTCGAACAGTAGGCGCCGGCGTTGTGAGCGAAATAGTCGAGTAAGGAGGGGCATTGTGAGAATCATTATTACGCTGGCTTGTGGTGAATGCAAACGCCGGAACTATACGACGACGAAGAATAAAAGAACCACGCAGGGCAAATTGTCATTTAAAAAATACTGTAAATTTTGTCGAACCCATACCCTGCATAAAGAGACTAAGTAATTTTTAGGTGGGTTTAAAAACTGGTGTCTCTAAATGTCTGCAGGCCAGTAGCTCTAACGGTTAGAGCACCGGACTCCAAATCCGGGTGATGGGGGTTCGAATCCCTCCTGGCCTGCCATTTGAAGTATTTTCACTCAAGGCTGGCAAGGCCGAACGGGAGCTTGCCGGATTTTTTAGTACTAACAAAAAGGGAATTCATGGGACGGCTAAAACGTAAGAGACCAGCATCGTCAAAGAAGACGGGGCGGAAAAGGGCTGCCAAGAAAAATATACGGCAAGAGGAGCAACAAAGCGAAGTTATTACACAGGAGGCTGTACAGAAGGTTTCTGAGCCGAAGAGCCCAGCGCCGCCTAAGGCAATCAAGCCTTCAGGGCGAAAGGTAGAGCTTTCGTCCTGGTCAAAGGGAATACAGTTTCTTAGAGAAGTAAAAATTGAGCTTAAGAAGGTAAGCTGGCCTTCCAGAAAAGAGACCATGGCCTCTACAGTTGTTGTGATTATTTTGGTCATTATCGTTTCTGCTTTTCTTGGTCTAGTAGATGTAGGTTTGTCTTCTTTGATTGGTGTTATACTTCACTAATGTTTTCTAATGAGGTCAAATCGTGGCTTTAAGATGGTATGTAGTTCATACTTATTCGGGATATGAAAATAGGGTCAAGGTCGCTCTCCAAGAGCTGATTGCTTCCTCCGTTCATGGTGAGAGGTTTGGTGAGATTTTGATTCCTACAGAACAAGTAGTTGAGCTAGTCAAGGGAAAGAGGAAGACATCATCCCGGAAATTCTATCCGGGCTACATATTGGTGCAAATGGACTTGACCGAGGAGACCTGGCATATAGTGAAAGATACACCGAAGGTGACCGGTTTCCTGGGTGGTCGAGATATCCCTGCACCGCTAACTGATGAGGAGGCAGATCAGATTATCAATCAAATAGAGGCTGGTAAGTTGAAGCCTCAACCTAAGTATTCTTTTGAAGTTGGAGATGAGGTTAGGGTTGTCGACGGTCCTTTTACTAATTTCACGGGTACTGTCGAAGATGTCAAGCCGGACAAAGGAAGGATCCGGGTGTTGGTCAGTATCTTTGGTCGCCCCACCCCCGTAGAACTAGAATTCGTCCAGGTGAATAAGATATAAGAGGCTAGAAGTTGGGGGCAAGAAGTAAGTAAGGTAGATGCTTCTGAGTGTTTGGGTTTCGATGTTTTTCAACTTTACAATGATTGTGTCATCGTATGAAAAGACGAGATGGCAAGAATAATTTCTAGGAGTAGATTAGCATGGCTAAGAAAGTAATAGGTTTGATAAAATTGCAAGTTCCGGCCGGGCAGGCGAATCCCTCTCCCCCGATTGGTCCGGCTTTGGGTCAGCAAGGGGTAAATATTATGGAGTTTTGCAAGGCCTTCAATTCGAAAACAGCCGGCCAAGAAGGCATGATTATCCCTGTGATAATAACCGTGTATAAAGATCGTTCCTTTTCTTTTATCACCAAAACTCCTCCTGCGGCGGTTTTGTTGAAAAAAGCAGCAAAAATTGCCAAGGGTTCCGGTGTTCCAAATCAGGAGAAGGTTGGTAAGGTGACGCGGCCACAGGTTGAAGAAATTGCTAAGATGAAGCTTGTGGATCTGAACGCGAATGATTTGGATAACGCCTGTAGGATTATCGAGGGTACGGCTCGGAGCATGGGTATTGAAGTAGTTTGATGGTGAAAGGGGCTTGAGAGAATACAATGAGAAAACGCGGGAAGAAATATGACTCTGCAACGAAGGAAATTGACTTGGCCAAGGCTTATGATTTTGCAGATGCCTTGAAGCTCACCTTGGATATGTCGTATAGGAATTTTGACGAAACTGTTGATGTGGCAGTGCGTTTGGGGGTAGATCCGAGGCATGCTGATCAGATGGTGCGCGGGTCGGTTGTATTACCGAATGGCACGGGCAAAGAAGTTAAGGTGTTGGTTTTTGCAAAAGGTGAAAAAGAGAGCGAAGCCAAGGAGGCAGGAGCAGATTTTGTTGGAAGTGACGAGCTGGTAGAAAAGATTAAAGGCGGATGGCTCGGATTTGATAAGGCCGTGGCAACGCCGGATATGATGGGTGTGGTCGGCCGTATAGGTAAGATCCTTGGCCCCAGGGGGTTGATGCCGAATGCCAAGACCGGCACGGTGACTTTTGAAGTATCAAAGGCTGTGAAGGAGTTAAAGGCAGGTAAGATTGATTTTAGGGTGGAGCGAGCAGGCGTGGTTCACGCGCCGGTTGGTAAAGTTTCTTTTGGTGTGGAAAAGCTTCTGGGGAATTTGAAGTCCTTTTTCGATACAATTGTCCGGCTCAAGCCGGTTAGTAGCAAGGGGATATATCTGAAAGGCATTTCTGTTTCGACTACTATGGGACCTGGAATTAAGATAGATCCTGCCTATGTCAAAGCTATTCTGAAATAAACCAGAGGCGTGTCTACTTCTGGAAAACTTGACGACTTTGTAAAAAGTCCATCTGCGGTGTTGCACTTCGTCTTTCGTCATTGCGACGTACGATAGTACGCCTCATTCCTCAAGGCAGCGCCACTAAGGTGGCTTGAAAACAGTACGCGCGCCTTGCATCTGGAGCTTTTTACTGTGTCGTCTGTTTATGGATTTTTACGAGTACATCAAACATAAGAGAATAAACTGTCAGAGATCGCAGGTATGCCCTCGGGGGTATTGAAACTATCAGTGGCCTGGTGAGATGGTTCATGTCTCGACCGGTAACAAGAAATCGACCGGTTTTTATACTGCTGAGTGTCAACCACATGCTGTTATTCAGTGGTTGGCCCCGATGGTTTATGCTTGTTTGCCCTGTGGTCTTGGCAAGTAAGAAAGGAGGGGTTACAGGCTTTTGAAACGAGTAGAAAAGGAAAAAGTAGTTAAGGTTCTTCAGGAGAAATTTTCTGAAGCTGAGACGGTGGTTCTTACCGATTACAGAGGGCTGGATACGACTGCGATGAATGAATTGCGGCGGCAGCTCAGGAAGGTATCGGTTGAATACCGAGTTGTAAAAAATACCCTTATGTTAAGGGCATCTGAAGGAAACGACGTGGGCCTCTTGAAGGACTATTTCGCTGGTCCTTCTGCCGTGGCCTTAAGCTACGAGGACCCTGTTGCGCCGGCTAAAGTGCTGGTGAAGTTTGGTAAGGATCATACTGCTTTGGAGATTAAAGCAGGGGTGCTTGGTGGCAAAGTTGTTGATGTGGAAGACATCAAACAACTTGCCAGGCTTCCATCCCGCGAGGATCTGTTGTCGCAGTTGCTTTCCGTCTTCAATGGTCCGGCCAGGTCGTTTGTGACGGTCCTTAGTGCTGTCCCAAGAGATTTCTTGGGGGTGTTGAATGCTATTAAGGAAAAAAAAGAAGCAGCTTGATTTAAATGAATGGTTAATATGTTGGAGTTTCAAATTTGTACCAACGGACTATTGTAGTAAAAATCGTGTTTTTATCCTGTAAAGAAATTAGGAGGATTTGAATAATGGCTGATGTTACGAAAGAAGATGTTATAGAATTTATTTCCAATATGTCGGTGCTTGAACTTTCTGAATTAGTTAAAGAACTTGAAGAGAAATTCGGGGTTTCTGCTGCTGCGCCCATGGCCGTAGCTGCTGCGCCTGCGGCCGGTGGCGCTGATGGCCAGGAAGAGGAGCAAACAGAATTTGATGTCATTCTAAGTACGATAGGTGACAAGAAGATTCAGGTCATTAAGGCAATCCGTGCTATTACGGGATTGGGTTTGAAAGAGGCAAAAGCCCTTGTTGATGAATCACCGAAACCCGTTAAGGAAGGAGTGTCAAAGGATGAGGCTGAAGAAGTGAAGAAGCAACTCGAAGAAGCCGGTGCAACTGCCGAGGTAAAGTAATATAGGTCCAGGGATTTCTGAAACTTATTGAAAACACAGAAATTTCTTGAGGCGTGAATTTTTGCTTCGTACATGCCAATAAGCGGGATGAGCGAAGCGGAACTAACTTGTTGATCTTATCGTTGTAACAGGTCCAAACTAAGGAGATATTATGGGAAACAGGCTGTTGGAAACTAAGCGCCCAAGAAGGAGCTTTGGAAACATTCCAAGGATTGTCAGCTTTCCAAATTTAATCGAAATGCAGCGGGACTCCCATGCTCGTTTTTTGCAGAGAGATGTTTTGCCAGAGAAGAGGGAGGATATAGGGATTCAGGCTGCTTTTAACAGTGTCTTTCCTATCCGTGATTTCACGGGAACAGCCTGTCTTGAATTTGTTTCGTACAGTTTTGGTGAGATCAAATATAATGAGCAGGAGTGTCTCCACAAGGGAATGACGTTCGAAGTTCCGATGCGAATTACGGTTCGCCTGGTCATATATGAAACGGACAAGGAAACGGGTGTTCAGAATATCCGTGATATCAAGGAGCAGGAAATCTACTTTGGTACTATTCCATTGATGACTAGCAGGGGGACCTTTATCATCAATGGCACCGAACGTGTAGTAGTTAGTCAACTTCACAGATCACCAGGGGTGTTCTTTGACCATGATAAGGGTAAAACCCATTCCAGCGGTAAACTAATTTATACGGCACGGATCATTCCTGTTCGGGGGTCATGGATCGACTTGGAGGTCGATCCCAAAGATATTGTTAATGTCAGGATTGACAGACGTCGCAAATTCCCAGTCACTTTGCTTCTTAAGGCCTTTGGGTATTCCGGAGAAGAGATTTTGGCTTATTTTTACCGCACGGAGAGAATTATTGTGGAGGGTAAACGCCTATACAAGGTTTTTGACGAAGATTTGCTAAAGCTACAGCGTGCTTCGAAAGCAGTAAAGCGTCCTGGTAGCGGTGAAGTCATTGTTAAGAAAGGAAACCGGTTTACAAAAAAGGCGATTCGTCAGCTGCGAGATGGAAAGGTAGAGCGGATACCCATAGGGTTTGAAGATATTGCTGACAAGGTGTTGGCTCGGAACCTGGTTGATCCAAAGAGTGGGGAAATTGTCGCCACACACAATGAAGTTGTTGACGAGGAAGTTTTCGGTAAAATCACAGAGGCAAAAATCTCTTCCTTCGATATATTGTTCATCGATAATATTACGACCAGTGATTCTATCAGAAAAACCCTTCTCTTGGATAAAGTTGAAACGTGTGACGATGCGCTTTTGGAGATTTACAGAAGATTGCGGCCGAGTAATCCTCCTACTATCGAAGTGGCTCGGGACTTATGTGAGCAGCTTTTTTTCCGTTCCTCTCACTACGATTTATCGGTTGTAGGGCGTTTAAAGATGAACATACGCCTGGAGCAGGACATATCTCTTGATGTTCGTACACTTTTGAAAGATGATCTCATGCGAAGTACCAAAACATTGGTTAAATTGAGAGACAAACAAGGGGCAGCAGATGACATTGACCATTTGGGAAACAGAAGAGTCCGAGCTGTAGGAGAGTTGCTTGAGAATCAGTATCGTGTGGGTTTGGTTAGGATGGAACGAGCCATTAAAGAACGAATGAGTCTTCAGGAAATTGACACGTTGATGCCTCATGATCTGATTAATTCCAAGCCCGTTTCCGCAGTGGTTAGGGAATTTTTTGGGACAAGTCAGCTTTCTCAGTTTATGGATCAGACAAATCCCCTTTCTGAGGTGACTCACAAACGGCGCTTGAGTGCCTTGGGACCAGGAGGGCTTACTAGGGAGCGTGCAGGTTTTGAGGTGCGGGATGTGCATCCTACACATTATGGGCGTATCTGTCCTATTGAGACTCCGGAAGGACCTAATATTGGCCTGATAGTATCGTTAAGTACGTATGCTCGGGTGAATAAGTATGGTTTTATTGAAACCCCTTATCGAGTGGTAAAAAATGGCAAAGTTACAGCGACCGTGACATTTATGAGTGCTTTGCAGGAGAAAAATCACCCCATTGCTCAGGCTAATGCTCCGTTGGATGCAAAGAGACAATTCGTCAATCCCACAGTTTCCGCTAGGATTGAAGGAGAGTTCGTCATGGTGAGGCGCGAAGAAATTGAACTTATGGACATCTCTCCTGACCAGCTAGTCAGTATATCAGCATCGCTTATTCCCTTTTTGGAGAATGACGATGCTAATAGGGCGCTTATGGGTTCTAATATGCAGCGCCAGGCTGTACCACTATTGCAGGCTAGTGCTCCTTTAGTGGGGACTGGTATGGAGCATGTGGTGGCCCAAGATTCAGGAGTTACGGTAGTAGCTCAAGATGATGGCCAGGTAGTCAATGTGGATGCGTCCCGTATAGTAGTTAAACATTCCGGAGGTGGCAATGGGTTTGCAAAACGAGTAGGTATCTATAACCTAACCAAGTTTTCCCGTTCTAACCAGAACACTTGTTTTAATCATCGACCTATCGTTAAGAAGGGCGAACAAATAAAGAAAGGTGAAATTATTGCTGATGGTCCTGCTACAGAGGTCGGCGAACTTGCCTTGGGAAAGAACGTATTGGTAGCCTTTATGCCTTGGGGCGGGTATAATTTTGAGGACTCAATCTTGGTAAGCAGCCGCCTGGTTCGTGACGGCGTGTTTACTTCCATTCACGTTGAAGAATTTGAGACATTAGCGAGAGATACCAAGCTGGGCAAAGAAGAAATCACACGCGATATTCCTAACGTTGGGGAAGATGCCCTACGAAATCTGGATGACAGTGGCATCATTCGTCTGGGGGCTGAGGTCAAGCCCGGAGATGTTTTGGTTGGCAAGGTAACGCCTAAAGGTGAGAGTCAGTTGTCTCCTGAAGAGAAGTTGCTTAGGGCTATTTTCGGGGAGAAGGCGGCTGATGTGAAAGACTCTTCGCTTCGTGTGCCACCCGGCATATCTGGTGTTGTAATTGATGCCAAGGTTTTTGCTAGAAGAGGCGTGGACAAAGATGCAAGGGCTTTGAGTATTGAAAGACATGAAATAGAGTGTTTGGAAAAAGACAGGGTTGATGAGCTTGCAATTATTGAAGAAACAGCCAGGGAAAGTCTAACGGAATTGCTGGAGGGAAAGGTGTGTGTAGCGCCTCTTAAAAAAGGGAAGGGATTGCTTCTCAAAAAAGGCGAGAAGCTTTCCTTAAAGGTGTTATCTAAGATTCCGTTAACCGTTATGTCTTCCATCGAGCTGAAAGATGCTTCGCTGGCTATGCAAGTTGCAGAGCTGGTACAACGATATGAGGATCAGTGCGATAAAGTGCGAAAGCGATTTTCGCAGCAGGTAGAACGCTATGATAGCGGTGACGAATTGCCTCCCGGCATTATTAAGATGGTCAAGGTTTATGTGGCTATGAAGCGAAGGCTGTCTGTCGGGGACAAGATGGCGGGACGCCATGGTAACAAGGGAGTGGTGTCTTGTATCCTGCCTCAAGAAGATATGCCCTATTTTAAAGATGGAACACCGGTGGATCTTGTATTGAATCCGCTAGGCGTGCCGTCGCGTATGAATGTTGGGCAGGTCCTTGAAACACACTTGGGATGGGCTGCCAAGGGGCTTGGGGATCAGATAAATGAATTGGTTCGGTCTGAAAACTACAAGGCCCTAAAAGAAAAGCTGAAGTCTATTTTTTCTTCATCTTCGATCCAAAAAGATATTGATTACTTTAATGAAGACGAGCTGCTGGACTTCGCGAAACGCTACAAGGATGGTGTGCATGTGGCTACTCCGGTCTTTGATGGCGCGAAGGAAGAGCAGATCAAGGATTTGTTGCAGTCAGCCGGTCTCTCTATGAGAGCACAGACAACGCTTTATGATGGGTGTACCGGGGAAGCCTTTGATACTGCTGTCACCGTTGGCATTATGTACATGTTGAAACTACATCACCTGGTAGATGATAAGATCCATGCTCGTTCTATTGGGCCCTATTCTCTTGTGACTCAACAACCTTTGGGAGGTAAGGCTCAATTCGGTGGTCAGCGGCTGGGAGAAATGGAAGTTTGGGCAACTGAAGCTTATGGTGCGGCTTACGCCCTTCAGGAGTTCTTGACGGTTAAGTCAGACGACATGGCCGGCAGGACGAGGATGTATGAAAAAATCGTCAAGGGCGAAAATGTGCTTGAGGCGGGTGTGCCCGAATCCTTTAATGTGTTGGTTAAGGAACTTCAAGGTTTGGGTTTAGATATCAAGCTTATTGAAAAGAAGCAAAAAACCTAAGAAAAGGAGAATACCTTGGAAGAACTATATAGTTTCTTTGCGAAACCGAAGGACCCCCTAAGTTTTAGTGCTGTTTCTATTGCCATTGCATCGCGAGAACAGATTATGGAGTGGTCCAGTGGAGAGATTAAGAAGCCCGAGACAATCAACTATAGGACTTTTAAACCAGAACGTGATGGACTTTTTTGCGCAAAGATCTTTGGCCCTACTAAGGACTACGAGTGTAATTGCGGCAAATACAAGAGGATGAAACACCGGGGAGTGGTGTGTGAAAAATGTGGTGTTGAGGTAATTCAGTCAAAGGTGCGACGGGAACGGATGGGCCACATTGAGTTGGCGAGTCCCGTGGCCCATATTTGGTTTCTGAGGAGTCTGCCAAGCAAGATCGGAAACCTTTTGGACCTGGCCTTGAAGGATCTCGAAAAAGTTCTATATTTTGATTCTTATATAGTGATTGATCCGAAGGATACAGGACTTGCTCCTCGCCAGCTTCTTTCGGAAGACAAGTACAGAGAGGCTTTAGACGAATACGGGGATGGTTTTGAAGCAGGCATAGGCGCTGAAGCAATTAAGGCCCTTCTTGAGAAGCTTGATCTGGAAGTAGAGTTTAAGCGATTGAAGGCCGAAATTGCGGCCACAGGTTCTGAGGCTAAACGGAAGAAGCTTTCCAAGCAACTTAAGATTGTTGATGCATTTCGCAATTCCAGGAACAAGCCCGAGTGGATGATTATGAGTGTGATTCCTGTATTGCCACCAGATTTACGTCCACTGGTTCCATTGGAAGGAGGACGTTTCGCCACTTCTGACCTAAATGATCTTTACCGCAGAGTGATCAATCGAAATAATCGCTTAAAGCGGCTTCAGGAATTGCGAGCCCCCGAGATTATTGTACGCAACGAAAAAAGAATGCTTCAAGAGTCTACGGATGTCCTGTTTGATAATGGTCGGCATGGCAGGGTGGTGACAGGTCAAAATAGACGACCGCTGAAGTCTTTGAGCGATGCCCTGAGAGGCAAGCAAGGGCGATTTCGCCAAAACTTGTTGGGCAAACGGGTAGACTATTCGGGTCGTACGGTTATTGTTGTAGGGCCTGATTTGCGTCTTCACCAATGTGGTTTACCAAAGAAGATGGCGTTGGAGCTTTTTAAGCCTTTCGTATTTCACAAACTTGAGGAAAAAGGATTGGTAACTACGGTCAAGAGCGCAAAAAAACTAGTTGAAAAAGAGGTGTCTGAAGTTTGGGATACTCTTGATGAGGTCGTTAAAGAATATCCTGTCATACTAAATAGGGCTCCAACCTTGCATCGGCTTGGCATGCAGGCCTTTGAGCCGATTCTTATCGAGGGCAAGGCCATTCAACTTCACCCCTTAGTCTGCACTGCTTTTAATGCCGACTTTGACGGAGACCAGATGGCAGTTCATATTCCGCTTTCTATTGAAGCACAAATCGAAACCAGGACGCTGATGCTGTCTTCTAACAATATTCTTTCTCCGGCTAATGGGGATCCTATCATTGTGCCCACTCAGGATATCGTTCTGGGAATCTACTATCTAAGCAAGATTGTTCCGGGCGCTAAGGGTGCAGAAAAAATATTTGCAAATCCTGAAGAAGTGCGTTGTGCATATGATGCACGAGAAGTGGACCTTCATGCTAAAATCCTGGTTCGAATGGGAGAACAAAGGGTAGAGACAAGTGTGGGTCGTATAATACTTAGAGAAGTTTTGCCTGATGAACAGATTGTATGGTTCAGCGGTCACATTATAGTCTCTTCTCAAAAGGAGGCTTCAGCTGTGTTGGCTGACTTAAAAAAAGGCAAGGAGTTTCCACTGGTAGCTGGGGCCCTTCCCAAAGACGATGGTTGGAGCCAAGGTATTGCCGGAGAATTTGTGCAAAAGACATTGTTGAAAGAGATCTACGGGATTGCTCGGTCTGACATAGACAAGGTTTTTGAGATTGAGGAAGACCAGATTAGTGATGTCATAAAAGGATATGATGGGTATCATATATTTAAGGTGAGAGAGAAAAGGCGAAGTGTTCCTTTTGAGCTTATTAATAAAAGTATGGACAAAAAATCTCTCAGCCGATTGGTCAATTATTGTTATCGGACTCTTGGAGGTAAGGCCACGGTCATATTGTCAGATCGCCTGAAGGATATCGGGTACCGTTATGCCACTAAGGCGGGAGTTTCTGTCTGTGTGGATGATATGGTTATTCCTGGTCAAAAGTGGGATATTATCAAGAGGGCCGAGGGCAAAGCAGCGGAGGTTAATGACCAGTATTCTGAAGGTCTTATAACAGGTGGCGAAAAGTATAATAAGGTTGTTGATATTTGGGCCAAGGCTACTACTGATGTTGCCAATGAGATGATGGAGGAGATGAAATCAGGTCAAGTTGCCGACGAGCATGGACAACCTCTTTTGGGTGAGGATGCTCGTTCACATAAACAGCAGGGACTTAACCCGATATTTATGATGGCAGACTCGGGATCGAGAGGTAGTAAGGACCAAATGCGGCAGTTGGCGGGAATGCGGGGTCTTATGGCGAAACCGTCTGGTGAGATTATTGAGACACCGATCACAGCTAACTTTCGTGAAGGCCTTACAGTGCTGCAATATTTTAGTTCCACACATGGTGCACGGAAGGGTTTGGCTGATACGGCGCTGAAAACAGCCAACTCGGGATATCTTACCCGCAGGCTTGTGGATGTGGCTCAAGATTGTGCCATTACGGAAGACGATTGCGGTACAATGGTAGGAATTGAGGTGGAATCTCTTGTCGAAGGCGGTGAAATTATCCAACGAGTAGGTGAAAGAGTGCTTGGGCGTGTAGCCCTTGAAGATATTCGTGATCCTTATACCGACGAGATTTTGGTTGTCGCTAGAAAAGAGATTGACGAAGAGATGGTGGCAAAGATTGACAATGCTGGTCTTAACAAGATCAAGATTCGCTCAGCTTTGACATGTCGGTGCCGAGAAGGTGTTTGTTGTAAGTGCTATGGTCGAGACTTGGCATACGGAAAGACTGTACAGATAGGCACTCCCGTCGGGATATTGGGAGCCCAGTCCATTGGTGAGCCTGGCACTCAGCTTACCATGCGTACTTTCCATATAGGTGGAACAGCCCGTGGGGCTTCAGAGCAGGCCGATTTTAGGGCGATTAGCGCCGGCAAAATGAAGTATATCAACCTCCACACAGTGAAGGATGCAGAAGGCGCTTATGTCGTAATGAATCGCCAGGGGGGAGAGTTTGCTGTTGTGGACGAGGATGGCAGAGAGCGAGAGCGATACCCTGTCATATATGGTGCGCATTTTAAAGTGGCAGATGGGGGGGACGTCAAATCAGGTGATTTGTTGGTGGCATGGGACCCTTATACTACACCGATTTTAACTGAGGTTGATGGCCAGGTTAAATTCGGGGATGTGGTTTCTGGGGGGACTATGAAGGAACAGGTTGACCCCATTACGGGGAAGGCTAGTTACATGATTCTGGAGTCCAAGGATCCTGATGTTCGTCCGAGGATTTCAATAAAGGATAAAAGTAAAAAAACAACAAAGCTTCCCGGAGGCGGGGTGGCCCGCTATTTTCTTCCTACCGGCGCTATTCTCATGGTTTCGGAGAAAGAAACTGTTGATGCAGGTGACGTAATTGCCAAACTACCGCGCGAGACAACTAAAACTAAGGATATTACAGGGGGCCTTCCGCGTGTGGCTGAACTATTTGAATGCAGGAAGCCTAAGGAAGCTGCAATTCTCAGTGAAATTGATGGATATGTGAGTATTGCCAAAGGGACGAAAAAGGGGAAACAGAAGGTTACCGTAACGCCTGCGGATGTGGGAGAGAAGAAAGAGTACTTGGTTCCAAAAGGAAAGCACATAAATGTTGTTGAGGGCGATTTTCTTAAAGCCGGTGATGCCTTGGTTGGGGGAGCTGCCAATCCTCACGATATTCTGAGTATTCAAGGTGAGTTGGCGTTGGCGCGGTATCTTGTTGATCAGATACAAGAGGTATATCGTCTCCAGGGTGTTAGGATCAACGATAAGCATATTGAGGTGATTGTCCGCCAGATGTTAGGGCGGGTAAAGATTGTGGATTTTGGGGACACAGACTTTATTCTGGAAGAGCATGTTGAGAAATGGCGTTTTGAGGACGTTAATCGTGCAGTAGTTGCGGAGGGGGGCAAGGCTGCCGTGGCAAACCCAGCGCTTTTGGGTATTACCAAGGCTTCCTTGAGCACCGAAAGCTTTATTTCTGCCGCTTCATTTCAGGAAACAACGAAGGTGCTTTCAGAGGCCAGTGTTGCCAGCAAGGTAGACCATTTAAAAGGGTTGAAAGAAAATGTGATTATGGGGCGGATCATTCCTTCAGGTACTGGAATGGCAAGGTATCGAACCAAACCTATTATCATAAAAGCAATGGGAGTGGAGGAAGACTCTGATAATGATTTAATGGTGACGCCGGAGTTTCATAGTGAAGATCTGGCGGAAGCATAAGGCCGACAAAAAGACCTTGACAAGCCAAGAGATATGATTTAGCATACAGAATTTTTGCGGTGGCCAGCAGTTTTCGAGTAAACGGCGGTCTAGAAGAGCATGACCTCGGAGAAGTGTTACTATGCCTACTATAAATCAGCTAGTCAGGAAAGGGCGGAAGCGTGGACAAAAGAAACCAACTACTCCTGCTCTTAAAGGATGTCCTCAAAAGCGCGGTGTTTGCACGCGTGTTTATACTGCAACTCCCAAGAAGCCAAACTCGGCTTTGAGAAAAGTGGCTAGAGTTCGGCTGACTAATGGTCTTGAGGTCTCTGCATACATTCCTGGTGTTGGGCACAACCTTCAGGAGCATTCTGTTGTGCTGGTGAGAGGGGGGCGTGTCAAAGATTTACCGGGTGTTCGGTATCATGTGGTCAGAGGTACGCTCGATTCTATTGGAGTCAGTGATCGAAAACAGGGGCGTTCAAAGTATGGTGCGAAGGTGGCAAAATAGCTTTTGCTGTTTTGTCAAGGCACACGGTAGTATATGCCTAAGGTAAAGAGAGGTTTGCATGTCGAGAAAAGGTGAAGCACCAAAGCGAGATATTTTACCTGACCCAAAATATAAGAGTAAGTTGGTATCCAAGTTTATCAACTGTATGATGAAGGGTGGTAAGAGGAGTGTTTCTGAGTCAATAATGTATAAGGCCTTCGATATTATTGAAGCAAAAACCAGCGAGTCACCTCTTAAGGTTTTCGAGAGTGCAATGGATAATGTTAAGCCTGTCGTTGAGGTCAAATCCCGTCGTGTAGGGGGATCGACATATCAGGTGCCAATAGAGGTGCGACAAACTCGCCGACGGGCGTTGGGAATCAGGTGGTTGATATCATTTGCCAGAAAACGGTCAGAAAAAACCATGGCTGAGCGGCTTGCGGGGGAAGTGATGGATGCAGCTAACCGACGCGGTATGGCACTTAAGAAAAGGGAAGATACGCACAGAATGGCGGAAGCAAACAAGGCCTTTGCACATTACCGATGGTAGGGGTGATTGTAGTACCCAAAGCCCGGAGTGTTCGAAGTTAGAGGCAAGGGCTTTTACGATAGCTAGGATTACTTTCTAGACGCAGGGAGGGACAGGAGATGGCCAAGCAGAAGTTTGAACGTAAGAAGCCGCATATAAATATAGGTACGATTG
>MAVP01000057.1 GCA_001751075.1 Desulfobacterales bacterium S7086C20 | reverse complement strand
ACCACCTCTGAGTATTCCCCGACGCTTCCTTCCCCTGTGACTGTTTTCAAGCCCAATGAATACGGCATTCGAGGGGGCTGAGGGAGAACGTAAGCGAGTGGGGGCTACGGACCTTGGAAGGGACCCATGAAGGGAAAATTACTGAAACCGAATATGTAATCCTGGGAGAAGTCGGCGACGATCTAGAGAAACAGCCTCCGTCTCCTATTTCGTGCTATCCATGGGAAGCCTTTGAAGAAGTGGGATTTCGTTGCGTCGTAAGTGCAAGGGGATTCACAGAATAAACCATTTTTACACAACACGCACAAATGGCCGGTTGTTTGCTACGACTCTGCCCACACAGGCTGCCGTCCGTACCCCGGCACCCGCCAGATCCAACATCAGCTCCTCTGCCCGTGAAGCGGGCAGGGCAAGTAGCAACCCCCCGGAGGTTTGAGGATCGAAGAGTAATTCTACTTCATCATCGGACATTTTCTTTTTGGATTCCCAAAAGCCCCGGGCCAAGATTTTGTTGGCCTTGTTGCTGCCCGTGGTCTCTCCTTTGCGGTACATTTCAAAGACATTAGGGTAAACGGGAAGGGTATTGTAGGAGATGTCGATCTGAACGCCACTTCCTTTTGCCATCTCAAGAGTGTGTCCCATAATCCCAAAACCCGTAATGTCCGTGCAGGCATGGACCTCATAGTTCAAGGCCGTGTCTATGGCTTGTCGGTTCAAGGCCGCCACCAGAGGCAAAACCGCCTCCAACTCACGATAAGGAAGTTTTCCGGAACGGGATGCATTGAAGAGCACTCCGGTGCCCAAAGGCTTGGTCAAAACCAAGGCGTCTCCTTTCTGTGCGCCGATGTTTTTCAAGATTCGCTCTGGATGGACTACGCCGGTCACCGCCAAGCCGTATTTGGGTTCATTGTCATCCACCGAATGTCCGCCCGCCATGCATGCGCCGGCTTCGTTGACTTTCTCGTTCCCACCGCGAAGGATCTCTTTTAGAATCCCCATGTCCAGCTTCGTGGATGGAAACATGACCAGACTCAACGCGGTCAGGGGCTTTCCCCCCATGGCATAGATATCTGAGAGGGAATTCGCTGCTGCAATCTGGCCGAACCAATAAGGATCATCCACCGGTGGCGTAATAAAGTCGACCGTGCTGATCATAGCCAATTCAGGAGAAAGCCGGTATACGGCCGCGTCGTCGCTGGTGTCAAAACCCACCAGGAGATCAGGGTCTCTTGAAGGTGTCAGGGCTTGCAGGGCTTCCGACAGATCCGTCGGACCGATCTTGGCAGCTCAACCACAAGTTCGGGACAAACCCATCAAGGTCTTTTTTTTCATGAAAAACATCGCTTTCCTTTCACGGCCGCTCCAAAGTCAACAATCGCTGAA
Organism: Desulfobacterales bacterium S7086C20; assembly: GCA_001751075.1. GTDB lineage: Bacteria > Desulfobacterota > Desulfobacteria > Desulfobacterales. The sequence goes on along the minus strand of MAVP01000057.1, from coordinate 12,971 downwards.
ACCCGGCAGCAAGCTTGGAACCTTTCCCGTTCAGCCCCTGCCGCCCAAAGAAGCTGTCGGGTTTCTAACAAGTTTTCCGCTCGACTGCGGACCAGACCGGCCAACGTCTAAGTGTTCCGGATTGCCGATGTTTTTTCCCAGATTCCAACACAGATCGTTTACTTGACTTTTTCCGTTGGATAGTTGGCCTCTTTCCATGCCTTAATCCCACCAGGATGTCGATATACATTCGTGTAGCCGAGCCGTTTGGCCCATGCAGCGCCGTTATGGCTGCGAGTGCATTTGACAAAACCACAATATACCACAATCGACTTGTTCTTGTCTGGTCCCAGGAGTTTTTGATAATCTTCCTTGGTTTTGCCGGCTGTTTCCCCTGTGTCCCATGTATTCATATCGGGAATCGGAAAGAGAAACTGAATCGCACCTTTCACGTGATTCTTTTTGTAACTCTTTTCATAGGGCATAGTGTCCACAATGACCATGTCTTTATTTTGATCGATCCATGCCTTGAGTTCATCGGTAGTCACGATCTTGTAGCCACCCCGTTCTACTTCCCGCAGGAGCTTAACCGCGTTCGCCTCTGTTTCAAGCTCTTTCTTTCCAAAACAGAACCCTGTTGTTGCCATCCCAAAGACAAATACCGTGCAGATCAAAACAAGAAACAAGGCCTTCTTTCTAAACATTGTCTTTTACCTCCTGTCGTCAAGATTGATTATGATGTCCTCGCCCGCAAGTCCTTTGGTGACCAAACCGGAACAGCCCGGCGCCACCAAAAAAGATAGCCGACTGCTACCATCATGGCGACATCGCGGTACATCGCTTCCCTGAGCGTGCCGTGCTCTGCCAGTTCAGCGGGAGAAAAGCACCCGCAGTCAATATCAAGATCTTTCAAGATACCGAACCACAAGACCCCTACAAAGAGGGCCAAAAGGGCCGAAATGGTACTCAGGCTCCCTCGTATGTCGAACACAAGACCTAGGCCGGCCAACACCTCCAAGGCAGGCAGACCAATAGCCACCAGCGCGAGAAAGCCCTCAGGTACCAGTTGATAGGCCGAGATTATTTCGGCAAAGCCTTCCGGGTCAGTCAGTTTCGCCGAACCAGCGCACACAAAAACCACACCAAGAACCACCCGGACGTACCGATAAGGCCGCGGCGAAATCAATACCCTTTTCCATGCAGACATCTTTGCTGTCCTTTATAAGATATTCTCTGCTTTTTATAATCAGAATACTCGAAAAATACGAATTGATCCAATACGTAATATCGATCCTTCAGACCTATTCTTATTGAGAAAATCTATGCCGGTTTTGAGCTAGGGAGCAAATCACTGAGTCTTCAACTGCTGGAGGAGACAGGTCAGCTATAGACTTTTCCAATCATTCATGATAATTAATTAACCTTTTGTGATACTGTGGCATGATTCCTGCTAGCCCTACTGGATGTTAGTTTTATCATAACACCAATGCCAGAAGTGGAAGGCGACGGCTTGCATCGGAGACAGATGGACACAAAAAACAGTGAGAGAATTCAATGAACATCAAAGACAGAGTCACGGATCTTATCCGTAATCCGAAAACGACTCTTCCCACACTTCCTGTGGTTACCCACAACATCATTGTAACCGCAAGGAGTGCTGAGACTTCTGCGAAAGATCTTGCCAATTTCATCATCAATGATCAGGCCATATCTGCTCGAGTGCTGAAAATTGCTAATTCCTCATATTACGGTATGTCCCAAAAGATTGATTCCATATCCCGTGCCATTGTTGTTATAGGCTTTAAGGAAATCCTCTCCCTTGCTTTGGGGATGGGTGTGCTTTCTGCCCTTTCATCAAAAGAGCAAGGCGGTCTGTTGGATGTGGCGGAGCTATGGAAGCATTCTATAGCTGTTGGGTTTGCAATGAAGAAAGTTGCAAAGAAAACAGGAAGAGCCTCAGATGAATCGACGGTCCTAGTCGGATTGCTCCATGATGTAGGGAAAATCATCTTCAGTATTTATTTCCCGGACGAATATGGAGAAGTGCTGAAAAGGGCGACCACAGATGAGACGCCGCTCCATAAGCTGGAACGAAAGATCCTGGGGTTAGATCATGCCGAGATGGGATATCGCCTCATAGAGCGTTGGAATTTTCCTGCCGACATTGCAGAGCCCCTTCATCATCATCATAATCCGTCCGAGTGTCCGGATGGTCATATGGCTTTGGTGGTTAATGTGGCAAATCTCATAGCTCATAAGTCTGGTATTGGCGAATGCTGCGGCAATGGAACATATAGTGACCATACAGTGCTCTCGAGATTACGACTTCATCATGACAGTGTAGTAGCGCTAGCAAAAGAATTGGAATCTGAACGGGCTGAAATTGAGGGCTTCCTGGAGGCATTGTCGTAAGAAGCAATGGAAAAAGACAAAGACAATCATAATCCTGCCTATTCAGGGGGGGGGGATCAGGTTCTTCTTGAACATATCAGGGCTGTCTATGAGCAATTCGAGGAGAAGCTGGCAGAATTATCCATACTGCGAGAGTTGGGTGCTGCACTGCTCCACATAAATGATTTCAGACGAGTATGCGAAACGATTCTGGAAGTCATTATCAGTAGTAGCGTGGCTAGAAACTGCTCAATAATGCTCATGGATTACGACCGGAATAGGCTCTTCCTTGTGGCGGCAACTAATCCTGATCGCGAAAGCTACGTTATTGAGGCAAAAGATGTTTTTTCAAAGAATAACGTTCGATATACCTTTGCTGCTGGGGAAGGAGTTGCCGGCAAGGCTGTCTCAAAAAAGGAGTCTATTTTTATTGCGGACGTGGAACAATCTAGTTTATTTGTTTGGCTAGAAGATCCCAAGGTTAAAATAGGAACACTTTTCTCCGTTCCTCTATTTATTGAGGACAAGGTCTTGGGGGTGTTGACACTAAGTCATCCTAACAAAGAGGTCTTTGAGGACAAAGACATAAATCTCTTCAACATAGTTGCCAGTTTTGTATCACTGGCGATAAACAGCACACTGAACTACCAGAGTTTGCAATATTCCGAACAAAAATACAGAGCACTGGCCGAATATTCCAGTTATGGAATCACCATTGTTCAGGACGGTATGCATAAATTCGCAAATCCTAGCTATGAAACTTTGACTGGGTACAGTTTCAACGAATTGAGAGCGATTCGCCTTGAAGATCTGATATCTTCTGAATTGAATACACCTAACAGAGGTCACTGCAATATCTCACACAGCAGCGATAATCCAGGTTCTTATGAGGTAGTATTGAATTGCAAGAATGACCGAAAAAAGGAAATAGAGATTACCCATGCCCCTTTCACGTACGAAGGACGTCCTGCTGAGGTTATTTCTGTTGGAGATCTCACCCAACGTAAGCGTGCGCAAAAGGAATTATTGAAATCCAGGGAGGAAGCAGAGGCTGCCAGTAAGGCAAAAAGCGAATTTCTGGCTAATATGAGCCACGAGATACGCACCCCTATGAATGGGGTAGTCGGTTTTACTGACATGCTGCTTGACACCGATCTGGATGATGAACAGATTGATTATGCCAGAACTTTAAAACGAAGCGGTGAAGGGCTTCTGGCCTTGATCAACGATATCCTTGATTTTTCCAAGATCGAGGCAGGTCAGTTGGAATTTGAGACCGTTGATTTTGACCCGGAAGCTATGGCCTATGATGTTTGCGAGTTGATTCGTCCCAAAGTGCAAGAAAAGCCTGTTGAGATACTGTGCCGAATAGGCGACAAGGTTCCGGCGTATGTCAATGGTGATCCCGGTCGGCTTAGGCAGGTGCTTTTGAACCTTATGGGCAATGCTGTCAAGTTCACTGAAGCGGGTGAAATAGAACTATCTATTGAACTAACAGAGGAATACAATGATCGGATAAAACTGCATGCCAGTATTCGGGATACTGGAATCGGTATCCCCAAAGATAAGGTTGACACCATCTTTGATGTCTTTCAACAAGCCGATATATCCACGACTCGAAAATACGGCGGTACCGGTCTGGGACTTCCTATCTGCAAGAATATCGCCCAGATTATGGGTGGTGATGTATGGGCAGAAAGCCCTTCGACTTCGCTCAGGACAGGCGAATCTGGCAAAGGAAGCACATTTCATTTTACTGCTTGGTTGGGAAAATCCGAAGAAAATCAGGTCAAAAAATTTGCTTCAATTTCCCTTTCCGGCAAGAAGGTCCTCATCGTTGACGATAACCAGAACAACCTAGCTGTTTTGAGCAACATTATGGAATCAGTTGGCATGCATGCTGTTGGCATAACAACAGCTGATAAAGTTGTGCCAACAGTGAAAAGTGCCCTTGAAGCCGGTAACCCCTTTGACGTTTGTATCTCAAACATTCAGATGCCTGAAATGAGTGGCTATGACATAGCACGTCAAATCAGGAGTTCACAATCGCAAATTCTTGGCATTGTTTTGGTGGCTTTTTCCTTCTCAACAGAGCGCGACGCAATAAAGTGTTTGCAGGCAGGCTTTGATGGATTCTTGCCGGAGCCGATTGACAGGCAAAAGCTTTTGGACCTGCTGGAGAAGTTACTGGGTGAGGGCCAAGAAGGCAAACACCTAGAGACGCTTGTCACTCAGCATTCTGCTCGTATCCTTGTAGCCGAGGACAACCCGGTCAACCAGAAACTGGCAAAGATGATGTTGACAAAGGCCGGCTACCAGGTGGAAGTGGCAAACAACGGCCAGGAAGCAGTCGACAAATGCACAAAGGCTCACGATGCGTTTGACCTGATCTTCATGGATGTTCAGATGCCGGAAATGGACGGGATGAAAGCCACAAGAGCCATCAGAGAAAAAGGATTCGAGGCCATTCCAATTGTTGCAATGACTGCTCACGCAATGAAGGGTGATAGGGAAAAGTGTCTTGAAGCAGGCATGGATGACTATATTGCCAAGCCGATCAAAAGAGAGTTTGTTTTTGAGATGCTTGAGAAGTGGGTTCTTAACAAAGAACCTTCATGAAATACCTACACGTTCCCGCCGGCGCACAACACATCTTTCCTCTTTCGATATCTGTTGAAACCTGTTTGAATTTGAAGACCCCTAAGAGTTGATGAAATCGTAAAAAGTCATTTTGCGAATGACATTGCACGATTCTGGATCCCAGAATCGTGCACGGAAAGAACAAAATCAGACTTTTTACGAAACCGTTAAATTTCCCAACCAAAAAAACCATGAATCTGAAATAATGTAGCCAACCAGCACCATCAGCAAATCAACTACATGGTTAATAAGAAAAAAATACTGTCTCTTGTTGTATGAAATAAAGTATTCTTGGTATTGACTTGTATTGCCTTGCAGGATTTAATGGCACGCATGGAAAAGTGCCAAGAGTTGCACGAGCTGGGCGGTTCAATTCGCAACCTCTATTTGCGTGGTTTCAGTTTTTCTCTTCCTTTTGGCCTCGAACCGCTTCTCGTCAAACTATCACACCTTGTATCCTTGCATAGGAGGATTATTATGAATCCGAAAAAACTTGTTCCCTTTTTCATGCTTATTTTTTCTACAATTCTACTGACAGCTTGTGGCGTCGATCCTCTCGTGGACGTAGATGCACTCATGAGCCAAACAAAGTCATTCGTTGGTTCGGACACGTGTAAAACATGTCACCTTGAGCACTACGATTCGTGGAAGATGACGATGCACAGTCGCATGACCCAGGATGCTCAAAAGAATCGGGACGTGATTATAGTACCTATTGACGAGGCCAGAATACGCGGCGACCTTGCAAAATTGAGTAAGAAACTAAAGGTTCCAGCAGATCAAATCTGGATCCCAAAGGTCGAGGAGATCAGGTACACTATCGGCAGCCAGTGGAAACAGCGTTTTATCGTGGAAAAAGACGGTACGTTGTTCATCTCACCCATTCAGTACAACGCTGACACAAACCGTTGGGTCAATTACCACGAGCACGATTGGGACAAGCGGCCCTGGCTCAAGAAATGTGGTGGCTGTCATGCAACTGGTGTAGATATAGAGAAGAAAACCTTCAACGAATTGGGGGTGGCCTGCGAGGCCTGCCATGGAAAAGGCTCGTGGCACGCGGCCTTGCCCAAGACCGCGGTGTTTGAAAAACGGCAGACCATTATCAATCCGGCCAAGCTCACTATGGGTGTGGCCGTACAGATCTGTGGGTCCTGCCACAACCGCGGCAAGGCCACCAAGTTCGAGGGTGCCGGGTGGCCCGTGGGCTACGAGCCGGGCATGGCTTTAGAGGCCTACTACACATCCACCTCGTTCGCCGCTGGGGACATAAAGCATGTATACGCCAACGAATTTTCCAAAGGCCATCACCAGCAATACATCGATTGGGTCCAGTCCAAGCATTCTAAGGAGGGCGTGACCTGCACGTCCTGCCATTACGTGCACCAAATAGGCGTACCTCCTACCCGTTCACAGACCATGTCGGCAGGTTCCAAACAATGCTTTGAGTGCCACGTACAGATCAACCAAAACCAGGCCCACTCGATCCACTCCTTTGCGAACTGCGTTGGCTGCCATATGCCGAGGATTGCCAAGAGCGCTGAATCGGGGGATATACACAGCCATGTTTTTACGGCTCTATTGCCCAAAGACACCCTGGAAAACCCAGCCGTACCCAACTCGTGTCAGAAGTGTCACAAACACAAGGATGCGGACTTGAAAAAACTTCAGGAGGCCTATGATACGCTGACCAAACTGCCCAAGCCTGTTGGTACTTCTGTCAAGCCTGTCCAGTATTAGCTGAGACGGATCTAGGAGGCCCATATGAACAGGTTCATTTGCAGCACCACAAGTGCCCTCGGGATAATAGCCGCCTTGCTCCTATTCCCGGAAATAACTTATTCCGCGGAAGAAGTCGCTTCGGCTCTCAGACGATACAAAGAGCGTGAAGTCAGCACAGGATACTACGAAGAATACGAGGTCCTTCCCCGCCACCAACGTCCCATGGTCGGGGTGCCCGGTGTTCAACGGGGGATCTTCCCCTACAGCCCCTCGGCAGCCCGTGTGCGTATCAGGACTCGCCTGGCAGATTCCCACCAGGGAATCAAGTTCTATAAACGTCGACGTTGTGAGGACTGTCACGTCAAAGAGACGAAAGACATTCATACGATCCGCGCCAATCTTACCTGCCGCCAGTGTCACGGGGGCGAGCCCATCGCCAGCATCGAGCACTACTACTCGTCCATGAATCCCATCCGAAGGCATGCGGCCGTGTGTTCAAAGTGCCACGAGGGCGCCAGCGCTTCTTTTGCCAGTTATGTGGTCCACACGCCAAATCCGGCCATGGCAGCTACGAAAAAGACATTTCCGGTCTTGTTCTACGCCTTCTGGATCATGGTTGGCGTTGCTGTAGGGACGTTTGTCGTTTTTCTGCCTCACACGGCGCTCTGGGGTATTCGAGAACTCTTTGCCGCAAAGGAGAAAACCACAAGTGAGCCCAAACAACATGGCTAGAATAAAAAGGTTTACCCCGCTTCAGCGGATCTTTCACGTTCTGCTTATGGCGGCATTTCTTGCTCAAGGGGCCACGGGATTAGCACGCATGTATATTGAGACCCCTTGGGGGAAAAAGCTGAGTTGGGTGTTTGGAGGTTACGAGTCTGCCCTCACAATCCACAAGTATGTGGGCATCTTCATGGTCTGCGGTTTTTTGCTTCACGTGCTTTATCTGGTCGCAGCCATTGATTGGCGACGGTTTCCAAGCAGTCTCTTTGGTCCTGATTCTTTGCTGCCTCATGGCCGGGACATTAAGCACTTTTTTCTTCACTTCGGATGGTTCCTGGGCATAAATAAGGCCCCACAGTTTGATCGATGGGGATATTGGGAAAAGTTTGACTACTGGGCCGTATTTTGGGGGATGGTCATCATGGGAAGTACGGGACTCTTGCTCGCTTACCCATTAGCAGCAAGTCGTTTGATGCCTGGCTGGGGATTGAATGTGGCCTTCTGGATCCATCGCATCGAGGCCATTCTGGCCATGGCGCATGTGTTCCTCATCCATTTCTTTATTGCACACTTGCGGCGCCACAATTTCCCAATGGATCGGGCCATGTTCGAAGGAAGTGCGGACCTAGATGACACACGCCATGAAAGACCTAGTTGGATTGCACGGCTAGACAAAGCCGGCACGCTTGACAGCGTCTTGGTTCCAGAGGCAAAAGTTTACCGGCGAGTTCTATTCTACCTTTTAGGCTATACTGCTGTAGCCCTTGGGTTCTTTCTACTCATTGGGGGTCTAGTAAACAGTCCTTATATCACATGGTAGAATTGTAACGTGGTCCAATGGATAAGAAAAGAGCGGGGCTGAAGCAGTCCCGCTCTTTTTTGCTTTCAGTCCAGCATCTGGTGTGTTGCTTCGGAGAAAGAAGTGCCTGCGAGTTACTAAGCGCTTGGAGGGATGGCCATGGCTGTATAAGTCCTCAAAGTCGTTCGATGGTCTCTATCTGCCATGGTGTCCTTTCTGCCGGTGCATTTGTCAGAATAAAAAAAACCATACTGAGATTTGTGGTATGATTCCTGCTTGCGAAAATGAAGTGTATTGCTAGGAAGCCCCGAACATACCGGACGGAAGTTAATGTGGCTCATTAGAAAAAGTTGTGTTCTTAAATCGAGGTGCTGTAAGGATGAAGTTAAAGCTCACGGATCTCATTGATATTCAGAAAAACCAGGAGCTTCTCGACAGTTTTTGTGATGCGGTAGGCATCGCGGCAGCGATCATCGACTTGGAAGGGGAGGTGCTTGTTGGCGCGCGGTGGCAAAGAATTTGTACGGATTTCCATCGCATAAACGAACAAGCATGCGCAAAATGCATCGAAAGTGACACGCAACTAGCTAACGAACTGGACAGTGGCAAACGATCCTCGATCTACTCTTGCAAAAATGGCCTTACTGACGCTGCGTCGCCAATTGTCATTGAGGGTGAACATGTCGCCAATGCTTTTGTGGGACAGTTCCTGGTGGAGCAGCCCGATCGTGAGTTTTTCCGCCGCCAGGCAGCTAATTACGGTTTCGAAGAAACATCTTATTTGGATGCCTTGGCGAGAGTTCCCATTGTGTCAAAGAAGAAACTCCCCTCCATACTAGATTTCCTGACCAGTTTTGCCGAGATGGTTGCGACCATGGGGTTAAAACAGATCAGGGCATTGAAAGCTGAAGAGGCCCTGCGAGAAGGCGAGAAAAAATTCAAAAATCTCAGCAAGGAATTGACACTAGGCATGACCGAGGTTTTCGATGCGTTGCAAGAGATATCTTCAGGAAATCCAGATGTGAGGATATCTGAGACGGCAGGAGTCTACATCATTGCTGAAATAAAACAAATGGTCAACATGACTGCCGCAAACCTAGCAGAAATTGTTGACCTGTCCCATGAGTTTGCAATTGGTCTTGCTGAACACTTTGATACGTTGGACAGGGTTTCAAAAGGTGATTTGACGGCCCGCATATCCGGAAGTTCTAATGTCGAGCTGTTGGAGTCTTTAAAAAGTGTTACAAACTTTATGATCGAGAGTGTGTCCAAAGAAATGGCTGAGCGTCAGCGGGCAGAGCAAAAAGCTGCGGCAGCCAACCAGAGCAAAAGCGACTTTTTGGCAAACATGAGCCACGAGATCCGCACACCAATGAATGGAGTGATAGGTTTTACCGAGATGCTGTTCGATACCAACTTGAGTGATGAGCAGATCGATTATGCCGAGACCATAAAAAGAAGCGCTGATGGGCTACTGTCCCTGATAGATGACATCCTTGATTTTTCCAAGATCGAGGCAGGTAAGCTGGAGTTCGAAACGATTGACTTTGACGTGGAAGTTACGGCCTATGACATTTGCAAGTTGATTCGTCCAAAGGTGGCAGAAAAGCCTGTTGAGATACTATGTCATGTTGGAGATCAAGTTCCGGCTCATGTAAGAGGAGATCCTGCGCGCTTCAGGCAGGTGCTGCTGAACCTCATGGGTAATGCCGTCAAATTTACCGAAACCGGTGAAATAGAACTCTCAATCGACATTGAGGAACAACACAATGGGCGTGTAAAGCTTTGTGTCAGTGTCCGTGATACAGGAATCGGTATCCCCAAAGACAAGGTAGACACAATCTTTGAGGTATTTCAACAAGCCGACACTTCCACGACCAGAAAGTACGGCGGCACCGGACTGGGACTTCCTATTTGCAAAAAAATCGCCGAAATCATGGATGGTGATGTCTGGGCAGAAAGCCAGGTCGATAAGGGAAGCACCTTCTACTTCACGGCATGGCTTGAGAAGGCTCAAGTCAAACAGCGCAAAGGCATCTTGCCTGTGTCGCTGTCCGGCAAGAAGATCCTTATTGTGGACGACAACAAGAACAACCTGGATATCTTGTCTAAGATCACAGAATCAGCAGGCATGCGTGTCGTTGCCCTCGAAAAACCTGATGAGGTCGTACCAGCTGTAAAAAGTGCGGCTGACGAGGATGATCCCTTTGACATTTGTATTCTGGATATTCAGATGCCTGAAATGAGCGGCTATGATGTGGCACGCCAAATTCGTAATTCACAGGCACAGATTCCTCATGTCCCTTTGTTGGCCTATTCTTCATCGACTGAGCGCAGTTCCAAGAAATGTCTAGAGGCGGGCTTTGATGCCTTTTTGCCCAAGCCCGTTAACCGTCAAGAACTCCTGCACATGATGCAAGGCCTGCTGGGTGAAAAGAAGGAAGACCAGGAGAAAGTGAAACGAGAGACAATTGTCACTCAACATTCCATAAAAGAAGAGGCCAAGCGTTCTGCACGTATTCTTTTGGCAGAAGACAACCCAGTCAATCAAAAATTGGCGAAGGTGTTGTTGACCAAGGCGGGCTATCAGGTGGAGGTGGCAAACAACGGCCGGGAGGCAATCGACAAATACACAAAGGCTCCCGATGCGTTTGACTTGATCTTCATGGACATCCAGATGCCGGGGATGGATGGCATGGAAGCAACCAGAGCAATCCGGAATGAACCATCCAAGATTAATGGGATCCCAATCGTTGCTATGACTGCCCATGCAATGAAAGGTGACCGGGAAAAGTGTCTTGAAGCAGGTATGGACGATTACATTCCAAAACCGATCAAAAGGGAGTTGGTTTTTAAGATGATTGAGAAGTGGGTCCTTAACAAGGAAGTTTCATGAAATACCTACACGTTTCCGCCGGCGCATAACGCCTCTTTTCTCTTTCGTATACCTGCAATAACTCTACAATCCATGAATCGAATTTGAAATCGCAGATATTGTCATTCTCCGATCGGAGGATCAGAATCTGGGAACAAAGATATCGTCCCGCGATCTTTAAAGCCTCTTCTTGGTTCCCAGATCCGGTCTTGTGTGTTATCTTTGAAGCGTCTCAGGGCGGGCTAAGTTTCTGTATTGGCAAAATATTAATACTCGTTGCTATCAGAGAAAACTGTTTGGCTTTTCTATGTTTTTATCGGGTTACGGGAGTTACCTATCATGATTGACATTCACGAAATGACGGTACTGATCGCGGATGACATGCCAAACATGATCACCACAATCCGCAGCATGATGAAAGTGCTCAAATACGGCAAGAAGTTTATCCCTGCCAACAACGGACAGGAAGCCTGGCGATTATTGAAGAAGGAAAGTGAAGAATCAATAGAGCTAGCCATCATAGATTACAACATGCCTGTGATGACCGGTTCGGAGCTATTGAATCGCATACGGTCAGACAGGGACCTTCGAGACCTTCCTGTTGTTATGGTCACGGCTCAAGCCAACATGGATTTTGTCGCTGAAGCTGCTGAATCAGATATTGATGCCTATATACTGAAGCCTCCGACGATGAAAGTGTTAACGGACAAGGTGCTGGCTGTCATTGAAAACGCGAACAAACCCTCTCCCATGGTCTCTCATCTCAAAGAAGCAAGAAGGCTTGAAGAACAAGGAGATTTGGACGGAGCTATTAAAGAAGCACAGCTTGCCATGGAGGCCAATCCGGAATCATCGAAACCCGTGCATGAACTGGGCTGCTATTTTTTGGGAAAAGGGGATTTGAAAGAAGCTGAAAGATGGCTATTGAAAGCTACCGAGATGAATTCTTTGGACGTCTCTGCATTTCACAATCTTGGCAAGTTATACGTGAAACTAAACGACATTGATGCAGCATCCCAATATTTCGAAAAAGCAATGGCCATTAACCCTCGTGATTTGACTCGAGCCATCTATTTCGGAACAACACTGCTCGGGAAAAAGATGGTCGAAAAGGCCACTAAGGTTTTTGATAATGCCCTCAATCTAAGCGAAGACAACCAGAAGCTGAAAGAACAAATAGCCCAACTGTGTATCGGGAAAGATGCCAAGGAATATGCGGCAAAGCTTCTCGAATCCGTTCTCAGATCAGATCCGAATCGAAAAGGGATTTCCCTGAAGTTGGGTGTACTGTTGGAAGAACTCGGCGAACATTCCAAGGCTCTCAAACATTTGACAAATGCCGAAAAGGAAGATAGCAAAAATCTCGAGATTAAATTGCATCTTGCCAGAACTTATTTAGCCCTTGGTAAGGGGATCCGAGCCGAGAAACCGTTGAGGGACATACTGGAGGTCAACCCGAAGCACGAAGAAGCCGAGAACCTGCTGCGTACGTGTGTGTAACTTGTGTGTAACTTGGGGAGATGCGATGACACGAGAACAAAGAATTCTTGAGATCTTACTTACTATTACCAATATCTCGAATAACACCAAACTGCCTTTTGGGGAGAAGCTTCAACGGGTTCTCCTCAAAGTAGTGAATAGTCTGCGGGCCAAACGTGGCTCTATTATGCTTTTGAAAGGACGCAAGGCTCTGGAAGTTGCAGCTTCAACAAAGCCCGAGTTGGTCGGAGTGAAGCAATTACTGGATGAAGAATCTCCTTCCGGCTGGGTTTTTAAGAACAAGAAGCCGTTGTATGTAGACCGAAACACGGAACATGAGGATTTTGTCGCTAAGACTCACGG
>MAVP01000056.1 GCA_001751075.1 Desulfobacterales bacterium S7086C20 | reverse complement strand
TGCGCTTCCGTGAGATGTCCCCGCCATAACACTTGGCCGTGACATCTTTCCGATAGGCGGATATGGTCTTTCGGGAAATAATTTTTGCTCCAATGGCGCCCTGGATGGCAATTTTAAACATCTGTTTGGGGATCTCTTCCTTGAGTTTCTTACATACATGCCTGGCCCGCTGATAAGCCGAATCTCGATGGACCAATTGTGACAGGGCATCCACTTTTTCGCTGTTGATCAGGATGTCGAGCTTGACCAGATCGCTGTCGCGGTAGTCAAGAAGTTCGTAATCGAAAGAACCGTAACCCTGGGTGACTGATTTTAATTTGTCATAAAAATCGTAGGTTACTTCAGCCAGAGGGAGTTCACAGGTAAGTTCTACTCTCTTTGCGCTTGTGTAATTAGGTTGTGTCTTGGTACCCCGGCGCTCAAGGCAAAGCTGGAGTACTGCACCCAGATATTTATCAGGTAACATTATGGTGGTGTGAATGTAGGGTTCCTGTGTGGCGGCAATGACTGTGGGGTCAGGATAAAGAGCAGGGTTGTCGATAACCGTAGTGCTCCCATCGTTCATAATGAAGTAATATTTTACAGATGGTGAGGTAATGATAAGTGAAAGGCCAAATTCGCGCTCAAGACGTTCTTGGACTATCTCCAGATGAAGGAGCCCGAGGAATCCACACCGGAACCCAAAGCCGAGAGCCTGGGAAGAGTCCTTTTCATAGACTAGGGAGGCATCATTTAGTTTCAATTTGTCCATGGCAGTAACTAGGTCTTCATAGTCATCTGAGGCCACAGGGTAAATAGAAGAAAAAACCACCGGCTTGATTTCTCGAAAACCGGGTAACGGGGATGAACACGGAAAATCATCACGGGTAATGGTGTCTCCACACTTGGTGTCGCTGACCGTTTTTACACCCGCAATGATGTAACCCACCTGGCCTGCTGAAAGCATGGTTTTCTTGACCCGTCGAATTTGAAAGACACCCACTTCTTCTACTCTGTAGGTTGAATTATTGGACATGAAACGTATCGTGTCACCGGGTTGCACAGTTCCCTCAAAGACCCGGCAATGGATGATAGTCCCCATGTAAGCATCATAGCGGGAATCAAATATTAGTGCCTGTAAAGGATTGTCCGCATTTCCTTTTGGCGCTGGAAGCCTTGTGACAATGGCCTCCAGGATTTCGTAAATACCAGTGCCCTCCTTTGCCGAGACGGGTATGGCTTCATCGGGGTCCAATCCGAGATCGTGTTCGATCTGATATTTCGTTTCTTCCAAATCAGCAGCGGGAAGGTCGATCTTGTTAATGACGGGGATAATTTCAAGCTCGTGGTCTAGTGCCATATATAGGTTGGCAACCGTCTGAGCTTCTACCCCCTGACTTGCGTCCACGAGAATAACCACTCCTTCACAGGACGACAATGATCTGGAAACCTCATAAGTGAAATCAACGTGACCGGGGGTATCAATGAGATTTAAAGTGTAACACTTCCCGTCCTTGGCGGTGTAGGGCAGCGAAACGGCCTGACTTTTAATTGTAATACCACGCTCCCGTTCAATATCCATGGAATCGAGGATCTGTTCTTTGAATTCTCTTTCCGAGATGATGCCGCTTGCTTCGATGAAACGATCAGAAAGAGTTGATTTTCCATGATTTATGTGAGCAATGACGCAAAAATTTCGAATTTGTTTCATACTTCTTTAACGCCTCAAGTCCGAATAGTCGATAGCCTCAATGAGATAGGCGCCAATAACATCCGGATTGTCTAGAGAGCCCGATTATTTCAGGCAGGGGAGTCACGAAGGTAATTCTCTACAAAAAACCACAACTGTCAACAAATAGAAGCCTTGTGTCCCATTGTATTCCATTATGTTGTTCTCACTCAGTAAGGGAATCCCAGCTTTTTGTCAACAAGTGTGCTATTCTATAAATTCACCGCTTGGTGGTTTGTGGATTTTATTGACTTTTTCCTTTTATATGCTTATTTTGGCATAAATGCATGGGGCGAAAGTTTGTGAGCTACGCCAATCGAGTTGTGTATGAAAAAGGACGCGGACAGCATCTCGGATGTTGCAAGATCGTTGTCTATGGGGTGTAGAAAAGGGCTGGATTCGTGTATAGAAACCCGCGTAAGAGGATCAAACCATGAAGCCACTGAAGCCGGTTAATGTAGCCATCGTTGGTGGTGGACCTGGGTGCAAGGCAATCATGAACATGATATTTGCCGAAAGACTCAGTCAGCTTCGGATGAAACTTGTTGGCGTGGCTTGTACCAACCCCCGGGCTATCGGCTACCGTTATGCACAGGAACAGGGAATCTATACAACAAGGGACTATCGTGATTTTTTTAAGCTTAAGGACCTCAACATGATCATTGAGCTGACAGGTCGCGATGCGGTAGCCAACGAGATCTCACAGAACAAGCCGGAGCACGTCCGGTTAATGGATTACGTTGCTGCGCAGCTGTTCTGGGACGTCTTTCAGATTGAAGAAGAAAGGATTGCCGAGCGCCAACAGGCAGAGAAGGCCCTTACAAAGGCACGTGACGAATTGGAGGGGCGAGTTAAGGAGCGTACCGCGAAGTTGGCTAAAACGACAGAACAACTTAGGCTCGAACTTGGTGAACGCAAGAGGGCTGAAGGAGCGCTCCGACAAAGTGAAGAGGCTTTGCGAACTATCAATGTAGAGTTGGCGCAAGGTTTGTCGGAGGTTTTTGGGGCGTTGAATGAGATATCTTCCGGAAATCCAGAGGTAAGGATACCCGAAACATCCAAAATCGATTTGATAGCCAAACTGAAACACATCGTCAATCTTACTGCTAGAGATCTTGGAGAAATTGTTGATCTATCCCACGAATTTGCCATAGGCCTGGCGGAGCACTTTGACGTGCTGCACAGGGTGTCTAGAGGCGATCTAAAGGCACGGGTTTCGGGTTCTTCGACTATAGAACTGCTCGAATTTTTAAAGAAAATGACAAATGAGACAATTGAGAGCGTTTCTAATGAAATCACGGAGCGCAAGCGTGTAGAAGTGATGCTTGAGCAGATGTTTCAGACAGTAAAAAAGGGCCATGATGACCTTTTGTCAATTCTGAATATGTTGCGTTTGGGTATTGCAACTGTTGATCGGGGCGGCCGTATCTCATTCCTTAATCAGACAGCCCAACAGCTTATAGAGAAAAGCGGCATGGCCGTTTTAGGAAAGCATTGGCAAGAGGTGTTTTTGTTTGACGGGCGAGACAAGGCCAAACTAGAAGATATGCTGAAACACCCTTCTAAAGAAAGACCGAAGTTACAAGCTCAAGTCAAGTTTCATGAAGGGCGGCGTTACTGGATGGATATCGAAGTACGAGAGGATCCTCGCAACCCGCAAAAGGAGATCCTCTTTCTCTATGACATGTCGGAAATATACGACCTGCGGCGTATGCTGGAAGGCAAAGTGCGATTTCATGATCTTGTAGGAAAAACCGAGGGAATGCAAAATATTTACAAGCAGATCCGAGAGGCCTCCAAGGTAGATTGGACAGCCCTAATCGAAGGACAAACAGGGACGGGCAAAGAACTAGTCGCTCGTGCCATACATTTTTCAAGCCATCGGAAGGAGAAACCCTTTGTTGCAGTCAACTGTGCCGGATTGAACGATTCACTGCTGACCAGCGAGCTTTTTGGACATAAACGAGGAGCTTTTACCGGAGCAGTGGAGGACCATAAAGGTTTTTTTGAGGTTGCAAATGGGGGAACGCTACTCCTAGATGAAATCGGAGATATCTCCAGGAACATGCAGACAAGCTTGCTACGTGTTCTTGAAGAAAAAAAGATCACTCGATTGGGTGAGTCAACAGCGAGACAAATAGATGTTAGGGTGTTGGCATCAACGCATCGTAATTTAACCGAAGAAGTTACAAGAGGGCGGTTTCGTCCTGATCTGTTGTACCGGATTCGAATTGCCAGGATAAAACTTCCCCCGTTGCGCGAGCGCCGCGAGGACATACCCTTGCTTGTTGAAACTTTTCTAAGCCAAAGCCGGGCAGCCACGGGAAAGGCGGTCAAACATGTAAGCCGCGAAGCAATGAGGATATTGCTGGAATACGATTGGCCCGGAAACGTCCGAGAACTCAAAAGTGCTATTGATTTTGCCACACTTCACTGCAAGCCATCCGTTATAAGTGCCGAAGACCTGCCCCCAGAAATTCTTCATTCGAAACGTTCTCGGTCGTCTACTGTTGACCCACATCAGAACGAGAAACAACGGATGGTGGCTGCCCTGGAAGCGGCAAAGGGCAATCGCACCGTTGCCGCCCGCGAAATGGGAATAAGCAGGGCCACGCTTTACCGTCGCTTAACTAACCTCCGCATAGATCCCTCAGAGATCCCCACAACTGTCTCACGCGAGACATGAGCGAGACACCGACGAGACACAAATAAGACACAAATGAGACATGAGTTGTCTCGTTTGTGTTCCGTCCTGCGTTGAAAACATCAGAGACATCAGGAGCAATCCTTGCAGATCAACACGTTAGGCGCCAATCGAATCTTTGGCACCCTCTTTGCTATATAGCATATCATCGGGCTCCGCGGATGGTTTCTTGTTACTATTCCTTTACGTTTTACAGGAAAATGTCGTCATCTTTTTCAGGATAGCCCTCTTTTTGACAGACTCGTAAAAAGCTGGTTTATGCCGCTATGGAAGAAAAGAGTGTACTCATAGTTGAAGATTCTCCCACCATACGGGGGGAGTTGAGTGAAATGTTAAGCATTGTAGGTTTTCGCCCCCATGC
Organism: Desulfobacterales bacterium S7086C20; assembly: GCA_001751075.1. GTDB lineage: Bacteria > Desulfobacterota > Desulfobacteria > Desulfobacterales. The sequence continues at coordinate 9,762 of MAVP01000056.1, read as the reverse complement.
CGTGGAGCGGAAAAGGGAATTTTTGACTTGTCTAGATCGTCAAGCCCCCGATTTGCTACTTTTCGGTTCCGGCATTCATGAAGGGGAAATTGAGGCCTTTGCTGAAGTTGTCAAGCGCGAAAAAAAAGACATCCCCGTTCTTTTTATACGAAATGGCCAAGAAAGCTTAGAAGGAGTAAAACTTCCGGACACCATTACTGTTTCCTGCCTGGGAAGTAACTTTGAGCCCCCCGAGTTGAAGAAGGCTCTAGAAAACCTTGTTATAAGAATTGAAACTCCTGAATACAAGGCACTGGACAGCAGTATAATAGGCAAGACTCCTGCGATGATGCAAATGAAGCGTCATATTTTGCGCTTGGCCAAATCTGACTTGACCGTTCTCATTACCGGTGAGAGTGGAACGGGCAAAGAATTGGTGGCTCGGGCTCTGCACAGGTTTTCCCCGCGGGCGAATAAACCCTTTATCAAGGTCAATAGCCCCTCTGTGCCAACACATCTTTTTGAAAGTGAACTGTTTGGGTTTGAAAAGGGAGCATTTACTGGGGCTTTGAAGAAAAAACCGGGGAAATTCCAACTTGCTCATACTGGAAGCTTCTTTTTGGATGAAATCGGTGAGTTCCCCTTGCCGATGCAAGCAAAACTTTTGCAAGTTCTTGACGATTACGAGGTTTCACCTCTGGGGAGCACAACCAACACAAAAATTGATACCCGTGTCTTGGCTGCCACCAATGCCGGCCTGAATCGAATGCTTTCTCCGAAGCATTTCAGGCAAGACCTGTATTATCGCCTCAGTGTGACTTCAATCTATGTCCCTCCTTTAAGAGAACGCAAGAATGACATTGACCTGTTGTGTGACTACTTCTTGAGGAAATATAGTGCACACTATGGCAAGGAACTCGAGCCTCTTTCGGATCAGGTCCGTCGGCAATTTAAACAGCGCGACTGGCCCGGGAATATTCGAGAACTGGAAAATGCTATACTTTATATTGTCGCAATGGGAAAAGCAGAGATTGTCACAACGAGACAATTGAAGCGACTCAAAGCCTATCCTCTCAAGGAGGCCGGAAAAAAAGCAGCCCAAAAAGCCGAGAAAAACACGCTTGAGCAAGTACTGTCTTATACCAATTGGAACCGAAAGAGGGCAGCAGCCCTATTGGAAACCAGTTATAGAACACTCTTAAACAAAATTAAGGAATACGGGATTAGGCAAAAGGTTAGCGATTTCTAACCAACAGAGGGGAACAATGGAAAAGACACTTTTTTCTACGACTGAGGTGGCAGGATGGCTTGGTGTGTTCCACACAACAGCCAGACGATGGATTGAGCGAGGCAAGATCAAGGGGATAAGAGTAGGCAGGAACTATAAGGTTCCCGTCGAGGAAGCAATCCGGGTTTTGAATTATTACAAAGTACCTCTACCCGGACCACTGAAGAGCTACGAACTCAAGAAGACCGGACAAGTTAATGGCCTCTCCTTCTATAAGGGTGGCTCAAATTCTATACTGCAAAAGCTGTTGCTTGTTGAGGAAATAGAAGACCCAGCTTTTGCGTGCAGACAGGATGCCATCTTAGGTGCCAACCAGGCTTTTTGTCGTTTGCTAGGCTACAGCCAGGTGGATATGATTGGTCTTGATGTGGGAAAAGTCCTGGACAAGACTACCAAGAGCAAGCTCATTGAGTTTGCCCAAGAACGGCAAACCAATCCTGGCAAAGGCGCCGCAGACTATGAGGGTTGTTTGAAGGGAAAGGAGAATACAACAAAGAAGGCGAGGATTACGATTGGTTCGCTGGACTGTATCAAGGGAGTCTTTTTGTTGGTTATCAGGAATTGACCCCTTGCTCCCTTGTTATCCCGTTATCCTTGGCAAAATCCCTTGCCTTTTCGGCAAACCCCCTGAGACGATCATCGACCAAACGGAATAGACTCCCCCTTGAATATGTGCCGTCCTTTCGTTTTTTGCCGGCCTTCATCCCTGTTAGGATTTCGATGCCTTCTTCAATGGTCTTGATGGGATAGATATGGAATCCACCCTTTTCCACTGTTCCTACAAGTTCCTTCTTGAGCATGAGCTCCTTGACACTCTTTGCGGGCATTATGACGCCTTGTTTGCCCGTTAGCCCTTTATGCTTGCAAATGTCAAAGAAGCCTTCTATCTTACGCGTAACGCCGCCCACGGGCTGGATCTCACCTTTTTGGCTCACTGAACCGGTAGCCGCAATGCCTTGAAAAATGGGTACATCGGCAATCGCAGAAAAGAGGGCGAATAGTTCCGTGCTTGAGGCGCTATCACCGTCGATCATACCATAGGTCTGTTCGAAACAGAGGCTTGCAGTAAGCGCAAGGGGCTTTTCTTGGGCAAAGTGCTCTCGCAAGTAATTACTCAAAATCATGACCCCTTTCGTATGTGTCTTACCACTTAACTTGGACTCCCTATCAATTGTAATAATACCATCTTTCCCCATAGAAACATTGGCGGTAATACGTCCCGGTTTTCCAAACGTATAATCGCCCGTTTGGAGTATGCTGAGACCATTGATTTGACCCACCCTGGAACCATCCGTTTCAACCCAGAAAATATCCTTTTTGACCAGCTCTTGTACCTTTTCTTCCACAAGGTTTGCTCGGTATTTTTTCTTTTCAATCGCCTTTTCCACATGGGTAGCGGCAATGTATTTTTTTCTTTCCTTGCCGGCCCAAAAATTGGCCTCCTTAATGATATCGCCGATGGCGCCGAGTCTGAGGGTCAACTTATCCCTGTTTCCCGTAATCTCCAAACTGTATTCAATGAGCCTGGCTATCCCATTTCGGTCCACATGTTTGAGGCCTTCTTCTTCACAAAACCTTGCCATGCACTGTATACACTGATGAATGCTTGTCTTATTCCTGCTTGTTTGATCATCCAGGTGGGCCTTGATCTTAAACATTTGTTTAAACCGATCATCATATATATATAGAAGTTCGTAGAGATACGGATCACCTGTCACCACAACCTTAACATTAAGGGGGATAGGTCCGGGTTTTAGGGTCTTGGTGGTCATAAATCCGTACATTTCACTTATGTCTTCTATCTTTACTTCTTTGTGCCTTATAGCCCGTTTTAGGGCCTCCCACGCAAAGTACCATTTTAGGATATCCATGGCCTTCAACACCAGATAACCGCCATTTGCCTCATGGAGCGCACCAGGTCTTATCATCGTAAAATCTGTAATCAATGCCCCGTAAATGGCCTCTTTTTCTATCCGCCCAAAAAGTGCCGGATACGTCGGCAGTGAGCTATATACGACGGGAGCGCCTTTTGTTTCGGAGTTGTCTATAAAGACATTTACCCTGTAGTTATTTAGTGCCGGTGGCCAAACGGTACCCGGAGGCGCCCCTTGAGGGGCCGTGTCCTCACGAGGCTTTCGGAAATCATCCAAATGACCGAGGATATCTTCCTTAACCGCCTCAAGATATTCAATGACCTGGGGGCGCCTTTTGAATTTATAAAAGATAGGTTGCATCTTTTTGCCTATCACAGAAAGGGCCACCTTCTTATCCAGCTTCTTTCGCTGCTCAATCAATTTGCTTTCAAGCCTGGCCATATCCCCCATTGAGCGATTCATCTCCACGGACAGCTTATCGCCCTTTACCCTTAAGGCCTTCTTCTCCTCTGCGGAATGGTTGGCCAATTCTTCCGGGGCAATAACCTTGCCGTTTTTCCCGGGCATTATGGCAACACCTTGAGAGTCCATCTGAAGCAAAAACCCCTGGGCCTCCACATTTTCCCTGAGTGCATCAACAATCTTGCGACGTTTGTTTTCATATTCCTTACGTAAGACCTGTTCTTTGTACCGATAGTCATCGGCATTAAAGGCTGTACGAATAGTCTCTTTTAGACCTCGTGTAAGGTCATCCAGGGCTTTTTTAAGGTCCCCGCCTTGTCCAGGAGGTAGTTTTAACGCAATCGGCTTGTCTGTTTCTTTGAAGTTGTGGACATAACACCAGTCAGGGGGTGGGTCCTGTTTTTTTGCTACTTCTTCCAGGAAGCTCCGGGCAATATAAGTGGCTCCCGTGTCGGTCCTGCCTGCCATGTAGATATTATACTCGGGATCAGACATTGCGATACCAAACTCGATAGCTTCCATGGCTCGCTTTTGCCCCACGACCTTGTGTTTTACAGGACAAAGCTTGTCTGTTGAGTTGACCTTAAGGCTTTCAGGCTCTACACAAAAACGGAGTCCTTTTACAGGCACCTCTTTGAACATTTTGGCCATCTTACATCCCCTCCAGCCCACAAAGTTGACCTTGCTTTCGCCTAACGAGTTCTTTATACAGCGAAACATATTCTTGGGCCGATTGTTTCCAGGAAAAGTCGGCCCTCATCCCATTTTCCACTACTTTTCCCCAGGCCACCCTATTGTCATACATTCTGACAGCAGTCTCAATTTGTCCCAAGAAATCTTTTGTTTTATAACCGGCAAACTTAAACCCAGTCCCCCTGCCTGATCTAGGATCAAATTGTTCAATAGTATCGTCAAGCCCTCCTGTAGCCCTGACAATAGGCACTGTTCCGTATTTTAGGGCATGGATCTGGGTCAATCCACAAGGCTCATAACGAGACGGGACTAAAAGCATGTCAGCGCCTGCCATAATACGATGAGCAAGGGTTTCATCAAACTCAAACCGAGGAAACACCCTTGCCGGATACTGTTGAGCGATTTCCCCCACTACTTGTTGATATTTTTGTTCACCCGCAGCCAGTATTACCAATCCCACATCCAACCGGATAATATCTTCAACTACTTTGACGAACAGTTCGTAACCTTTTTGTGCTGTTAGTCTAGAAATAACTCCACACAGCGGCCGTTTAAGGAAATGTGCATCAAGACCCATTTCACGGATAAGGGTGGCCTTACATATCCGTTTGCCTTGCATATCATCAGCGCTATACTGATTATCGATAAATGGATCTGTTGCAGGATTCCAAACAGCGTAGTTTGCCCCGTTAAGGATCCCGTGTAGATCAACCGATCTGTTTCGAAGGATGCCATCCATGCCGAATCCAAATTCAGGTGTCTTGATTTCCCGACTATACCTCGGGCTCACAGTTGTTATCGCATCCGCATACACGATACCGGCTTTCAACAGGCTAATGTCTCCCCAATATTCCATCCCATCTGGATGAAGCTCACTGGAAGGCAAGCCACAGGTAGAAAGCATCTTGGCAGGAAAGATTCCCTGATATCCCATGTTATGGATGGTAAAGACCGAAGAAAGCTTAGAAAGAAAGGGATCTTTGCAGTAAAGTGTTTTTAGATATGCCGGAACCAAACCGGTCTGCCAATCGTGACAGTGAACAACGTTAAAATCTGCTCTTACCTCTTTGGCAAAGATGAGGGCCGCACGACTCAGATATGAAAACCGTTCCAGGTTGTCCTCATAATCTCCTTGCCAAGTGCCATATAGGTTCATCCGGTCAAAGAGGTCGTTTCTATCAAAGAGAAAGACAGGGACTCCTTGCTCTGTGCGTACTTCAAAAACATCACACGGAAGTACTGCATCGCCCAAAGGAACCTTGAGCCCGGCAAACACTTTTTTTGCGTTAACGCCTTGTTCCTTAATTGTGCGATAAAAGGGAAGGCCTACAGCCACCTCTACACCAAGCTTGCTCACAGCGTAGGGCAATGACTCCGCTACGTCAGCCAACCCCCCCGTTTTGGCAAAGGGAGCCATTTCTGGTGCAACAAACCAGACTCTAATATCTTGTGCCACGATCCTAGTATCCGTTGTCTTTTTCTACAGCAGCTAAGAGATCTTTATAGATTTCAGGAATGGAATAGATAACACGATTCCAAGAGGGAAGCTGTGTACTTGCCCCGTTTTTTCTTGCCTCCTCCCAGGCCTCCGCAATGAAATCCATAAAATACAATGCAGTAAGTTCCTCCTTGTGCCGGTCATAAATCAGGCCATTTACATCAGCATCATCGCTGTAGCTTTTTACAAAGCTCAACGCTGTTTGATAGTAGGTTTGCTGTAGCATTTCGATGAAGGCATTATCAACAGGCATGCCGTGGGACCGCATATAATTGAGATAAAACTTTGCAATATCTATAACCATGCGATGAAGCCCTCCGCCGGAATCGCCTTCAGAAAGTCCTTGATGCTTGTGCTCGTAGTTCTTGCACAAATCGATTTGGGCGATCTTTTTCATCGTCAGTCTCTTATAAACTTCAGACAAAGTGCTTACCTCAAGGCCCCAATCGTAGGCTATGTTTATGGCCTTAGCAAGACGAGTCATAAAACTAAACTCGCCTGCCAATGGATAGCGGAAGGAATAATGATAATTAAAAAACCCTCCTAATTCATTGTAGCCACGGTTATACGAAATATTGGCCAGGGTTTGAACAAAGGGAGCCACAAAAAGGCGTGTGGTCCTGCCCTTCATCTCCATCTCGGTGGGAGAAATACGGGCGTAATAACCTTTGCAAAACTCAAAATCGTTGTTCGGATTTGCTGTAGGTTCAATGAGTCGAGCCAAGAAAAGTCTGTCATAAGTAACGATATCGCAATCATGCAAAGCTATTACGTCACAGTCGTCAGTGGCAAATAGATATCCCAGAGTGATCCATACAGACTGACCTTTGCCGGGCACACCAGTAGAGATCTTTTTCTCCCGGAGTTTATTGAAGATGTCTTGAATCCGGGGGCCATCCACCCAAACCACCTTAACCTTGCGACCATTATTCCTCAATCTTCCAAAGTACTCTCTTGCCTCTGTAAACTGCCTTTCTTGTCCGGCACCCCCAAGCGCAACCACTATCTTACACAGATAACTGACCTCATTGATTTGACGGATGATATTATCCAAGACCTCGGGGTTACGAATCTCATCATAAAGGCAGGGCAGGAGAAGCCCAATACACATTTGCCTGGAAAATCCCACCAGTTTCTTTTCCGACCATGACAGATATTCTTCTGGATCCAATAGGTCATAAAGTCCATGGATTGTTGTAATAAGACCGTGTTGGTGAAATTCGCTCATAACAACACCTTCCCCTTGCCACGCAGTTTTGCAATAACCATTGTTATTAATCGTATAACCCGAACTTTTTGAGAACCCACCCAGGCACTTCTTAAGCTACCAGCATAACACGTAAATCCATTACATTGGTATTGGTGGGGCCGGTCTTGATGAGGTCTTCAAGCTTTTCAAAGAAATGATAGGAATCATTGTCGGCCAAAGAGTCGGCCGGACTCAGTTCTAGAGACTCGGCCCTTTGAATGGTATGACCATCGGCTATGGCCCCGGCAGCATCCGTTGGCCCATCAGTCCCATCAGTCCCGCCACTAAGCACTACAACGCTTTCCAGGCCTTCCAGATCCAAGGCTGCGGCGAGGACAAACTCCTGATTCCGCCCGCCCAACCCACTCCCTTTTATGGTAACAGTGGTCTCACCACCAGAAAGCACACAGGCCGGTCGGCGCAAGGGTTGACCAGTCTTTAAGATCTCTTTGGCTATACCAACATGCACCTTTGCGACATCAGCGGTTTCACCTTCCAACATGGTGGAAAGGATCATTGTGTTGTAACCTAACTCATGGGCCTTCCCTTGAGCTGCTAAAACCGATTCAATGTTACTGCCCACAATAGCGTTTTGGGTGGCGGAAAATATTCGATCTCCGGGCTTAGGATTATCAAGGAGTTTACCATCAACCCCCTTTTGAATATAGTTCAGCACATCCCTGGGCACTTTCTCGCCGATATTGTATTTGTTAAAGATTCTCATACACTGCCCAAAACTACTCGAGTCCGGTACCGTTGGACCGGAAGCAATGACGTCTAGATCGTCTCCAACAACATCAGAAAGGATTAAGGTAACTAGCGTTGCAGGATAGACAGCCTTTGCCAACCCACCCCCTTTTACTTGAGATATATGTTTGCGAACAGCGTTGATTTCATGGATGGTGGCCCCACAGGCGAGAAGCACTTTGGTAGTATCTTGTTTATCAGAAAGGCTCACTCCCTCAACTGGTAGAGGAAGAAGGGCTGAACCGCCCCCCGAGATTAGACAAATGACCAGATCCTCCTCCTTGGCCCGCAAAGCAAGTTCAAAGATAGCCAGTGCACCCGCTTGACCAGCTTTGTCCGGTACGGGATGGCCGGCCTCAATGAGCCTAACATGGCTCAGGCCAGCCACATGACCGTATTTTACGTTTACCAGGCCATCGCTAATGCGGTTTCCTAACAACCCTTCCAGGGCCTTGGCCATGGAAGCTCCAGCCTTGCCCGCACCAATCACATAAAGGTCTTGAAAAGCTGAAAGATCGTAAGGCATGCCATCCACGAAGAGACGTCCTGTCTTAACGTTACAGTGGCGATAAACAGCCGCCTCTGCTTCCACGGCGCCAATGCCAGCATGAAAGATGTCCTGCGCATCTGTTCTCATCTTGGAAAGATTTGTAGAAGGCATATAAATGTACGTCTCGGAATTTCTATAATTTATCGACCCTTAGGCTCATTACTCCATCATTCCAATAGTGGTGCTAGGTTCTTACTCCGGAAGTATAAAATAGAAATTATTGCCATCGGGAGTCGGTTCGTAACCAGCTACGCCACCATGTAATTCGACGGCATTTTTTACAAATGCAAGGCCATGCCCAGTGCCGGGCCTGCTTGAGCTGTCTGCTCCACGATATCCCTCCTCAAAGACGCTTTTTCTCTCCCGAGCAGGAATGTGAGGACCTGTGTTGAAGACGTTGTACTTGATCCCGCCTTTATCTCGACCGAAATAATTTTTTAGCTTTTCTCTTCCGTAGGATAGATACTTTTGGGACCTGCCATCCTTGCCGGTTATCTGGTGGGCATATTTGAGGGCGTTGGAAAAGAGGTTTGCATATACTTGCGCCATGAGACCAATATCCACCACCACAACCATATCATCGTCAGGTATGCCGCTGTATCTGTTGTCTATGGTGATCCTGTTTTCGGCAAATTGGTCAGCTAAGCGCTCTAGTTGGGGAATAATGACGGCATGTTTCATGTTACAGGCCTTGGTCCTGAGTGTAAGACGGCCTTCATCAAAATGACTCTTTCGAAGTAGTGTTTCAAGGAAAAGGCTTGTGCTGTGATAGTGTTTTTCGATGTTTCCAAATTCTTCCGCAAGCCCACGATTTACTTCTCGTAACTCCGCCAAGATCGGTTCAAAATCTTTACACTGGGTCCCAGCTTGCAAAGAGTGTTTTTTGAAAAGCTGTTCAATCTCCTTGTTTTTCCGTATCTTCCCCCTTAAACGCCTTAAAAAGAGCTTATATACCATGTTGGGAATGATAACATTATGCTCAATATCCCCGACCAGGCTTTTGATAAATGCTATATGCTCGCCATACTTCTCAAGCAAAAAGCGCATGTGTACATTAAAGCCTATACGATTGGCATACTTTTGAAAGAAAAGCTCCTGATGTTGGTCTAGATGGTCACGCGGATATATTTCCAACATCCCGATAACATCGTTATCCGTAGCCAAAGGAAGCTCTTTGGTAAGTTGCCTGTTCCCATGTACCGCAAAAACGATTGATTTTTCTCTAGAGTAAGGAAACTCCCCAACTTTTATCGGGCTTAGAGGCGGGGCGCCTATTTCAGTCCCCACATTTTCACTTTTTGCTACAAGCACAAATTGGCTCTTAGGGAAATCTACAATATAGAGCAGCGCGTTCAAATTGAAGAAAGACCTGGGAATGCCCACCGATATCTCGTATATATCTTCTATGCTCTCAAATTCCTG
>MAVP01000055.1 GCA_001751075.1 Desulfobacterales bacterium S7086C20 | reverse complement strand
AAGGATGTGCTCCCGCCGTCTGGCTGACATGCAGTCAAAAATAGCTCTTTTTCTTACTTCCTCTTCAGGTGATAGGTTTCTCATCTTGCCAATCCCTTATTTGACACCAAAATAGTCTTCATTATACTCGGTTATCAGGGCCACCGATGGGGGCACAAGACTCATGTGCATCTTCGCGTTTTCTGAACCAATCTCTTCGAGGAGTTGCCTGGAAAGCTCGAAGAGACGATCATTCATCTTGTCAAGGTTTACCGTAGGGTAGGCTGTTCCCTCCTTAAAGTCCGCCTTTTCGCAGGTGTGGGCCTTTCCTCCAATAGAGGTGGGAATTCCGTAAACCCTGCAAGTGATAGGCCTTCGATCATACAAATCACACAGATTTTCCTCGTTTAGAAGGGGACAAGGGACCCGCGCCCGAGACAATTCCAAAAAGACCTCTTCGGGAGGTTTTCCTTGATCTATGTACATCTTGTGAAGCTTCTTCTTGATCTGATAGTACTTGCGATCCGCTGTTTCCGCCCGTTCCAAGATGGGCTCCCGCTCCTTTTCACTCAAGGATTTGTTGAAATGGTGGCTTATGTAGACTGCTTCAACAAGGGTGAGATCAAATACGGCATGACAACAATCGGAACAATGGATTTCGCAGCGCATGCAGTCTTTGTGAGACCCTTGCATCCCCTTAAAGATCTTGTCAATCTCAACAACGAGGGCCTCGTATTTTTCGAAGGTCTTTGAAAGATTTAGCATAATCACTCCTCACTCAATTTCAGAGTGAGACCTTTGAAAACGTTCATTTTTGTTCTAGTGCAAGGAAGAGGCAAGTTCCTAACCGCAGGAATACTCATAGTATTTTGAGGATTAGGGACTTGCCTCTGACGTCGAAATTGGGCAAAAAGGGACGTTTTTCAAAGGTCTCAGTGTGGGCAACTGATAACAATATTGCTTGCCCCTGTCAACGAGCAATTGTTGCCCTGGGACAATGTAAGATGGTTTCGTAAAAAGTCTGATTTTGCTCTTTCCGTGCACGATTCCGGGATCGCGCAATGTCATTCGCAAAATGACTTTTTACGAGTCCATCAATGGAAGACGTTATTGAATTTGATCGATTAATGTAATATGGTTTTGCTATGAAGAAAGGAATGTCTTTTCTCCTCTATTTCATTTTTGTCTATTCTGGTATAGCCTTGGCTGGCAACGACCCAATGAAAGGTCCGTGGGAATACCGTGATAAAGAGGCTTTGTGCCAACAACATACAAAGGATTCGCAGAACCTGGGGACTATTTTTGTGAGGCTTTTCAGAAGATATGTTTCACCCATTGACGGAAGTGATTGCCCGATGTATCCATCCTGCTCCCAGTATGGCCTAGAATGCCTTGAAAAACATGGCTTTCCCGTTGGCTGGACAATGATCTGGGATCGGTTGTATCGTTGTGGACGAGATGAGCTGAGACTGTCTCCGTGGATCATCTTGGATGGCGAATTGAAATGCTACGATCCGGTAAAGCATAATGATTTTTGGTGGAGCCAAAAATGAATAGGCGCCTTGTAATCTTTGTAACACTTTTAGCTGTTTGCCTGTGTGAACTTCCCCCGGCTCGTGGTCAGATGTCTGTTGTTATAAAGGCCGATGAACAGTTCCGGTTTGCTGAAAGTTACTTTCAGCAAGGAGAATACTACAGGGCTATCAGCGAATATGAACGGTTTTTGCACTTTTTCCCTGAGGACCCTCGCGTGGAATTGGTCTCATATAAGGTGGGGCAATCCTATCTCAACGGTAAACGCTTCAAGCAAGCCATTGGCGCCTTCAATGTCCTGATCGAGAAATATCGTAACACAAAATTTACTGTAAAGGCATATGTCAGATTGGCCGAGTGCCACCAGAAATTGAAAGACCCCCAAAAGGCCCTTGGCACACTGGACAAGCTGTTGACAGTATCCGACAAAACCGAAATAAGAGACGAGATATTTTACCGCAAGGGATGGATCTATCTTGATATGGACAAATGGGAAAAGGCGCAAACTTTTTTCGACAAGATTAGCCCGGCCAACAGGGAGATCTACCGACTTAAGCAGCTATCTGAAGAGATGAACAAAAAAAAATTCCTGAAAATTAAAAACCCCTCTGCGGCCGGCTGGCTTGCAATCCTGCCCGGCGCGGGTCATCTCTATTGTGAAAGGTATCGAGACGCCTTCATCGCTTTTTTGCTAAATAGCGCCATGATCTTGGCTGCATACGAAGCCTTTGACCATGACAATGAGGCCCTGGGGGGATTGATCGCTTTTTTTGAGTTAGGGCTATATTCGGGCAATATTTACAGTGCTGCAAACTGCGCCCACAAGTACAACCGGAAACAAAAGCAAGAGTTTCTACAATATCTAAAGGAGCATTCGGTATTAGAGACTTCTGCAGGAAAAATAGATCAGGGCTACGCAGTAGCCTTGTCCTATAAGTTCACCTTTTGACTACACGCCCCTAACCCGTCCTAAGTGGTTTTTGCTTCTTCCCTCTTTTGACCCTTTCATGATATTCTTATAAATTTCTATGCATGATACAGCTATCTACATACAAGGGGCCAGACAAAACAATCTCAAGAACCTTGACCTTGAAATCCCCCTCAACAAAATCACAGTAGTCACGGGGGTTAGCGGATCCGGGAAGTCCTCGCTGGCCTTTGATACCTTGTATGCCGAAGGGCAACGCAGGTACGTTGAGACCTTCTCGCCTTATGCCCGGCAATTCATGGACCGCATGGATCGACCTCAAGTAGACCGCATTGAGGGGATCCCGCCGGCCATCGCCATCGACCGCAAGGCCCCGGTGCGAACCTCCCGCTCCACGGTGGGAACCATGGCGGAATTGACCGACTACGTGAAGCTCCTCTATGCCCGTCTGGGACAACTCCACTGCAAAGGATGCGGCAGACCGGTCATACCTGAAACCCCACAGCATGTATGGGGGCGCTTGCGTGATCTGTCCGAGGGTATTCAGGTCGTCATCACCTTTCCCTTCTCAATCAAAGGGAAAGAACCCGACACAGGGTACAAAGAACTGGCTCGGCTCGGTTTCGATCGCTTTTTTTGTGACGGCAAGGTTTGGCCCATTGAGAACAAACGGGCCAAGGAAGATCTCGAACCTTTCCATGTCGTTGTAGACCGGGTCTTGCTCCGAAAAAAGGACAAAACGAGAATCATAGCCTCCCTGGAGCAGGCCTTCCGTTTCGGGCAGGGCTACCTCGATGTTTGGATCAGGCCTGCCGGCGCTGATTCTGATGCAAACGAACGGAACCAACACCTTTCTTTCAGCAATACCCTGGAATGTGCTAAATGTAAGATCTCCTACACCCCTCCACAGCACAACCTCTTTTCTTTTAACAGCCCCCTTGGCGCCTGTGAGAATTGCAGGGGGTTTGGTCGGATCATCGACATTGATTTGGACCTTGTCATCCCGGACCCCAACCTTTCCCTGGAAGACGGCGCCATCAAGCCTTGGGGAGACTGGCTTGATCATCGCAGGGAATTTGAAGACTTGATCGCCTTTTGTCGGCGCAAGAAAATACCAACACAGATCCCATTCCAGGACCTAAAGAGCCACCACAAAGAGGCCTTGATTGAGGGTAAGTCAAACTACTATGGAGTGCGCGGTTTTTTCAACTGGCTCGAATCGAGAAAATACAAGATGCATGTGCGGGTTTTCCTTTCCCGATACCGCACATACACGATTTGCTCTCGGTGTAATGGAACGCGCTTTAGGCAAGAGGCCCTGTTGTATCGACTAGGTGGGCTGAATATCGGCGAGCTTTACGCACTGAATGTAGACAAGGTAAATGAGTTCTTTGCATCACTCCGCATACCACCCTTTGATGAAGCCGGTAAGCTTATCTTGGACGAAATCCGCAACCGACTAAGATACCTTCGAGACGTAGGGCTCGGTTATCTTGCCCTCAACAGACAATCTCGCACTCTTTCCGGGGGTGAGGTCCAGCGTGTGGCCTTGGCTTCCGCCCTCGGGTCTTCACTGGTCAACACCCTCTATGTTCTTGATGAACCAAGTATCGGCCTTCACCCCAGAGACAACCATCGCCTTATCCGTATTATGAAGGGTCTAAGAGACCTTCAGAACACATTGGTTGTAGTGGAGCACGACCCTGAAATCATCAGTCAAAGTGACCTCATCCTCGATCTCGGCCCCGGGGCAGGCGAGCAGGGTGGAAAAGTGATGTATTTCGGTCCCACGGCGAGTGTGAATAGCTCCCTTACCGGACAGTATCTTAGGGGTGAGCGCTTCATTCCAGCACCCAAGAAACGGCGAAAGCCTAAGAAGGGACTGTGGCTCACGATCAAAGGGGCCTGCGAACACAATCTAAAGGATATAGACGTACATATCCCCTTGGGTCTTATGGTCTGTTTGACCGGCGTTTCAGGCTCCGGCAAATCGACTCTGGCAGAAGAGATCCTTTATAAGGCCATCAAGTGGGCCAAGTGGGACCCTCGGGGCCGCGCCGGCCGTCACAAGGCGCTTGAAGGCATGGAACATATTGTGGACGTAATCCTTGTAGATCAACGACCCATTGGACGGACGCCCAGAGCAAATCCCTTGACTTATACCAAGGCGATGGACCCCATACGCAACCTCTTGGCCAACACACGTGATGCGTATGTGGGTAGGCTTGGGCCGAGCCATTTCTCCTTCAATGTAACTGGAGGCAGATGTGATACATGCCGCGGGGAAGGATTTGAAAAGATTGAAATGCAGTTTCTCTCTGATGTCTTTGTCTCTTGCCCTGACTGTAAAGGGAAGCGATTCAAAGACAAGGTCCTGGAGGTAACCTACAAAGGGAAAAACATCTACGATATCCTTTCTATGACTGTAGATGAAGCCCTTGGTTTCTTTGAAGATCAACCCAAAGTGGAAACTGCCCTCAGGCCGATGGCAGACGTGGGACTCGGTTATGTACGCCTTGGACAACCTATAAACACACTTTCCGGGGGCGAGGCCCAACGGCTTAAACTCTCACGGCACCTAAAGGAGAGCACTAGCAATTCCAGACTTTTTATCTTTGACGAACCGACAACAGGTCTTCATTTTGACGACATTGCAAAGCTCCTGGCTGTCCTGCAAAGGCTTGTCGCCGCAGGCAATACGGTATTGCTGATAGAACATAACATGGATGTCGCGAAGGCGGCTGACTGGATTATTGACCTGGGGCCTGAGGGTGGAGAAGATGGAGGTCAAATCGTTGCAACCGGGCCACCAGAGAAAATAGCAAAAGAGAAGGGATCTCATACAGGCCGGTTTCTCAAGGCCTATTTGACCAACCGGGGGCGGTTAGAGCCCGACAACCATGCTGATCCTCGACCCAAGACGGTTTCCACTGCGCCCACACTGCCTGTCTCACATAAAGGGGAAAGTTTTGGAACAAGCAATGCCGGAGCGGTAACCACCATTTCAGAACCGTCTAACCTAAGACAGTCTATGGGATTGGCGCCGGCTATTACCATAAGAGGCGCAAGGGAGCACAACCTCAAGGATTTGACTCTGTCCATTCCCCGCAACCAACTTGTGGTCCTCACAGGCGTTTCCGGCTCTGGTAAGTCGACCCTCGCCTTTGACATCCTTTTCGCCGAAGGACAGCGCCGCTATTTGGAAAGCCTCACCCCTTATGTGCGACAATATATACAGGCCCTTGAACGCCCAGAAGTAGATGTCATATCCGGCCTTCCGCCTACGGTTGCCATTGAACAGCGTATCAGTCACGCCGGCCGTCGCTCTACAGTCGCAACACTGACAGAGATCTACCACTTCTTGAGATTGCTATACAGCAAGCTGGGCTCTCAACACTGCCCCGGCTGTGGTCGGAAATTGGCCGCCCAGAGCCCTGAACAAATAGCAAGTCAAATCAAGCGGCGTTACAAAAACAAGGAGGCTACCCTCCTGGCTCCCAAGGTATCAGGGAAAAAAGGCTTTCATAAGGATATCTTGGCCCAGGCACTGCGAAAAGGCTTTTCGGAAGCAAGGATTGATGGTGTTATTACCAGGCTTGAAAAGCACATGGCCCTTGCACGCTACCATGAACACACTATCGAGGTTGTTGTTGAGCGACTTCCTGCGACAGATCCGGACAGGGTTGTGTCACAGGCCCTCAAAGAAGGCAACCAACACCTCATCATTGTTGACTCCAGTGGCAATGAAGAAGTCTTCAGTCAACATGCTACCTGTCTTGTATGCGGTCTTGGCCTCCAAATGCTGGACCCGCGGCTTTTTTCATTTAACAGTAGCCATGGAGCCTGTCCCGAGTGTGATGGTCTGGGTGAAACAGGACATAAGAATGAACGCCGCGTGTGTCCCCGCTGCCGGGGAAGTCGTCTCGGTCACAGGGCATTGGCGGTCAAGATAGACGGCCATACTATCTGGGACCTGGTACAACAACCATCCGACAGAATCTTTTCAATCGTAAAAGGTCTTTCCTTTTCCAAACAACAACTACCCATTTCAGAGCCAATCTTGGCAGAGGTCCTCACACGACTTGCTCTGCTTAACCGGCTTGGATTGTCCTATCTTTCGCTAAGCAGAAGCGGTGACACCCTCTCCGGGGGCGAGGCCCAACGAGTCCGGCTGGCAGCTCAACTCGGATCAAACCTGACAGGCGTATGCTATATCCTGGATGAGCCTACTATAGGTCTTCATGCCAGAGACAACAGGAAGCTCCTTAATGCCCTTATAGACCTGAAGAAAAGGGGTAATTCAATCCTGGTAGTAGAACATGATGAGGAGACCATCCGAGCTGCCGACTATGTCATCGATCTCGGCCCAGGGGCCGGCCAGGATGGGGGACAAATCGTGGCAAGTGGCAGCCCGGAGAATCTAAAGAGCGTTGCCGAATCTATTACCGGCGCCTGCCTTAACTCAAATACCCGCACGATCACCTCCCGTCTCAGGCCGTATAACGACCTGCCCGGCCTCACCATTCACAAGGCAAAAGAACACAACCTGAAGGGGATAGACGTGGGGTTTCCCCTGGGAACCTTGATTTGTGTGACAGGTGTATCGGGATCAGGGAAATCCACCCTTCTTAAAGATGTCTTGTATCATGGAGTGCGTGAACGTCTATTGAAGAAACGCTCCGGCACAGGAAGCTATGAGAAAATAGAAGGCTGGCAGAACCTGAACCGTATACTGGAAGTAGACCACAGCCCTATTGGCCGAACCCCCCGCTCCGTGCCCGGTTCTTATGTTGGATTTTTATCCGATATAAGAAGGCTTTTTTCTAACACCCCCGAGGCACGTGCTCGCGGATACGAGGCCGGCAGGTTTTCTTTCAATGTGGCTGCCGGTCGTTGTGAGGCCTGCAAAGGCCATGGCAGCCTAAAAGTTGCCATGAATTTTCTGCCCGATGTCTATGTCCGATGTGAGGTATGCGGTGGAATGCGCTTTGATCAGGAAACCCTGGCAGTAACCTACAAAGGAAAGAATATTGCTGAAATCCTGGATCTTACTTTCAAAGAGGCCGGAGACTTCTTTGCTGCCATTCCTTCAATTTGTAGACCGGTTTGCTTTGTATGTGATATCGGCCTGGGTTATCTGCGCCTCGGTCAAGCCAGCCCTACTCTTTCAGGGGGGGAGGCCCAACGCATCAAGCTAGCCAAAGAATTGTCCAAGCCGTCAAAGGGTCAAGGCGTAAACACGCTCTATGTCCTGGATGAACCAACCACAGGGCTACACCTTGCCGATGTTTGCCAACTCTTAAAAGTCCTGCAAGCGCTCGTTGATCAAGGCAATACTGTGGCTGTCATCGAACATAACATGGAAGTCATAAAAGAGGCCGACTTCATAATCGACCTTGGTCCTGAAGGGGGAGATCAGGGGGGGCGGATCGTGGCAACAGGCTCACCCTTGGAACTCGCTTCCAACCCAAAAACCTCCCATACAGCTTGCTATCTAAAGGAATATCTTTTATAACTTTTTAAAACACATCAATTTTTTTTCTTGACACATTACAATATGTTGTGCTTATGTGTAAGGAGGACTGGCATATATAGATTTGCGGAGGACTTTCAGCGGAAGTAGTTAAGACGTGGAATTTCGAAAAATCAGGAGCATATGAGAAACTGGGCCTGTAGTTGTATTTGACTTTCACTAGTCCTTAAAGCATTAACATGCGCGTTGCCCACCCGGGAAAACGTTTTCAACCATACCGACTGCAAGAGCGGTCAAAGTCTACCGGCTCTGCAGGCAGGACCGGTAGTTTTTCCTTTCTTAGACAAAACCTTAGCCCTCATTATCATTCCAGAACCCCCAGACGTTTGGCGAATCAAAACCGAACAATCAAAACAAAAGGAGGATACGCCATGAGAATAATTGCCCTCGTCAACCAAAAGGGTGGCTGCGGAAAGACCACGACCGCAATCAACCTGGCATCTTGTCTGGCAAATGCAGGCAAGAAGGTGTTGCTGATTGATCTGGACCCCCAAGGGCATGTGGCATTGGGCCTGGGAATAGGGACTGAAGAAATGGATAAGAGCATCTATGAAGTGTTATTGGGAGAAACACCAATAACCAATGCCATTGTGTCCTTATCGGACAACCTTGATGCCGTTTTAAGCGATGTTGTCCTAAGCGCCTTTGAACAGTCTATGGCCGGCACTCCGGGACGAGAAAACAGACTCAGACAGAGCCTCAAGATTGTCGCAAACGACTACGACTACCTCATCATTGACAGCCCGCCCAGCGTAGGGCTTTTGACCTTTAATGGTCTCATGGCCTCAAACGAGGTGATTATTCCCGTAGACCCCAGCTACTTTTCCTTGCATGGGTTAGGAAAACTACTGGAAACCATTCAGATAATCGAGGAACGGGCAGGGCACGAGTTGTCCATCAAGATTCTTGCCACAAACATTGATCTAAGGACCAATTTCTGCAAAGAAGTCCTGGCAACACTTATTGAACACTTTTCTGATAAATGCTTTGATTCCGTTATCCACACATGCACCAGGATAAGGGAGGCTACCAGTCATGGCAAATCTGTTGTTGAATATGACAAACATTGTAACGCCTTCCGAGACTACCAAGAACTAACACAGGAAATCCTCGGTCAGGAGGCTGATATGGAGGCAAAGGTGTCGAGGTTTGAGCTTCTGTCAGATATTGAAAAAGAGGAGGAACAAAGGACGGTTACGTTTACTGTAGAAGCACCGGTGGACGCCGACGTACAAATTGCCGGGGATTTTAATCAGTGGAAGCCCGAGGTTCTTAACTTCACTGACAAGCCGGAAGATCCGACATGGCAAAAAATCTTCACACTTAGTCCTGGTTCCTACGAGTACAAATATCTCGTTAACGGTCTGTGGGTTGTTGATCCGGATAATGATAAGATTGCAGACAACCCATTGGGCGGTACTAATTCCGTCATAGATGTATAGCTTGAATGGAAGAGAAAAAAACGCCTAGAAGCCTGGAAGACATATCGCATTTTTTCCTCTCAGGTCACGACCCTTCTAACCAACCCTGCGGTTCCTCAAGCAAAAAGGGTCGGGGCGACCCTGTCCAAGCCGCCGCTTTGTATGAAGATATCCACCAAAGAGAGCATCCCGCTTACCAAAAGGGATTTGTCACGATGAAATCAACATGTAAAACCGATGTTTCATCGGTACCTAAAAACCAGTTAGTAGAAGCAGCCGGGAAATTCTTGCTCAATCTTGGATCGTACGAAGATGCCACTGTCGAAGAAAACATTGCTTCTCCCAAGTTCGGTTCATCAGATCTATTGCTTACTAATAAGGCCAAGACCACTATTGTTTGTGCCAAGCTAAACAATGGGAGAAACTGTGAGGCCTTTATAGTTTCAGCCATTGCCTATTATTTCTGGTTTAGGGAATTTATGAAAGTAGGCCAGTGTTTTTTCAACGGAAAACCCCGGCTCGAAATGTATTTCTTCTTAGACGATCTGCCCGCTGTAGTCTCACACATGTTGGAAAAACTGAGAGAAAATGTGAGGGTTCATCTCGTCAAGTACAACATATTGCAGGTCGAGGACCTTAAAGGCCTAGCCATATATTTCCAGCATGTCTTCCCCGATAACAATGTCAAAAGAACTTTTTTAGAGCCGCAAACCACGAAAGAAACCCCCATGTCCGACTCAACACCTTTGAATATCCCAAACGCAAGATGGGATGACGAAGATCTATTGAAAAAGCACAATCTTTCCTAGTTCCGTAACAACTCAAACTCTATGGGCAAGGTGGATAAAGCCTTTTGTGAAGGCCAGTAAGACTTTGACACCCCCACCCCTTTCTGATAGACGTGCTCCATGCCTTCTCGTTTGGAAATTGCCCTAAAACCGGAACTCTTTGATGCTGAAGGGGCTTCTATCTGCCGCAAGGCGAACGACTACTTCGGATTTAGTGTAAGATCTGTTCGCACCATAAATATTCTAACCATCGACATCGAGCTTAGAAAAGATCAACTCGAGGCCCTCCGGCAAGAGATCTTTACCAACCCTGTCAGCCAGATATCCTCCTACGACCCCCTTGACATAGAATTTGACTGGACTCTCTGGATCGGTTACCGCCCAGGGGTGCGGGATAATCCGGGAAGCACGGCAGTGGAAGCTGTTCAGGATTTCTTTGGCCTGCATATCAAATCCCATGAAGGCATCTATACATCCAAGAGATACGCCCTTAAAGGAGACAAACTTTCCTTAAAAGAAGCAGACCAAATAGCCCGAGAGCTTCTGGCCAACGATACGATTCAGCAATGGAAGGTTTTTTCTAAAGACGATTGGAACCCGAATGAAGGCGCCGGTATCATCATACCCCGTGTAAGACTAGACCACAAACCTACTGTTACTTCCGTTGCTATCGATACAAACGAAACCCTGATGCGGATAAGCGATCAACGCAACCTCGCCTTAAACCCGAATGATATTCCGACGATCAGGGCGTACTACCTCAAAGAAGATGTTACTGCCGAACGTAAGACCTTAGGCTTATCGGCACCTACAGACATTGAGCTGGAATACATCTCCCAGGCCAGGAGTGATCACTGCAACCATAATACCTTTAAGGGGCTTTTTCGCTACCTGGACCTCGAGACGGGAGAGTGCCGGGAAGTAAACGATCTTTTTTCCACGTGTGTCGAAACCCCTACCCTGGAGATTAAAAAAAAGAAGCCGTGGGTAATCTCGGTCCTTTGGGACAACGCGGGGGTCGGACGATTCAATGACGACTATTACTATGTTATTACCGGAGAAACCCATAATTCACCTTCCAATATGGAGGCCTATGGTGGCGCCATCACCGGGATAGTAGGCGTCTACAGGGATCCCATGGGTACCGGCAAAGGCTCCAAGCTCGTTGCCGGCATGTACGGATACTGCGTTGGACCAAGAAACTATGACGGGCCATTAAAACCCCGTCTCCACCCAAAACGTCTACTGGATGGCGTCATTGAAGGAGTCCGTGACGGCGGCAATAAAAGCGGCATTCCCACGCCTTATGGCCAAGTCTGGTTTGATAAAGGATATCTCGGCAAGTGCCTAGTATTTGTCACCGCCATCGGGCTTATGCCTTCCCAAATCAAAGGCATCCCTTGCGAAGAAAAGACCACATCTGCCGGCCAACTCATTGTTATGTGTGGCGGCCGTGTGGGAAAAGACGGCATTCACGGTGTTACTGCAGCCTCCGAGGGCTTTTCCGCCCACACCCCGGCAGGTCATGTACAGATTGGAGACCCTTATACACAGAAAAAGATGCAAGACTTTCTCTTAGAGGCCCGTGATCAAAGCCTTATTGCCTTTATTACGGACAATGGCGGGGGAGGGCTTTCATCTTCCATAGGAGAATCGGCCCGCTTTAGTAACGGCTGTGTCGTTGAGTTGGAAAAGGTCCCTCTTAAATACGAGGGACTGGACCAATGGGAGATTTGGGTCTCTGAATCACAGGAGCGGATGACTGTAGCCGTTGAGCCTGAACATCTCGAAAAGTTCATGGCCCTTTCCGAAAAACACGCGGTGGAAAGTACCGTTATTGGTCGTTATACGGATTCCGGAAAACTCCACATTACTTATAACGACAAGACCTGTGCCTATGTTGACCTTGATCTGCTCAGCCATCAATTTCCCCAATGGGAATTTGACGCCGAGTGGATACCCCCGAAACTAAGAGGACTTGTCGAGCCGGTCTTAGAAGAGCCCAAGGAGGCTTCCGCCTTGCTTCTTGCCATGCTTGCCAGGCCCAATATCTGTTCTAAAGAATGGATTGTCCGGCAGTACGACCACGAGGTACAGGGAACAAGCGTTATAAAACCCCTTGTTGGAAAGGCCCGTGATATAAACAGCGACGGGGTTGTCATCCGCCCCGATCTCAAATCGACTCAAGGCCTGGCAATGGCGCAGGCCCTGCTTCCTACCTATTCTAATATAGACACATACGATATGGTCGCCTGTGCAATCGATGAGGCTGTACGTCGCGTGGTGGCCGTAGGAGGCAACCCCAACCATGTTGGGGGCGTAGACAATTTCTGCTGGCCCAGTGTTGGATATGACCCGAATGATAATCCCGATGGCAAATACAAGGCGGCCCAGCTTGTGCGGGCCAATTGGGCCTTACGGGATCTTTGCCGGGCCTATGAGCTTCCGCTCCTTTCAGGAAAAGACAGTATGTATGTAGACGGGCGGCTCAGAGGACCGTTTGGAGAAACCCATAAGGTCTCGGCACTTCCCACACTGCAGTTTTCGTGTATAAGTGTAGTAGGGGATATCACACAATGTATAACCATGGATGCAAAGGTTGCTGGAGATCTGGTATATGTAGTCGGTAAGACAAGGGATGAATTAGGCGCTTCGGAATATTACGAGCACTTCGGCTATGTGGGGCTCAATCTTCCCAAGGTTAAACCCGCCTCATTTATGAAGTGCTACAATGCGCTTAGCCGGGCCGTAAGGAAAGAGCTGATCGCATCTTGTCATGGTATCTACCGGGGCGGCCTGGGAATTCACCTGGCCATGGTGGCTATGGCAGGGGAGCTGGGAATGGCTGTGGACTTATCCGGGGTCCCGAAAACGGGAGCGGAAAAAGACCATACCATCCTCTATTCGGAAACACCGGGGCGTTTCATTGTAACTGTCGATCCGGGGGATCGATCTGCCTTTGAATCAACTATGGACAACATCCCTTGCGCCTGCATTGGAACTGTTTGTGAAAGCCCCGATTTTCACGTCAATGGTCTCGATGGAAATCCCCTTATCCGCCTGGCCGTCTCTGAACTGAAGAAGGCCTGGAAGGAAACCTTCGGGGGGCTTGTATGACACAAGCGCAAGGTGGAACAAAAAAGGTCCGCGTCCTTGTACTGGCAGGCTACGGCCTAAACTGCGACCATGAAACCGCCCACGCCTTTGACCTGGCGGGGGGCGCCTCTCATCGCATACACATCAATGACCTTATATCAGGCCGGGTTCTGCTTCAAGACTATGACATCCTCGTGCTTGGTGGCGGCTTCAGCTGGGCGGATGACCACGGCGCCGGCGTGTTGGAAGCGGTACGATTGCAACACAATATCGGCGAGGCACTCCAGCGCTTTATCGAGGAAGGAAAGCTTGTGCTGGGGATCTGTAATGGTTTCCAGGCCCTGGTAAATCTTGGTTTTCTCCCTGGGTTTGACGCGGATTATAAGCAAAAACGGGTGGCCCTTACATATAATGATTGTGGGAATTTCAGGGATGATTGGGTAAACCTTACGGCAAATCAACAGTCCCCCTGCGTTTTTACGAAAGGCATAACCGAGCTGGAACTTCCCATACGCCATGGCGAAGGCAAATTCATCGCCCCCGCCGAGGTGATTAAACGTCTGACAGACCAGGGACAGATCGTTTTTCAATATGCTACACCGGAAGGGGCGGTTGCGGGAGGCAACTTTCCGTACAACCCCAATGGATCAGTTGAGGACATAGCAGGGGTCTGCGACCCTACCGGACGTATCTTTGGGCTGATGCCCCACCCGGAGGCCTTTAACCACTGGACCAACCACCCCGGCTGGACTCGAAGGAAAGTGTTGTCGAAACGCCAGGGAAGGCGCATAGACACCGAGTTGCCTGTGGCAATGAAGATCTTTAAAAATGCTGTCGAGTACATTCATGAGTAGCCTCCTAGAAGTGTAAGTTCTCAATACTCAAATTCCTTGACCAACCCCCCAGTCTAGGGTAATAAGCGACGTTCGTGGGACAAATAAGACTCGCGGTTCACCGGAAGATCAGGGGCTTGCATACTTTCTGGGGTCTATACGCAACCAGTCCTAAGAGCATTGAAAATGAGATTTGAAAAGGAGACATGTCATGTCCAAACAATATGAAGAAACCTATAAGAGGTCCATCCAAGATCCAGAGGGTTTTTGGGCGGAAGCAGCTGAGGACTGTCACTGGTACAAAAGGTGGGATACTGTACTAGATGATTCGAATAAGCCCTTTTATCGCTGGTTTGTAGGCGGCGAAATCAATACTTGCTACAACGCCCTTGACTATCATATTGAAAACGGACTGGGAAACCAGGACGCACTAATCTATGACAGCCCTGTCACTAATACCATAAAAAAGTAT
>MAVP01000054.1 GCA_001751075.1 Desulfobacterales bacterium S7086C20 | reverse complement strand
AGATCATATCAATAGCCTGGAATCTGGAATACAGGCTCTTAGTGACAGTGAACTCAAGGGCAAGACCCCGGTCTTCCGGGAGCAAATCGATAAAGGTGCTACCTTAGATGAACTCCTTGCAGAGGCCTTTGCTGTGGTTCGAGAGGTCTCGGTACGTACCTTGTCTATGCGACATTTCGATGTCCAACTGATTGGCGGCATAGTACTTCATCAAGGCACGATTGCTGAAATGAAAACCGGTGAAGGAAAGACCCTGGCGGCAACACTTCCCGCATACCTAAACGCCTTAACGGGCAAGGGCGTACATATTGTGACCGTCAACGACTATCTGGCTCGTCGGGATACCGAATGGATGGGAACAATTTATGGCTTTCTGGGACTCACAGTAGGAACGATTCTCCAGGGACTAGATGATAGCCAACGTAAAGAGGCCTACAACGCTGATATTACCTACGGGACAAATAACGAGTTCGGCTTTGATTATCTACGTGACAACATGAAGTTTTCCATGGAATCTATGGTTCAAAGGGAACTCCACTACGCCATTGTGGACGAGGTGGATAGTATCCTTATTGATGAGTCCAGAACTCCTTTGATTATCTCCGGCCCTGTCGAACAGACCTCAGACCAGCTTTACGATGAAATGAAGCCCAAGGTCATCAAGCTGAAAAGACACCAGGATAGTCTCATGCAATCTATCCTAGGCGATGCGATGGAAAGGCTGCGACAGGAAGATGAAGGAGATTCTACCTTGGAGCTTTTACTAAAAGTCAAGAGGGGAGATCCCAAGAACGCTCAATTTCTTGACCTAATAGCCAAGCGACCCGGTTTGAAGAAAAAACTGGAAAGGCTTGAAGGTCAACTTTCAACGCAAAAACTGCTTCCTGAAGTCGATCAGTCCCTTTTCTGCGTAATAGAGGAAAACCATAACCTTGTGGAACTTACCGAAAAAGGCCTCCACCTTATCTATGGAGGATATGCTGATGACTACATTGTTCCTGACTTAGACGAAGAACTGGAGAAGATTGCACAAGATAATACCCTGACGAATATAGAGAAGCGGACTCAACGGCAAAAGGCTGAAGCGACTTATACAGAAGCTTCCGAAAGATTCCATGCAACAAGGCAGTTGATTAAGGCCTTCTGGCTGTTCAGCAAGGATGTACAATACGTCGTCAAGGACGGACAGGTAATTATTGTAGATGAGTTTACCGGTCGCATGATGCCGGGCCGCCGTTGGAGCGATGGATTGCACCAGGCTGTAGAGGCTAAAGAGGGTGTGAAAGTGGCAGAGGAAAATCAGACTTTGGCCACAATTACCTTTCAGAATTACTTCAGGATGTATGAAAAACTCGCCGGCATGACCGGCACTGCCGATACTGAAGCAGCGGAATTTAAAAAAATCTACGGCCTGGACGTAGTGGTCATTCCAACCAATGCACCGATGATCAGGCTGGATTATTCGGATATGATCTATAAGACGGAGGTTGAAAAATTCAAGGCCGTCGTTGAAGAAATCAAGGAACTTCACAGTAAGGGACAGCCTGTCCTCGTTGGTACCATTTCTATTGATAAGTCTGAAGAGTTGGGCAGGATGCTTTCCAAAGGCAAGATAAAACACGATGTGTTGAATGCCAAAAACCACGAAAGAGAGGCTGAAATCGTAGCCAATGCCGGGCAGAAAGGCAAAGTGACTATATCTACCAATATGGCCGGTCGTGGTACAGATATTGTCTTAGGTAAGGGTGTTAAGGAACTGGGGGGACTCCACATTCTCGGCACTGAACGGCATGAAAGCCGCCGTGTGGACAACCAATTGCGAGGTAGATCCGGAAGGCAGGGAGATGAGGGAACTTCGCGATTTTATCTGTCCTTGGAAGATGATCTCCTTCGTGTATTTGGTGGTGAGCGCATTTCTTCGATCATGGAGCGTCTTGGTATGGAAGAGGGGGAGCCTATTGAACACAGGATGATCTCAAAGGCCATCGAAAACGCCCAGCGCAAGGTTGAAGCCCAGAATTTCGATATACGCAAGCATCTGCTCGAATACGACGATGTGATGAATAAGCAGCGTGAGGTAATCTATAGCCAACGTCGTGAAGCCCTAGGCGGTGCAAGCCTTAGATCAAGCATTGAAGATATGGTGTCGGAAATGTCTAAGAAGGTTGCCGACACATTTTCTGATCAAGAAATGTTACCGGAAGAATGGGATATCAAAGGCATTAGAGAGAGTGTCTACAACCAGTTTGGTCTCAGGTTCAATATAGATAAAAAGACCCAAGAAGGGCTTACGCAAGATCAGCTTGCCGGAATGATCTTTGAATCGGCAATGAAGACATATGAAAAGAAAGAATCAGACTTTGGAGCTGAACAAATCAGGGACCTGGAACGTATGGTGGTCTTGCAGGTAGTAGACAACCTCTGGAAAGAACACCTCTTGTCCATGGACCATCTGAAAGAGGGTATAGGCCTTCGAGGGTACGGACAACAAGATCCGTTGGTGGTTTATAAACGGGAAGGTTTTGACATGTTTACCACGATGATCGAACGGATCAAAGAGGAAGCAGTCGGGTTCTTATTCCGTATCCAGATAACTCGAGCAGAAGAAATTGCCCGGAAAGAAAAAACCAGGCAGGAAAAGATTACCTATTCCCATGAAGATGAAGGAGCTGACAGCACAGTTCGCAGAACCAAGAAAAAGGTCGGCCGCAATCAGCCTTGTCCCTGTGGAAGCGGAAAGAAATTCAAGAAGTGCTGCGGTAAATAGGAAAGATGTACTGTTATGACGTTTGAAGTGCCAGGGTTTGTTGCCGGGGCTATTGCCGCCGGTATCAAGAAAAAAGAAAAAAAAGATCTAGCCATTATTTTTTCCGAAGTTCCTGCTTGTGCGGCCGGCCTGTTTACCACCAACAGAGTGCAGGCCGCGCCTGTCATGCTTGACAGAAAACGGATTAGATCCGGTTGTGCCCAGGCTATTATAGCCAATAGCGGCAATGCCAACGCCTGTACCGGCCCAAACGGCATGGAAGCAGCCCGCACCATGACAAATAGTACGGGTTCCGCATTAGGCATAAAAGAACAGCTCGTACTCGTAGCCTCTACGGGGGTAATCGGCGAGCCTTTAAATCTTTTTGCCGTAACGTCTGCTATTCCAAGACTTGCCAAGCAACTCGGTCCATCAGGCTTCGTCGAAGTGGCTCAAGCGATCATGACCACCGATACATTCCCGAAAGTCCTTTCAAAACAAACACGTGTCGGAGCAAAAGAGTTCACCGTAACTGCTGTAGCAAAAGGGGCGGGCATGATACGACCGGACATGGCTACTATGCTTTGCTTTGTCTGCACAGATATGGGAGCAAATCCGGAGGCCTTGCAAAAAGCGCTGAAAGAGGCTGTGGCAAGCTCTTTTAATACAATTACGGTAGACGGTGACACAAGCACCAATGATACAGTCCTTATGCTTGCAAATGGAATCTCTGGATTGCATTTAAAAGAACCCTCTTGTCGAAAGGCATTTCAAGCCGTTTTAGATGAGCTTCTGGCCGGCCTTGCACTTCAGATAGTTAAAGATGGAGAGGGGGCAACTAAACTCGTAAGCATCAAGATAGAACAAGCAGCCAGTGAAAATGACGCCAGACAGATTGCGGCTACCATCGCCAACTCGCCCCTTGTAAAGACGGCCTTTTTTGGAGAAGATGCCAATTGGGGAAGGATTATTGCCGCCATAGGTAGGGCGGGGATACAAATAAACCCCGAAACAATAGATATCTTTGTCGATAGCGTGCCATTAGTGAGAAATACTCAGGGCTGTGGCGAGGAGGCTGAAAAAGCGGCTACAAGAATACTCAAGAAAAATGCTTTCACCATAACTGTTGATCTAAATCTAGGCAGCAAAACAGCGACTGTTCATACTTGTGATCTATCAACGGACTATGTCAAGATCAATGCAAACTACCGCACGTAAGGGCTCGCGCAAGAATAAGTTCACAGAGTTGACGCTCAGATTTGGTACAGATTTGGCCGATCCAATTGAGCAAAACCGCAGGCATAGTGAGCTATTTCGAGGATTTTGTGAATGAGGCATCGGCCAAAGATGGGCTGAAGCTGAGACGCCAAAATGTGAAGTTATTTTTGTGCGAGCCCTAAGTAAAGACACGCTCACTCAAGGTGTGTAGAGTACTACCGCACAACAAGTCGTTTCGTCGGACAGGCTTTTAAGTTTATGGGGGATTTCAGAGTTGAAATGCATAGACTCTCCCGGCTTGAGACGGAAGGCTTTGCTGCCTAGAGTAAGCTGGAGGTCTCCCTCCATTACCAAGATGAACTCTTCCCCTTCGTGTTTGTAGGCCACAGGCTTATGGGTCTTCCTGGGCTCAATAGTAACCATAAAGGCTCGCAGATGCTCGTTCTCCGCACCCGGGGTGAGTGCCTGGTATGAATAGTTCTGGGTCCGTTTGACAAAGGCTTGTGCCCGTTGGTTCCTGATGACCGTTTTTTCGTCCTCGTGTAGGAAGGTGCCGGGATCTACCTCAAAAGCACGGGCAAGCCTGAGAAGAAAGCTTACCGGTGGAGTGACCTCATCATTTTCAACCTGGCTGATGAACTCAGGTGACTGGCCGGTGTTTTGGGCTAAGATTTCCACGGACCAGTTCTGGGTTTGCCGGAGTTTGCGCACTTTCATTCCAAAGCCGGTCCTGCCCTCCGCCCCCTTTTCCTCACTCAACACATCCGCCAGTACACGCATTGTTACTTGCTTGATTCTTGCCGTGAGTAGGGGGAGAAAAGTCTTTGCGTCTCCCACGATACCGAGATCGGCAATCTGGAAGATAGGTGCATTTTGATCCCGATTGATTGCTACAATGGTCTTGGCCTCCGTGATGCCGGCCGTATATTGGGCCGCCCCGGAGGTCCCTATGGATAAGAGCAGATCGGGCTGTACCGTCTTTCCGGTCTGTCCTATCAAGCGCCCTTCATCCACCCAGTGCTGAAGCACTGGCGGCCGTGTTGCTCCCGGCTCGCCTCCAAGTACTGCCGCCAGCTCTCGCACCAATCTAAAATTATCCGCATTTCCCATACCGGCCCCACCAACGACTACGACCTTGGCGTCCTCCAGTTTTCGATGCTCTTCAGGTTCGACTGAACTAGAGATAAGCGCTGGTCCACTCGGCGTCTCTAGATTATCCAATGAGATACGCTCAACGGTTCCTGGATTACCACGGACATTGGCGGGCTTCGCAATATGTGGTTGAACGGTGGCAAATCCGGTGCGCAAATTATCGGAAAATGTGATATCCGCCATGATCTGACCGCCCCATGAAGGACACATTGCGACCACCATTTGCTTATCGATTCGCAGATCCGCACAGTCAGCAATCAATCCCGAATTGTTGATCCTGGCAGCTCGAGCTGCCAGCTCACGACCAAAGTCGGTGAGTGCGAACAAAACAAGCATTGGGCTGTACGTTCGGACCGCGTCTGCCATGGCCAATGCGTAAATATCAGCCCTTGGTCGCGCAAGGCACGGGTTATCCAGTACATAGACCTGATCTGCACCGTGGGCGATGCAATCTTCGGTAGCGGCATTCACGGATATCCACCCCTTAGGGTCAGGGAGGCGTTTAGGATTATCACGTTCCGGCAAGTTCATGATCACAACCACAGCTTTTCCTGATACTGCCTGGGCTAATTCACGCGCCTTGGAAAGCACGTTGAGACTAAACCCAAAGAGCTTGTTATTCCTCAGATCCACATATGTCCAGATCTGGGTAGCAGGTTTTTTTTCCATTATCCAATCAGTCCTGATTCTACCAGTCGGCCGACCAGCGCTTCGACTTGCTCTTCTGTCGTGCCTGATATGAACTCGCACTTTCTTTCTCTGGTCACCCGCGTCCAGGTCGGCACCCTTGTGGGAGACCCTGCCCATCCAACTTGATCTGGAGAGATATCCAGGTCAGCCAAAGTCCGTTTTTCAATCTCTCCTTGTTCAAAAGCTAACTCAATCCCGGAAAGTCCAATATCCCTGGGCTTGACTGAACGTGGGTGGACGGTTAGCGCAGCGGGCAGAGATAGCTCGAATTCTTCATGGAAACCGTCAGCCCTGCGTTTAACATGAAGACCCGAATCAGCCCAGTCGATGGAATGAACCCACGTTACCATGGGTAGATCCAGAAGAACTACTGTCTGTGGGCCCACCTGGCCGGTATCGCTATCGGCGGTCCTGGTGCCAAACAAAACAAGATCAAAAGGATAAAGTTTCTTGATTAAAGCTGCAAGGGCAGTGGAAGTCGCAAGGGTATCCGATCCGGCAAGAGCAGGATCGCATAGCAGAACCATGCGGTCGACGCCCATAGCCATTGCCTCATACAGGGCGGAAGCACTTGCTTCCGGACCCATGGAAAGAGCAGTCACCGTCCCGCCGCGCTCTTCCTTCATACGCAGGGCTACTTCCAGGGCCGGCCGGTCAAAAGGATTTAATGCCAATGAATCGGCTTCCCTGACAAGCTTTCCTTTGGGAGGAGTTAGTATCACGGCCTTAATGCATACGATAATATGAAGTTTCATCCTATTCTCCAAATATGACCTATTCACTCAGGACACCTCTGGCAATGACTATACGGTGGATTTCGGAGGTCCCTTCGTAGATTCTGGTAACTCTTGCGTCCCGGTAATATCTCTCCACGGGATATGACTTAGAGTAGCCGTATCCGCCATGGATCTGTATTGCCAGGTCGGTAACCTTGCTTGACACCTCTGAGGCAAAGAGCTTGGCCATGGCTCCTGCCTGGGAGAAGGGCTTACCCTGATCGCGCAGAAGCGCTGCCCTGTAAGCCATGAGCCGGGCTGCGTCCACCTGCGTGGCCATGTCCGCAATCATCATCTGCACGGCCTGATGCTTGGCGATGGGGACGCCGAACTGGCGGCGTTGTTTCGCATACCGAACGGCTTCTTCAAGCGCCCCCTGAGCAATGCCTACGGCTTGAGAGGCAATTCCGATCCGACCGGTATCAAGCCCTGAAAGCCCAATGCGTAGGCCCATACCTTCTTTTCCTAAAAGATTTTCAACCGGGAGACGGCAGTCATAGAGGCGGATCGAGCTAACCGGATTGGCCCGCATGCCGCACTGATCTTCAAGATCGCCAACGACGAACCCTGGAGTCCCTCGCTCAGCAACGATTACGCTGATACCTTTGGGACCTTTATTGGGGTCTGTTCGAACAAAGACTAAGCATACATCGGCAATGCCACCGTTGGTGACAAAGACCTTGTTGGCATTGACAACATAGTGGTCACCATCTCGAATGGCTGTTGCCTCGATACCTGCCGCATCAGATCCGGCATTGGGTTCTGTAAGACAAAAGGCCCCGATCTTCTCGCCCCTTGCAAGGAGTGGAACCCATCTGTGCTTTTGTTCCTCCGAACCAAAGGCTAAAAGCGGGTAAACGGCCACACTGTTGTGAACGCTTATACAAAGTCCAAGAGCGGCGCAGACCCGGGAGACTTCTTCGATGACAACTGCATAGCTCAGAGAGTCCATGCTCGCCCCTCCCAGGTCCTTGGGCACCTGAATTCCAAAGAAACCCAGTCCCGCCATCTTTTCGACAACCTCCCAGGGAAAACGGGCCTCCTGGTCGATCTCCTTAGTAATGGGTAAAAGCTCACGCTCGCAAAAGGCACGAACACTACGGCGTACAGCGCGATGTTTTTCTGATAATAGTGTATTCATAATTACTCTGAAACCAAAAAACCCGCGGACATGAGATCGGGAATCGAGTGTGAACTTATCAGCACATTAGGGCAGAGTCAACAATGTAAAGATTTAATGCTCTATAATGCTTAAGCATTTCACTTGCATCTTTTTAAGGCGAAGGCCGCAATCCTTATCATGAGCGTTCTTTGAAAAAAGATGATAGGTGTAACCGGAGCGAGAGAGGAGCGAGAGAGGGGACGTTGTTGACAAATTGTACAAACTGGAAAGTGATGACAGAGTACTCGGAAGCGGAGAGTTTGTATTGGAAGTAATCAGTCAGGCTGAAGATAAAGTATCAGTTACTTGCCGAAAAATTGCAAAAGACTATTAAAGAAGAGATATTGAATCACTAGTGTCCGGTTAAAACGGGCCTTAAATGGCGCATACCCAGCAATAGAAAGGGTTTCCAGTGAATCCCAAAAGGTATCGATTTCAATTAGGACAAGATTTCGCTATTAATAATATCAACAGGTTAGCACATCAAGGCCCTTGTTTTGGAGCTTAACCGAACACTACTGATATTAAATTAAAATTAATCAATAACTATGGTGTTTCTTTAGTTGAAACAGCAAGACAGTTGGGAATATCAACATCGGGGGTTGCGCAAAACGTAGGGCGGGGAGTTAGTACAAATTGTCAACAGGATGTCCCCTAAGTTCCTCCAACTTTTTGAAATTCCCAAATTTTTGTGATATTCAACCGAAATATTAGATTGCCTACTTTCGGACGGGCTCCTGACCTAGCTTGGCAAGCCACGGTAACCCATAAACATAAGGCAGATGGTCTATCGCACCCTTGCAGATTTTGTCTTAATAATTCACTTTGCATTTGTCGTCTTTGCAGTCGTTGGAGTATTCTTGGTAGTTAGATGGCATTGGCTTGTTTGGATACACGTCCCATTGGCTCTATGGGCTGTTGTGGTGGAATTTACCGGCTGGCTTTGCCCTCTCACTCCTCTTGAACACTGGCTGCGTATCAAGAGTGGAGTTGCTGTCCAGGACATCGGGTTTGTGGAACAGTACCTCCTCCCTTTGCTTTATCCCACAGCACTGACACGACGGTTGCAGGTTATTCTTGGCGCCATTGTGCTCGGTATGAACGGGCTAATTTATTCGTGGGTACTATGGCGTCACCTCAGGGTTAGGGCCTGACCACCTTCAGCACTTAATATTTGATTCTAAGGGCTTTCGGAAGGACGCTGAAGCTGAAAACGTCGTTATGGGAAACTAGATCACCATCAATTTGAAGCGGCAGGGGCGTTTCCAACCTTACAAGCGCCTGACGCCCGGCAACGTGTTGTCCAATTTGATTGCCGCCGGTAAAGGAAGTTACCGCCCCAACGGCACAGCCAAAAAACCCGGAGTTGACAGAGAGGGTATGAACTAGGCCATCATTAAATGTGGCCATTGGGACTACTTTCATTCCAAAGCCATAATAGGGTTGCTTGGCGACCATCAAGCTCAGCAGGTTCTTTACGCGAAATGTTTCGTTGTCAACGGTAATTCGTGCATTGGTTCGCCTGTATTCTCGAAAGTATGCTTTTATAAAACCGGCAAGGTAGGCGCAAAAACCACCATGACCACGACTGAGATATCGGTTATACATCTGGATAACCGTGCCTTCAATCCCCACAGACATCATGAATCCCCGCTTGTTTTCTCCGCAGCCCAGTAGATCAAGTTCATGTATTTTGCCATGCTTTATGCGCCTAGCTATGTCTTCAGGGCCTCCTTCATATCCCAGGGCATACCGCAAGGCGTTGCCCGTACCTAAAGGAAGAAAAGCTATCGGTATACGTGTCGTATCAACTGAATTGATAATGACGGAAAAGCTTCCATCGCCGCCGGCAACAACAAGTACATCACAAGAGGCAGCGATTTTCCGTGCACACTGGGCCAGTTCCCCTGGCGTACGCGTGTCCAGCCCGTGAATCTTTGCATTCAGTATCTGACGGGACTCGTCAAGTATTGCGAGCTTCTTGGAAAGCGGCATGGTGCCGGAAATAGAATTTGCTATTATTGCATAGTGCATTTTGCAGGCCGGACAAAGAATTGAACGATATAATCGCAGACCCTGAGCAAAAAGCTGCTCGATGTCAAGCTCAAAAGTTTGATCCTCAGATATCACCCAGAAGAAAATGATGGGTCAGAGTACCGAGTCTACACTTTTTACAACTGCCACAATGACTGTCAAGAGAGTAGACGCGACCCTTCTTTTATGGTATGAGTATCTTGAATATTTTGATGATTTTGACTGAATTTCGCAGAGTTGGAGAGAAGTGTGTCTGAGATTATATCCAGAAATGTCAGTGTAGGACAGTGCTCGATTTACAGCCTTGAGACCAAGAATACTCAAGGTCACGACGTCCTCCTCTTGCACGGAGCGAAATTCCAAGCTGAGACCTGGAAGGAACTCACAACCTTAGGCCGCTTGGATGACGCAGGCTACAGGCCACACGCCATTGATCTGCCAGGATTTGGCAAGTCTCCGAGATGTACTGTGGCTCCCGAAACGGTTCTGCAAGCTTTCATCCAGGATCAAAAGCTCTCCCGCCCCGTGCTTGTGGGACCATCAATGAGCGGCAGGATTAGTTTGGACTTTGCTCTAAAATACCCGGAGTTTGTCGGCGGGCTAGTGTTGATCGGGGCCGTGGGGGTTCAAGAGAGAAGCGAGCAATTGGATACGATCCGGATTCCTTGTCTGATCCTCTGGGGCAGTAACGACACGGTATCCCCACTGGCGTACGCACGCCTATTGCACCAGAGAATTCCTGGAGCCCAACTCCGGATCTTTGATAACGCCGGCCATCCTTGTTATTTGGATCAACCAGACCTATGGCATCAAGAACTCCTTGCATTTCTCCATAAGAACTTTACTTAACTTATCGAAAACAAGTGATACGTTCGTTCTGAAGGTATACGGCCTGATAAGGGTGAAAGTAAGGATACAAAGATGATCGATACGCACTTTGAGCCTGTAAATACGAACCTGTCTTATGATCAGGCTAACAAAGTATTTGAAACATATATAAAGGAGCCCAGTATCCACAAGCACTGCAGGGCTTCTGAGGTGATCATGCGGGGATTGGCCAGACACTTTGGTCAGGACGAAGAACAATGGGCAATCCTGGGATTGCTCCACGATATAGATTTTGAACAGACAAAGGATGACCCGGTCAATCATTGCGTCTATGCCAGAGGCATCTTAAGCGATGCCGGTGTTTCGGATGAGGCTATAGAGATCATTTGCTCTCATGCGTGGGGGAGTGAATGCGGTGGAGGAAATGTATTAAACAAAAAGAGGACAAGAAACATAGAGCATGTCCTCGTTGCTGCAGAAACTGTAACAGGATTGATATCTGCTTCGGTTTTGATGACCCCTAACAAGAAGCTTGCCAGTGTAAAAGTAAAGTCATTGAAAAAGAAGTATAAGAGCAAGGCGTTCGCACGAAATTGCAATCGGGCGTTTATGGCGGAAATAGAAAACACAGGGATTCAACTGAGTGAATTTTTCGATATCGCCATTACCGCCATGCAGGAAATAAGTGATGAATTGGGGTTATAAGGTTATCAAGAGAGAGGCTGGAATGAAATGGCGCTTGGTGTCGGGCCATGCTGTCCTGTTGACATTTCTATAATATCATCTCAAACATAGGTGTTTCTATGCCTTAAAAGGCCATTTTCGGGAGCAAAATTGATGGACTCGTAAAAAGTTGTTTTAAGACTTCCAACGAAGTCAGGTAGCTCGCCTTGCTCTAGGCCTGACCTACATAACTTACAGTCAGCATGCGCGTTTACAAGGAGTTTGGTGCAAAATTCAGGTATATATTTACGCCCGTTTTCCCTTTCACTCGCAGGAAGAAGTGGAAAAGCGGAGTCAAATCTCCTCGAATTGCCCTTGTTTGATCTGATAAACAGGGATGTTTTTGTCCTGTTCCTTGAATACAGATATTGTCTCCGAATGACATGTAAAGAAGAGAATCTGATGGGTTCCGGCCAGTTCAAGGATGGCACTGGCTGCATAACCGGAGCGGTTGGCATCAAAGTTGACCAGGATGTCGTCCATAATGACAGGGGGGACTTCGCTGTTTTCAGCCTGATTGGTCATGTATCCGAAACGCAGCGCCAGAAACAGCTGCTCGGCGGTGGCCCTGCTCAGCTGATCCGGTTTTTTCTGGATGCCGTAACGGGTCATTACTTCTATGCTCTGCTTTCCAAGGGGGGCTATGATGTTCTGATACTCACCGCCGGTGAATGTATTGAAATAACTGGCTGCCTCCTGAATAACCCTGGGCTGATGTTCTTTTTCAAATCGTTCTCTGGCGCTAATTATCAGATATCGGGCAATGGCATTTGTCCCCCATTTTCTGGCATCAGCCTGGGTTTCTTCTTTTGTCTTTTCCTCTTCTGCCCTTAAACGGGAGATGTCCTCTGATGAGGCCAGATTTTCCAGTTTGTTTTTGGTTTCAGCCAGCTCGTCTCTAGTTGCTTCAAGGTTTTCGTCAATCTCCCGGATTTCCTGGTGCAGTCTCCGTAGTTCGCTGTCGAGTTCTTCTCTGGTACACTGTTTCAGTTCATGTTTCAGTTTCGCCAGATCTCTTTCCCCTGATATTATTTTTATGTTTCCGGAGGTGCGTTCAATTTCTTGGAGGATATCCCTTCTTTGGTGATATAATTTCCCTCTGTTTCTGAATTCCTCTTCGTCATCAGCTTCACCTTCTTGCAACAGTTTTTTAAGCTCCAGCCTTTTCTCCTCAATCTCCTGTTCCAGGGATGCGATTTCACTTTTCAGGCCGGTTAGCTGCTCCCGAATGGTTCCTTTTTTGGTCCGGCCGGTTTTGCTGTCCTCATATTCCTGGTATAGAAGCTTAATCTCTGAGACAAGATTGTTTTTATCAGGTTGAGGTTTACCTGATATGGAAAAAACCTCTCCTGCCAGGTCAAGATATTTCTGGATTTCGTTTTGCTTAAGCACTATGTCCTGTTCCAGTACCGTTCTGGTATCGACAAGCCGGATGCATTCATTGATGGTCTCCATGGCGCTCAATGCGGTCTCCGGAGATATTTCAGGGTCCAAACCGGCCCTGGAGAGCCAAACGCGCCATTCCTCAGCCGTTCGGGTCTGCTGTGTCTCTGCGTTCTTTAGACGGTCTTTTGCCTTCTGTTGTTTTTCTTCGACTGTTTTTCGGATTTTCTTTTTTTCCTCAAGCGTTCTAACTGCCAGGTCCCGCTCCTGTCTCTGCTTATCCAGGGTCCTGGTCTGTTCCAGGAACAAGTCAACGGCTGAAAGCAGGTCAGCAGGGTCATCCGTGGTCTTTTCAGCCAACTCCGGTACCAGACTGACCAGGCTGAGATATTCCGCTTTGGCCTGTTCCATTTCCCTGATTCGTTCTTTAATATCTCCCACCGCATTTATCATGGTCTTTATCCTGTCCACTTTGGCAAAAATCAGGGATACTGTGCGGGGATTGGTGCCGGTTCTCAGGGCCAAACTGGCCAGGTGTTTTTCCCATTTGTCCTTTAGGAGCCTGCGGGCATTTTCCTGAGACTCCATGGTTCCTGTTAACTGCGTGATGGTTTCTATGGCCCGGGTTTCCTGTTCCTTGATTTTGCTTAGCTCTTCCTTTGACCTGGTTTTTGCATCAAAACGGATCAACTCTTCATCAAGCTGTTTTTCCATGGGATACAGCTTGTCTATTTCAATATCACCTCTAATACTCAGTCTGCCTGAGGTCTCTTCAGCCTGCCTCTCCATGCCGGCAAGCTGATCATCCAGATCATCCAGCAGCCCATCTAGTTCCTGGATCTCTTTTTTCTCTCTCGTTTGGTTGTTGAGGTCCTGGCGAGCCTGTTTGCTATTGGCCCTTTTGTTAACAATAAACATACAAGCCCCAAGGATCACGAAAGTTCCACCAATAAGGCCGCCCTCCAGGGGTCGTTGAAAAATAACCAGCCCGGCAGCCACAGCCACCCCGAGGAGAAAAACCATTATGGAAAAAACTTTCGGAAATCCGGTCGTTGAATTGGAAAGGACGGATAGAGATTTCTGAATCAAGGCCTGTTTATCAGAAAACCGTTCATTTTGATTTCTGATCCGTTCTTTCAGCAGTTCCTTTTTGCTCAGGATATCTTTCAGGTTTTTGAGGTCGTCTTTTCTGTCGGTATATTCCTCCCGATTTTTCAACGAAGGATCAGGAATGGCGTTGTGTTTTTTTTGGTGCTCTTTCAACTCTTTCTTTACACCGGCCAGGCCGGACTGCGCGATTTCTAGCCTGTTTTTTGTTTCATTAATTTCCGAGTTCAGTCTGTTTTGTTTCTGTTCAAATTCCTGGATTTTCTCCTGAGCCGGCACAGAACAGTCAAAAGCCTCAACTTCAGGCGCTCCCCAGTCCGGGTCTATCTCACCGACAGCCTGATCCAGGCTATCTGTCCCGCTCTTTAGTTCCTTTTGCCTCTTAGGCAGATCCCTGACAAGTGAGGCAAACTGGTCTCTACCGTTTTGAATGGCCTGAAATGTTTTCTTGGCAACCTGATCTTTCAGTTCCCGGTATTTGCCCAGTTCCTTGGCCGCGGTTTCCTGTTCACGCCGGGCATCATCAAGTTCTCCACTGGTCTGATTCAGGGCATCCTTTGCCTTTTCCTGTTCTGATGCTATTTTCTGAAGGGCAGACTGATGCTGCCGGATGCTGTTCTGGGTGAACAGGGAACAATCCATTCCGCAAACCTTCTCTTCAGTCCAGTCCTTGCCCAGGATTTCCAGGGATCGATGGATCTCCCCATTTTTCTGTTCCAAGTTCTGTTGATTACCGGATACTTCATCACCATTGGATAGATAGATCGTAAGATTCTCTTTTAATTCGTTAATTTCAGATTCCTGATCTAAAAG
>MAVP01000053.1 GCA_001751075.1 Desulfobacterales bacterium S7086C20 | reverse complement strand
TGAAATCCCATGCTTATGTAATATATGGTATTTCCATGAAATCTGATGTCGTACAAAAGATCTTTGACTGGCAGTGGCAGGTAATATTATAGCCTGCCCACATATGCTTTATTTCGAACAGGATGGAAATGAGCCGTGGGCAAGAAAACCTACCCATGGCTGTTGAGGACAAAAAGCCATGGGTTTTGACTCGTGGCTTTTTTAATAGCTTTGGGCTCGCTCAAAAATAACTTTACATTTTCGCATCTCAGCTTTAGACTGCCTTTGCCCGATTCTCATTCACAAAATCCTCGAAATAGCTTGCTATTCCTGCGATTTTGCTCAATCGGATCGAACAAATCCAACCCAAATCTGAGCGCGAATTCTGCAAACTTATTTTTAAGCGAACCCTTAAAGGAGGAAAGACTATGAAAAAGACGAAGGTGTTTTTGGATGAAAGTGAGATGCCCAGACAATGGTACAATATCCTGGCTGACATGCCCACCCCCATGAGTCCGCCTCTTCATCCCGGTACGGGGCTGCCCGTGGGGCCTGATGACTTGGCGCCCGTATTCCCGATGAATCTGATTGAACAAGAAGTGAGTACGGAACGTTGGATAGACATCCCGGAAGAGGTCTTGGATATTTATACGTTGTGGCGTCCGACTCCGCTTTGCCGCGCCCGTAGATTCGAGAAGATACTCGATGCTCCGGTGAAGATCTATTACAAAAACGAGGGTGTAAGTCCTCCAGGGTCTCACAAACCTAATACGGCAGTCGCCCAAGCTTACTACAACAAGGCCTTTGGCATAAAGCGCCTTTCTACGGAAACCGGTGCAGGTCAATGGGGTAGTGCGCTAAGTATGGCATGCCAGATGTTTGGTCTTGAATGCAGGGTGTTTATGGTCAAGGTCAGCTATGAGCAGAAGCCTTTCAGGGGGTTGATGATGAAGGTATGGGGCGCTAACTGTATCCCAAGCCCTAGCGACAAAACGGAGGCAGGGAAAAAGATACTGGCTGAAACCCCGGATTCCCCTGGTAGTCTAGGCATAGCCATTAGCGAAGCTATTGAAGATGCTGTTGGTGATCCTGATGCCCGTTATTCCCTGGGCAGTGTCTTAAACCATGTATTGTTGCATCAGACAATCATTGGATTGGAAGCGCAAAAACAGTTTAAAAAGCTTGGCGTATATCCGGACGTGGTATTGGGTTGTGTGGGAGGCGGGAGCAATTTTGCAGGGCTCTGCCTGCCTTTCGTTCGGGACAAGATTCATGGCAAGGATGTTTCCATTGTGGCAGCAGAACCTACGTCTTGTCCGACCATGACTCGAGGTCCCTTTGCTTACGATTTTGGTGATACCGCTCAGACGACCCCGCTATTGGCTATGTATACACTTGGCCACGATTTTGTGCCTGCGCCGATCCATGCGGGGGGCTTGAGGTATCATGGTATGGCTCCCATTATCAGTCACTTGGTCAAGGAACAGATTATGGGAGTCCGTGCCTACGATCAGATACAAACCTTTGACGCTGGTGTTAAATGGGCCCGTAGCGAGGGATTTATTCCGGCCCCGGAAACAAACCATGCCATTGCGGCAGTTATTCATGAGGCGAATATTGCCAAGGAAGAGGGCAAAGAAAAGGTGATCTTGTTTAACTGGAGTGGCCACGGTTTGGTAGACCTTGCCGCCTATGACGCCTATCTTTCAGGCAAGCTTGTGCAATATGACATGTCCGAAGCCGATGTTGCCAGGGCCCTGAAATCAATAGAGGGTTTCCCAAAGCCGTGATGATGGAATGTATGACCATTTGGAAATAAGATGTCCAAAATTGGGAGGGGAGGTCACTTTTGCCTACTGTAAGAAGGAGGAAGGTGACCTTCCTTGTCCACGAGTAAACCTGTGCTGGCAACGCCACTTTCCTGTAGAGGATTATCTCAGAGGCAAGCTTACCCAAAAACAATGGAACCGGTGTTTTAATCAAAGAGCAAAGGACAAGATGACAACGCTGGTTGAACTTATTGAAAAAGCAAAGGCCAGAAAGGGTCTTTCAGATTAGAAGATATCATCAGGTGGGAGGCAGGGGGATTTGATATCTCTTTAATTTTATTCTGAGTGTTTTTCGGTCAATGCCAAGCAGATGTGCAGCCTTTGTTTTATTCCAGTCTACGCTAGTCAGTATCTTCGCAATATGTTCACGCTCTATTTCCTCAAGGCGGATTGGTTCTGAGCTTACCACCTGAGAGAGGACTGTGTTGGAATAGACTAAATCTTGGGTAGTTATGGTCTTGCCCTGTACAAAGATCAGTAGCCTTTCAATGGTGTTTTCCAGTTCGCGCACATTTCCAGGCCAACTGTATTTTGTAAGTGCTTTCATGGCATTCGGGGAAAACCCTTCAACCTTTTTCCCCAGTTGTCGCATGAAGATTTCCAGGAAATGATCAACGAGCAAAGGGATGTCCTCTTTACGGTCTCTGAGGGGCGGAATATAGATTGAGACCACATTGAGCCGATAAAAGAGATCTTCTCGAAAGAGCCCATTGGCGATGGTTTCTTGAAGGTTGCGATTTGTGGCCGATATAATGCGGACATTGACTTGGATTACTCTGTGATCTCCTACCTTTGACACCCTTTTTTCTTCTACTGCCTTGAGTAGCTTGGCCTGAATGTTGAGGCTTATGTTTGATATTTCATCAAAGAAGAGGGTTCCCCCATGGGCCAGTTCAAATTTACCCTGTTGAGTTGTCTCAGCTCCCGTGAAAGCACCCTTGGCATGACCAAAGAGCTCACTTTCAAACAAGGTCTTCACTAATGAGCCACAGTCGACAGATATGAAAGGACACCCCAGTCGCTTACTCATTTCGTGCAGGTTGTGTGCAACGAGACCTTTGCCAGTTCCACTTTCTCCTTGAAGCAATACTGTACTGTCAGTGGGGGCTACCATGGCAATCATCTCTTTGACCTTTGCCATGCTAGGGCTTTGACTGATGATCTCTTTGGGTTTGAGCTGTTGGGCTGTCCCATTGCCAAGGTCAATAGCTTCTTGTGGAAGACGTCGTTTTTTCACCACACGTTTGACCAAATGGAGTAGTTCTTCAGGGGTAAAAGGTTTGGCAATGAAATCAAAGGCACCGAGTTTTATTGCTTGAACGGCTGCTTCAATGGCACCGTGCCCTGAAATCATGACAACGACTGCCTCAGGATCGATATCTTTGATTTCTGCCAGAACAAACAGCCCGTCTTCTCGTGGCAACTTAAGGTCAAGCA
The DNA here is from genome assembly GCA_001751075.1 of Desulfobacterales bacterium S7086C20. GTDB lineage: Bacteria > Desulfobacterota > Desulfobacteria > Desulfobacterales. Next base: position 11,461 of record MAVP01000053.1, on the reverse strand, counting down.
GGATGAGATCAAATAAGGATTTTTCAATCAAGGCCAAGCCCTCTCGGCCGTTTTTTGCCAATGAAACAGAGTGGCTATCTTTTGTAAGGGCCTGATAACAGGCGTCACGCATGAATGAGTCGTCGTCAATAACCAGGATGTTATAATTGTTTTTCATCGGATCTTGTCGAGACCTGTATTACTTATTTCTTGATCTGTGTTGTCGGCTGCTGATCAGTATCTTCTGGGGATGTTGGTAGGAAGATAGTAAATACCGAACCATTTCCCTTGGAGCTTTCCACAGAAAAGGTTCCTTTGTGTTGTTCTATGATACCGTGGCAGATGGAAAGACCCAAGCCGGTGCCCTTTCTCTTTTCTTTGGTAGTGAAAAAGGGTTCAAAAATCTTGTCAAGATGTTTCTTATCTATACCACAGCCAGTATCAGCGATTTCAATACTGACCAGATTGGTCTCTGCGTTAAATCTGGTGCGCAAGGTCAAGCTACCGTTTCCGTCCACAGACTGCGCGGCATTTACCATGAGATTAATGAAGACCTGTTCCAGCTTGTTTTCTTGCCCTTTTATTCTGGGAAGTGCCGGCTCAAAATCTACATGGATGGCAATATTCCTCAAAAGGACATGATCTTCCATAAAACCAAGCACATCATGGAGAATCTGATTGACTTGAACTTCCTTTAGAAGAGGGGTTTCCTGGTGAGCAAAACTGAGCAGTCCCTCTACAATCATTTTGCACCTATGGGCAAGCTTGTTTATCTTTATGATATTTTCCATATGTGGATCGCTTTTAGCCATGTCATCGAGGAGAAGATGGCTGTACATTAGAATGCCGCCCAGGGGAGTGTTGAGTTCATGGGCAATCTCGCCGGCCAATTGGCTGGTTGCCTCCAAACGTTCGGAGGGAACAAGTTTTCTGACCTTTCCGGAAGATTTCATTTGCTGGCAATAACCTTATTAAAAACTTAAGACATTGTGAGCTGCTCAAAATCTGCGGGAGATTAACGTAAATCTGTCTGCATTAGTCAAGAAAAAAAAGGATTATGGGAACTCTGAGCTGAAAGGGGCGTAAAGGCCTTTGTACAATTAGGTCAAAGTCAAGTTAAGATAAAGATTTGAGCATCTTTTCCGCTATTTTGTCATGGTCGATCTGGTAGCTCCCTTCCCCAATCCTTTCTTTGATGGCTTGAACCTTCTCTGCACGAACGTTTGTCGTGGATTTTATGACCTGTTGAGCCTTTAGGACTTCCTTTGATCTTTGTGAAAGGTTGACAACTGTGGTTCCTGTATTCTTCCGTAAGTCGTTTTTTGGCAAGGGATCCTTTTCAGTTAGTTTGCCGGTCTTCGCCAAGGCCCGATTGCTGATGTGCTTGGCAATTTCATTGCCACCTTTGACTTTCATAAACGATTACCTCCCATTAGGAATCAAATTCTGCAAGCTTCCAGTTTAATGGTGTAATTATCAATAAAGTATTTTAGTTGATCTTCTTGGCCTTGTGATAAGGCGCCAAATTCCACACTGCGCCGCCGTTTGCCTTCGTCTGACACTTCGTCTTCTGTTTGGACATCCGAAATGGTCCTTATTGGCAGCCTGAGTAGGCAGAAGTTAATATCTCTTGAGAATATATGCAAGAACAAGTCTATTTCAATAGATATTTTTGTTTTTTCTTTACCAGGGACATAATGCAAGGCAAGTCCTCCCTTGCTTACATCTAAAATCTCTCCGCGCCTGGCGGAAAGAGGTGTAACCATAGCAAAGGTATCTTCTTGGACCTTGAACCGCTGGTGTCTTCGTCGTTCTGTCGTTCTTCGTCGTTTTCTCGTCATGGTCTACTCCTTGTGTGGTTTGTGCGCACTTTGACGTAAGCACTTTTTTCTAGTATTCAGGCAAATGCAAGAATCTTGCCACAAATGATCCAAAAAAAACTGCAGTTTTTTCTCTTTTCTGCCGATAAGAAATACAAGTAATAAAGGTTTAGAAAAAGGCAAACCTCTCGCGAGAGTGGGACGCAAAGCCTCCGATCCCGTCAAAAATGGGATAGCGGGGTTGCCCGAACGCCGGACAGAATTTGTGATGAAGCCCAGTCTTTGCTAAAGAGGATGGGCTTTTTCTTTTGCCGGTAGAAACATCGTAGTTCTATATAAGGAGGAGGAGAACAATGATTGAAGGTATGGCAACTCTTACAAATGCAAATCAAGGCAATCTACATGCAGTTCAGGGGCAGGCCGAACAACCACAGGGGACAACAAGGGATGTTGTTGAAGGAAAAGTTAATCCTTCGGACAAACCTGAAAATATGTTCGAAGAGTCTAATTCGCAGGGGCAATCCTATTCACAAGATATGCCAGGCTCCTCCGATTCAAGGGAGGGCCATATTGTTGATCTTCTGGGCTAGTGTCCATCCAGGCAATTGATCAGCGTAATCAGTGTTATCCAATCTAATCAGCGTTACTAAATGAGGGAGGTGTTATGATAGATCCAGCCAAGACAGCCATTTCAGGCCTAAAGGCCTTTGGGCAAAAGACTGCGGTTGTGGCCAACAATATTGCCAACATGAACACAGACGGTTTTAAAAAGAGCCGGGCTGTGCTTGAAGAAGGTCGGCCTTCAGGTGTCAAAGTAACAATAAGCCAAATTGATACGCCTGGTTCAATTGTGAGTGCCGGCGATGGCAGTGGGGAGACTCGAGAAACCTCCAATGTGGCTTTGGAGGAAGAGGTCGTAAATCTTATTACGTCCCATCACGGCTATAGTGCCAATCTTCAGACGATAAAGACTTGGGACGAAATGACGGAAATGGTGATTGACCTGCTTGCGTAGGCAAGATTTCTATATTTAGCGCCTGGGAGCTAGGTTTTGAAGAGCCTGATTTTGTTCGCTTTTGCGGACAGAATCGGGCTTTTTTCTTTCTGGGAAAAAGTTTCTAGAAAAACATCTTGCCATGCGAGTTTGCTTGAAGTACAAATCTCTTTTGCTCTAAATATTGTTGTTGAATTTGTCCGGGTTGGAAATTGCAATGTTAAATGATGTTAAAACCGATTTACAAAATAGGCCCGTTCCCAATGAGCTTGTTCCCAATGTCCCGGGAGACAGGATTAAGGAGATTATTTATCAAATCCGCAGACTGATTCAGGCTAATGACCTTCACACAAAGGAACTCAATAGGGAATATCAGGTAAGCGTTCCACAACTCAATTGCCTCGTTGCCCTCCACGACAACGGGTCATTGCCTCCATCACAGATCGCCAGGCTTATTGTCTTAAAGTCAAGTACAGTTACTGGCATTATTGACCGCCTGGAACAAAAGGGGCTTGTAGCAAGGGTTAGGAATTCTTCAGATCGCCGTGTGATTACCATTGAGCTTACCGAGGCGGGCGCAAAGCTTGCTGAGAACGCTCCTCCGCCGCTACATCATAAGATTGTAGTGGGCCTTGCAAAGCTTTCTCGGGATGAAATTGCTAATGTTATAGAAAGCCTCAATGTGCTTACCGGTATGTTGGATATCCAAGATTTGGAAGTGGGGTAGCTCCTAAAAATCTAAACTACCAATATTATCAAATAGTTGGTGTCTAGCGCTGGTGGCATTGGAAAAAAAGGAAAACAACAAAAAGGAAAACAACCCTTGACAACTCTAAATGAATGTGCATAATATTTCTACTCAAATAATTTGAGATGATATAAAAATAACACAAACATTCTACGACACGAAGATTCTAAGATCGTTACTCTCTTTTATCTTTTATCCCCTTCTTTTGCTTCCTTTCCGCTATTACCTAATGGATGTTTGTTTTGAGTAGGCGCAGGGTCTTTTGGTGCGAGAGTGCAAGAGACTCAGGAATTTGATAAGGAGAAACACGTGAACAACGAACAGGTAGAAAAATCAAAGTCCGTGTTGGGTAACGATACTGTGGATATGCTCCACAAGGTCCATCAAGATGCCTTGTGGATACTGGAAAACCTCGGCGTTGGTTGTAAACAGCCGGAAATCCAGAAAGCCTTTCAGCGCCTTGAGGCGGAAGGCTTGGCTGTAGTCTATGAAGACCGGGTATATGTGATGAGTCCATTGGTGGAACGATGTCTTTCCAAGGTACCGAAAATTTCTGATTTTTTTGTGCCTTTGAATAGCTTCTTTATTGGGGGGACCGCACCGTATATCTATGATGATGACACTGGACAGGGCGGCACGATGCCTACTGCGGAACATGTTGCAGAGATTGCAAAGATTGCCGAAAAAAGCAATATTATAGGCGGTATGGGCAGAGGAGTAAAGCTAAAGGACGAAGTTGAACAGATGGGTATTATGGTCGAACATTGTTCCAAACCGCTCTATTTTGCAGTAACCTCTGACGCTGCGCTGGCCAGGGCCACTGAGATTTACAAAACGAGAAAAGATATCATGATCGTCTTTTGCGTCACCCGGCCACCCTTGCAGGTGAATGAGAACTTTTCAGAGCATTTTGTGAAAGTGGCCAAGGCTGGGCTTCCGCTGTTTATCTCTGCCATGCCCATGGGAGGCATCAGTGCACCTTATTGTTATAACGGGGTGTTGGCCATGACACATGCGGAGGTGCTTTTTGGTATTTGTACTGCCCAGTTGCTCAATCCGGGCAATATTTGTGTCCATGCGGGATTTCCGACCATCGCAGATCCCAGGATAGAATATAATCCCAATTACGGACTTATCAGCCACAACTATCTAAATATCCTCATGAGCCATCTCAATCTTATGCTGGATATCCCTACCTTTCAAAGCGGGGGCACCACGCATGAGGAACACCCCACGGAACGGGCCTATAAGGATGCAAGAATGGGGCGTGCCCTGTGGTTGAAATATGGGTTTCATATGATGCGACATTCCTTCTCATTCCTTAGATATCTTATCGACTTTTCCATAGGAAAATTGGAACAAGCTACCCAGAATGCCGCAGAGGTCACTCCGGACGATGCCCCGGAGGTGGAGGTGGCTCTCTATGACGAAAGGGGTATGGAGTCGATCAAGCGCATTGGTATTGGCATGTACATGGATGATTCCCTGACAACGGCCAACCTGGGAAAGATTTTTGTCGACTAAAACATGAATATGAAACGAGTGCAAATGACGGGAAAGAGGCAAACGTGGTTTAATGTGAATATTTCTTTGTAAAACAAGCAAGCAAAGGAGGTAACAGAATGGCATGCATAGCGGGGATTGTATCCCAGCACGGAAAAATTGAAGGTGACACTACACAACACTTAAGAAAGATGCTCAAGCTCATGCGACATCGCGGTCCGGACCATAGCATTGTACGTACACTGCGAGATGACAGGGGGGCGCTGGGCGCCAACGAGATACATCTGACTTCCCAAAAGACCTATTGTACGGCCCTTGAAGAAGCGCCATTTATACTCTTTGATGGGGAGTTATACAATGATCGACCGGAAGGCCAAAGCGACATAGATCTTTTTAGTGAGTATTACGAAAAGTATGGGCAAAAGTGTTTTTCACGGCTGGATGGAAGCTTTTCCTGTGCCATTGTGGAAAAAGACGATGAGGTTATCTTGGTACGAGACCATGTGGGGGCCAGACCCCTATTTTATGGTTTAAGTGACAACGTCTTCTATTTGAGTTCAGAAATGAAGGGCCTAATCGATCATGTCCAGTTCGATATTCACGAACTTCCGCCTGGGTGTATATACAGTACCAAGAAGGGAATGAGGGAATTTGAGGTCTTTTCTCCTGAAATCCCCAAAGTAGGTGACAATCTGAAAGAGACGGCCAACAATCTCAGGGTGCTTATGATAGAGGCCGTAAAAAAGAGGATGAACGGTGTTAAGGCGATTTCCTTGAGCGGTGGTCTGGATAGCTCCATTGTTGCCGCCATAGCCAAAGACTTTGATCCTGACATAAAGCTCTTTACTTGCACTGTAGATAGGGCCCCTGGTCCGGATCTTGAGAATGCAATACTAATGGCTGAATTCCTGGGGATGGAACATCATATTTACAGGATTACTCATGAAGATATCGATGGCTTCCTTTCCGATGCCGTATGGTACATGGAGAGTTTTGACGAAGACTGCATATCGGGCATTATCTCCAATTATTTTACTTCTAAGATGATCAAGGAACACTCCGATCTAGTCATGGTTGGGGAAGGGGCCGACGAGTTGTTCGGCGGTTACCGCATGGTCCTTAAGAACCCGAAGGTGAAAAGTGAAGAGCAAAGGGAGCGGCTTGCCCAAAAGCTCCTGGAGATTTCCTATAATACGGCCTTAAGGCGACTGGACCGCGGTTGGAAAGCCAACGGCGTTGTCTACAGAACCCCTTTTCTGGATCCAAGAATAGTGGCTTTCAGCCAGAAGATCCCGATGAAGTGGAAAATCTATGGAGAAAATCAGGTGGAAAAGTTCATCCTTAGGGAGGCATTCAGAGACATACTCCCGGAAAAGATCGCCAACCGTGAAAAACTCAGGTTTGCGATGGGTACAGGAATGGATGATGTAATGGATGACATCATAGCTGCGAAGATTGATCCGGAAGAAATCAAGCAAAGACCCAAAGCCGCATATGGTTTGCCCTTTGCTTCGTTTAAGGAGCTTTACTACTATGACGAGTTCCTGCGCCTTTTTCCACCTTCCTATGAAAAACAGACGATTCGGTGGGATCCGTTTAAGTAGTTTTCTTCCATAAATGTAATGAGGTGAAGTTATGTCATTTCCGGCAAATGCTAAATACGTAATTATTGGTGCCGGTATCCACGGATTGAGCACCGCCTGGCATCTGGCCTTAGAGCTTAAGGCAAAAAAGGCCGGTTCCGGGAAAGATGTTTTGGTAATCGATAAAGGGGCGATTGGCGCCGGTGCTTCCGGCATTGCCTGTGGTATTATACGGAACAATTACTTTCAGCCGGCCATGCGGGAACTCATGGCCCACAGCGTGGCGCTGTGGGAAGAAGATGCCGAAGGGTATGGCTACCATCCCGTAGGTTATATGCAAATATCGCCTGAAGTAATGCATACTGATGTGGCTGAAATCCACAAGCAACAAAACCAGATCGGTTACGAGTCAGTATTTATTGAAGGGGAAAATGACTGCATGAAGTACATGAAAGAAAACATCTTTCATGACTGGCAGGCGAAGAACATTACCTCTGTTTTGCATGAAAAAAAGGGGGGCTATGCCCACAACACAAAGTCACTCTACCGACTTGCGGACAAGGCGGAAGCAGAAGGTGTCAGGATAATAACGGGTGTTGAGGTTACCGGTCTAAAGACAGACAACGATGCCGTAACTGCCGTTGAGACTGCAAAGGGTGACATCGAATGCGAATGGGTGATCATCGGAGCAGGTCCCTGGGCCAAGGGCTTTTGGGATATGCTCGCCCTTCCCAATGAGATCGATATAAAGGGCAAAGATGGCAAGCTTCACAAGGGTGTCCAGATGTGGACATACTGGTGCCTTGTAGAGGGTACCCTTGGTGTGCCGCCGGAATATGCCATGAATAACGAGGGGAAAATGCCACCTGTAATTCATGTGGACAGTGACGCACCTCTTTATTCCAGCGAGGACGGCTCTTTGATAACAGATAAGCTGTGGGGTATCTATTATAAGCCCGACTTTCATTTTGGAGGCGTTCAAGGCGGAGCCGCCCCATACATAGTAAAAGGTGATGTAAGCGTAGATCCTTACGGTATTGATTCTCCTGACTTTACTGTAACACCGGAGTTCGTTCATATGTGGACATCAGCGCTGGCATACTGCCAGAAGAGGTACGAAGATAGATACAAGGTCTACAAGAATGAGCCCTCTGGTGGGATTGGCGCCTTTACACCGGATAATTTTCCTGTTTTTGATGTCTTTAAACAGAATTGCTTCATGATTCTTGACTCGAATCATGGTTATAAGATGTTAGGCATAGGAAAGCTTGTGGCAAAACAAATCCTTGGAGAAGAACAGGCCTTGCTCAAACCGTTCAGATTTGATCGTTATGCCAAGGGCGAGCTTCATCCTGTTTCGCACAGTCCTTTTCCGTGGAGCTAAGGGGGTATGGTTTAGTGGAACTTACTATTCTCGGATCAGGGGGGTGTATGGCTATTCCCAAACCACTCTGTCAATGCGATGTTTGCAAAGAGGCAAGGATAAAAGGAGCCCCCTACGCAAGGACAGGTCCGTCTGCCTTCATCCACGATGAAAACCTGCTTATTGACACACCGGGCGAGATAAGCCACCAGTTGAACCGATCCCATATTGGGCAGATCGATCATCTTCTCTTTACACATTTGGATCCGGATCACGTGGAAGGATTTCGTGTCGTAGAGCAAACAACAATCGATTTCCGTACATGGGAGGCCTATTCCGGTCGCCACATCAATCTGACGCTTCCTGAAGAGTTGGATGAGCGCTTGAGCAATATTCGATCTGTCTTTGGTCCACTGATAGATTTTTATGAGCAACAGGGTTTTGTTAAGCGTGCCTCTTTTCAAAATACAATGAAAATTGGAGAGGTGAAGATTACGGCCATTTCCGTGGATCATGGTTCCCGGATCTCATTCATATACGTGATTGAAAAGCAAGGACGGAAGATGGTGTATGCGCCCTGTGATATCAAGCCATTCCCGGAAGAAAGAAGCGAGGTGCACGGGGCTGACTTGCTGGTGATACAACCGGGGATCTTTGAAGACGGGCTCAAGCATGATTTTAATTACGGCAAAGACCATGTTTCCAGGACAACGCTTTATACCTTTGAGGAAACCATAGCCTTGGCTAAAAGGCTTCAGGCAGGTCAGACCTTGTTTGTCCACCTTGAAGAATACTGGAATAGAAGTCATGATGACTATGTGGCGTTGGAAAAGGAAGTTGACAACATTCGTTTTGCTTATGATGGGATGCAGGTAACGATTTAGTTATGGATATAGAAAAGAGCGATCTTTTGGAAAAGGTGCACCAGGATGCACTTCAAATCCTGGAGGAAGTAGGGGTTAAGTGCACATCTCCTGAAGCAAGGCAGATATTTGAAGAAACCGGGATGGCCGCATTTGATGAATCTACGGGACACATTCACGTCCTTTCTCCACTGGTGGAGCAGGCTTTAGGAACGGCGCCCAAAAGAGACCAGTACTGGATACCGGAAAACTCCTTTGGTGTTGGAGGGACAGCTCCTTTTGTCTACGACGATGAAAGTGGTGAGCTGGTAGAACCCACCTTTAAACACCTGGCCCGGATTGCCACCATTGTCAATGAGTCAGACGTTATCAGCTTCATGGCAAGAGGTGTTTTGATCCGGAAGCAAGAGGTCAAGGTAATAGATACCATTATCGAACACTGCGACAAACCGATATATGTTGCTACCGTAACAGACGAAGGTATTGCCCGAGCCAAAGAGGTCCATGAGAGTAGAGGAAAGATTACTGTACAGTTTTCCATAATCAATACCCCACTAAATGTTATTGACACCATGATTGCCCCCTTTGTTTCCTGTGTGAAGAAGGGTATTCCTGTATATGTATCCACTATGCCCATGGCAGGACTTTCCGCTCCCTATTGTATGTCCGGCCTCCTTGCACTGACTCATGCCGAAGGTCTATTTGGAATTACCTTGGCCCAACTGATAAATCCGGGCGCCATGGTTGTTCATGCCGGACTTCCCTCCATTGCCAACATCCAGAAGAACTACACTGTAGACCTCGGGCTTGTTTCTCATAATGTGGCCAACCTGCTTACGGAAAAGGTTAACAAGAAATTGGGGCTTCCTTCCATCCAAACTGCCTGTACGACAAGCCAGGGAAGCCCAAACAGGCGAGCAGAAGAAGAAGCAATCCAGGGCTATGCTCTGATGAAGAAATACGGGTTCCATCAAATGCGTCATTGCTTTGGTTTTCTAAAAGAGCTTATCTCTTTCTCGATAGCCAAATTGGAAAGACACATTGTTCTTTGCGACGAAACCGGTCCGGATCAGGCCCCTGACTATGAGCTTGAGCCCTATGATCCTGAGGGCCTTGAGGCCATCAAGCGAAACGGCAGCAAGGCCAACTACATGAGAGATGACCATACGTTGAAAAACACGGGGAAGGCCTTTTTGTATTAGATACAAGTCTTAATGATCCCGCCACAATTTTCTTCCTTCGATATCTTCTTGACGTAGTCGGCCCGAAAATACTATTGTCTGTTCGCTTTAGGCGTTCTTTTTGCGTGCGATCAATTTTTGTGTGATGGGTTTATGTATTTCCTTTTTTGACAATGGGAAGCCCGGTGAATGTTCAATATGTTCTAATGGATGAAAGGAACGAGAAATGAATGTTACCGTCTATCAGACGAGTCCGGTTTTGTTTGATGTCAAGGCCAACCTGGAGGATGTCATTTCCAAGATTCATAAAGGAAAAGAAAACGGGGCTGAGCTGATCGTTTTTCCTGAACTTGCCTTGACGGGGTACTTTGTCGGACAACGATACCACGAAGCCTCACTCAGGTTGGATTCCAAAGAGATCAGGGCTTTGGCACAGGCCTCAAAAGGTACGGCCGCCGTGGTTGGTTTTATTGAAGAGTCTAAGTCCATGAACTTCTATAACTCCGCTCTTGTTGTGGTGGATGGGGAAATCCTTTTTGCCTACCGGAAGCTGAATCTTCCCAACTATGGCGTGTTTGAGGAACGAAAGTACTTTGCTTCCGGAAAACAGGTTCCTGTATTCCGGCTCCATGATTTCTGCGTCGCGGTTTTTATCTGCAACGACCTTTGGCACCCCTCACTCCCTTACCTGGGGGTTGTACAGAAAGCAGACATGTTTGTTACCGTATTCAATTCCTCGCAAGGGTCCATGGGAGATGAGTTCAGCAATATTGAAAGCTGGCAGATCATCAATGTGTTCTATTCACGCATATTCGGCATCTACAATATATGCGCTAATCGTGTTGGAGAGGAGTCCTATCCGGAGCGAAGGGAAGATTCGCCTCCCGAACCGTCTGGAACACCTCCGGTGGAAGATTTTTCATCACCGCCCCAAGAAAGGCCCTATCGGTTCTGGGGTGGAAGTGAAATAGTCAATCCCTTTGGCCAACCTATAGCGAAGGCCGAGCTTTACGAGCCTGACGAGATCTCCGCAAAGATCTCCAAGGATCCACTTCGAAGAAAGAAGATCTTGCTTCCTTACTTGAGAAATGACGATCCGTATTTTACGTATCGTGAGCTTCGTCGTATCTTGGCTGAAAAAGATCAAACCGGCATCCATGTGGGACGTGAGTAAGTTCTCAAAAAGTACGAATTATACGATTAATCATACTTATAACCGAAGCGCCACCTCGGTAGCGTTTCTTAAAACAGAACCAATGTTTCCGGGTGATGCTGCGTCACCGATGGGTATTACGTTACCAACCTTGCCTTTAAGACTATCAACGAGAGTGTATTCAGCTTCCGGATTAACGGCCAGGATCACCTTGTCTGCTTTCAGGTCAAAGTCCCCATCATCTTTCTTCCTGAGTTGTACAAAGCCTTTTCTA
>MAVP01000052.1 GCA_001751075.1 Desulfobacterales bacterium S7086C20 | reverse complement strand
TGACAGGCGAAAGCCGGAATATGAAACTCGTCCCCCCTTTATAACGGAACATCCGAATAGAAGATGGATTACTGTCATTGGCATTGTGACAGTCACCTTCTTGTTCTATGCTTCTGTCCTAACCACCATTGGCGTGGACAAAAAACCACAACACAAGATAGGCAATATAAATACACATCAAGTCATCCCTTACCTACTTCCCTGGTCATTTTAAGTCTTGCCATTATTGACCTTTCGCATGCGATCTGCTAGATAGTTTCCATCCATAAATGGCCCTTTTCCACAATCTCAGCGTCAAACGGCACGGTTGCTTGTGCGGCGTACCACGGTACGCCTCCGCGCAACCCCTTGTTCTCCTTGACCTTGTGGAAAATTCCTCATTTCTGGATTGGAAACTTACGCCAGTGCCCATTATTTGATAAGCTATTTCTGGATGGAAACCAGATAGGATCAGTTAAGAAATTGCTTCAATTTCTTGACGTTATCTTGGCAACGCATATCACATGATGAAAACGCAGGAACTTTGTAGGGTCATTATTGATGAGAACTTGAAGCTCCTTGCACACGTGCAAACAGAGGAGGTTGAAGTTTTCATGCAGGGGCTTGACCAAGCAGAGAACATCTTTTGTGCAGCCCAAGGACGGTCAGGGTACATCTTGCGGTGTTTTTGTATGCGCCTCACGCATTTGGGGTGCCGGGCATACTTTGCGGGTGAGACTGTTACCCCAAGGATAAAAAGTGGGGACATCCTTGTAGTTCTTTCCGGTTCGGGGCGGACTGCATATACAGTCGAATTGATAAAACTGGCCAAACGGGCACGGGCTGCAACCTATGGTGTGATTGGGACAAAAGATTCGCCCATGGGAAGGAATCTGGATCATGTTGTTTGTCTTCCTGTGCCATCACAAAATAGCAGATCGCCCAGTGAGAATCCTTCTATTCAAATACTGGACTCATTATTTGAACAAGCCGCCTTTGTTTTGCTAGAATCAATTTTGCTGGAATTCTTTCAGAAACAAGGGAGTGATCAGGGGGGTTTGCTGGAAAGACATACTAATTTGGAGTGATTTCCCGGGAGGCTGTCCGAGAATGAGATATTTTTTCCAAGGTCAAGGAAGGTGGAAATTTTACCCGCAGGAATATATTGACATATTTCGAGGATTAAAATTTGAGCCTGACGCAGAGATTGGGAAAAAGAGCCATTCTCGGACAGCCTCCTAGAATTTTTCGAGGTGCAACCATGAAACCGGTTCTTCAATTGGCCTTGGATTTTGTTGATCTTAGGCGTGCCGTTAAGAATGCAAAGAAAGCTTTAGCGGGTGGTGTGGATTGGCTTGAAGCTGGGACCCCCTTGATTAAGAGTGAAGGACTTGAGAGTGTACGAGAACTCAGGAGGTTGTTCCCGAAGAAAACAATCGTTGCAGACATGAAAATCATGGATGCGGGCCGTATAGAAGTTGAGGCGGCTGCCAAAGCCGGGGCTGACATAGTAGATGTCTTGGGGGCTGCCAGTGATGCTACTATCCGTGAATGTGTGCAGGCAGCCAGGAACTACGGGGCCAAAGTCGTTGTGGACCTGATTGCTGTCAAAGATCCTGAGTCACGGGCCAAAGAACTCGAGGACTTTGGCATAGACTACATAACGGTCCACTGTGCCATAGATGAACAAATGGAGGGGAAAGACCCCTTTAAAATACTTCGTAAGGTTGTTCAGGGAGTTTCTGTGCCTGTAGGAGTGGCAGGGGGGATAAACTCAGAGACAGCCCCTCAGGCTATTGAGGCAGGGGCATCTATTGTTATTGTTGGTGGGGCCATTTCCAAATCGGTTGACCCTGAAGATGCAGCTAGTATGATTAAAAGAGCCATGACCGAAAGAACTGCTATTGCCACGAAACTTTTTAAGAGGGGATCTGAAGCACAAATCCGGCAGATCCTTGAACAGGTTTCGGCCGCGAATCTATCGGATGCGTTGCACAGAGGCGGGGTGATAGAAAATCTTAGGCCTCTGTTTCAAGGGATAAAGATGGTTGGTCGTGCCCTGACAGTGCGGACATATCCTGGCGATTGGGCTAAACCAGTGGAGGCTATTGATATCGCAGAACGTGGAGACGTGATTGTTATTGACGCAGGTGGTGTTAGACCTGCTGTCTGGGGTGAACTGGCCACCCATTCTGCTATACAGAAGGGGCTCGCGGGTACGGTTATAGATGGTGCCTTGCGCGATACATATGACATCTGTAAACTCAAGTTTCCTGCCTTTTCGAGGTTGATCGCACCTAATGCTGGTGAACCAAAAGGCTTTGGCGAGATTGGAGTGCCCGTAACAGTGGGCAACCAGCAAGTTGAGACCGGCGACTGGATCTTGGGAGATGATGACGGAATCGTGGTACTTCCAAAGGCCAAGGCAGCCGAATATGCGAACCGTGGCATGGACGTCTTGGAGCGAGAAAACCGAATTCGTGAGGAAATCAAAGAGGGAAGCACCCTTAGTAAGGTAACCGAACTTCTTCGCTGGGAAAAGAAATAGCCTACTGCTCTTTTCTTTTTCGTCGCAGACGACGGGCCTTTTCTCTGGCAGTCTTTACCATGGTCAAAAACACAAAATAGCCTATCAAGGCTAGTATGAGGCCGGTAATGCTTCCCCCTAACATGAGAGAGGAAAAAACGTGTTTCCCGGCATGCCAGAACGTTTCCCACGAAGGATTTGACAGAAAACCAACCTTTACGGGGTAACCCAGCAGTTTTGCCCCCAGCACATAGTTTATCCAGTAGATAACAGGTGCAGTGGCTGGATTCGTAACCCAAACTGTTGCAACAGCTGCCACCTTGTTGATCTTGAAGAAGGCCGCAATTGCTATTGCTATGCACATTTGGATGCCCATAGTCGGTGTCATAGCCACGAAAAGGCCGACTGCTCCTCCCCAGGCTATTTGCTCGGCACTGCCGTGAAGGCGAATGAAGCGGTTATAGAAATACCGCAAAAACCTCCTGATAAAACTGGGCGATGGCCTTGGGCCTTCCGGCTTATCGTCCCTTGCGAAGGCTAATTTCTTCATTTGGCCGGACTCAGTAGCATGGTTCCAGTTTTGTTGTTCTTGTAATGAGGTTTTCATATCAGAAGCGACTATGCCCACAATTACTGTCATAAATCGTGAGGATGTTTCAGATCATTTTCTCCTGTGAGAAATATTTACAAGCTTATACTCTTATCAAGTCTTTTATCGAAATTCCACAAAAATCATCGTTGAGGTTAAATGTGGCATCAAAGACTTCCCGTTACACCTTGATGCTTTCTGTAGATTGTCCAATTGACAATATATTGGTACTGTTTTAAATTAAGTAGTGCCCATCCAGAAATCAAAGATTTCCGGATGGAGCGATTAGCCCTTAGCGGTTCTTTAGTTTAATCTGTGGTTTTTATTGGTTTTGTTGCTAATAGCTAATTGCTAACAACTCAAGGCTTATCCATAAGGACAAATATATTAGGGGTGAGGGGCAATGGGTAGGAAATCTCAGATGGGTGAAACCATAAGTATAGGATCATTAGAGGTTATGCTGGCTCAACCGACGGAACTTCCTTTACAATGGGTTGGGCAAAAAGAACTGATTAAACAACTGCTTGCCGCATGGATGGTCATTGATGAAAAAGATGCACCGTTTAACCCCAGAATTATTGGGAAACCTGGTGTCGGCAAGACCACACTAGGCTATGCCGCAGGCAGGCGGTTGAATAGGCCGGTTTATCTCATGCAAGCCACAATGGACACACGCCCCGAAGATTTGATAATAACCCCTGTAATAGGACAAGACAATCGGGTCAAATATGCTGCCAGCTCTTTGGTTACTGCCATGATCAAGGGTGGTGTATGTATCTTGGATGAAGGCAACCGCATGAGTGAAAAGGCCTGGGCGTCTTTAGCTCCGCTACTCGATGACCGGAGGTATGTAGAATCCATCATAACCGGCTTGACCATATCAGCCCTTCCCGAATTTAGGTTTGTGGCAACAATAAATGAAGATGCCTCAACGTATGAAATTCCCGAATACATCCATTCCAGATTGCAACCACAGGTCTTTGTCGATTTCCCCGAACGCGAAGACGAATTGTTGATCTTGAAAGAAAACCTTCCTTTTGCCGACGAAGATATCCTGAATTATATGGTCGATTTTCTTCAGCGAGCCCACATGGCAGACGAGGTCTATTCCGTACGCGACGGGATCAACATGGCCAGATATGCCCTAAAGATGACCCGTGGTGCCGGGATGACAGAAAAGGAGGCTATTCGCAGGGCCATCTTGAATGTGCTGGGCGATGAGGCCTTGCAGTATGAAGAATAATGATGCCCAATGGATCTTTACAAAGCTTTGGACCTATATATCCTCTCCCCGTTGTCCACTATACTATGGAATTTGCCGATGCTCTGCGGCGTTTATTTAATCAGATAAAACCAGTAGCCGTTGCCGTTGAATTACCACGTTCTCTTCAGGATGCTGTCGAAAAGGGGGTAAGACGACTTCCGCAGCTCTCTGTTGTTTTGTACGAAAATAGCAATGGTGAACCCATCTATCTTCCTATTGAACCGACAGATCCAATGACGGAGGCTATCCGGTGCGGGCGAGAAAAACAGTTGCCCATATATTTCGTAGACCTTGACTTGGATACCTATCCTGCTAATCGAGATTACGTGCCGGATACCTATGCTGTTCATTGCTTGGGAATTCGCTCCTACGTTGACATCTATTCGCAGCAGGCAGTTCCCCTATTAAAAAAAAGCCGTCATGATCTTAGGAGAGAGGCGGCAATGGCCTACAGACTTCAACGACTTGCCGACAAATATGACAAGATCCTTTTTGTTTGCGGATTGGCTCATCTTGAGGGTGTGAGAACCGCCTTTTCCCGTCCTCAAGCAGAACCACTTGAAAAGGTAAGACGTACCGGTATCAGTTTATTTAATCTTCATCCGGATGATCTGCCCGAAGTTATGAGTGAATATCCCTTTTTGGCATCTGTGTATGAATATAGAAGGAATGAATTTCCCCCAGAGCCTGAGTTGTCCAAATTTTCCGTCCAAAAAAAGCTTGGCGTCTTTACCCTCATGAGCGGAGGCAAAGATAATTATAGTGAGGAGGAAGCCTTGGATGCATCTATAAGGTGGGCTGTACACCATATGAAGCCCGGCCCTGTGGACCGCCAAATGGTTATGCTCAGGCTCTTTGAGCAGGCAGCACGACATTACCATCAAGATACGGGAGAAGTAGTTTACAGATGGCAGAAACGGTCCTTCTTTCGATTTTCAAGAAATTATGCCCTCATAGAGGAGAGGCTTCTTGCAGACTTTTATCAACTCCTGACCGCGGCCAGGAGTTGTATAGATGACAATTTTTGTTATGCTTTTTGGCGCTTAGGTTCCTTTTACCCATGGCAAAAGGCACAAACTTCGATTGCCACTATTCGTATGAATGGCAATATGCTGTGGCTGGGAACGCGAAAGATGCGCATTCGCAGAATGCTTCCCAGAATAAAGCGCAGGCCGGTCAATATTCCAAGAAAACGTAGGCCTAAAGAACGCCGACCTGGAGAGTGGTTGGAGGGTTTTGATGACCCTTATATTTGTTCATATCCACCTGAGGACCTGGCTATTGAAGATTATGGTAGTTTGCTCAAATCCAAAGGCTCTTATCTATTGGCGTCGGATGAGGCAATAAGTATACCTTTTGAAACCACAATCTTGGATGGTATAGACATACGGGAGACTGTGCGCCATCTTGATGAAGGTCGTCTCTACGTTAAGGAGTTGAGGAAAGTCAAAGGTGGCGTGGGGTCTGTCGTAGCAATATTTGACGAGGGTCGTGTTGACAACAAATATCCTTATCTGATGACCTGGCTGGGAGAACACGACCAGGAATCGGATATGGCCTTTTATGCAACAGATCCGGCAGAACACATTGTGGGGCCAGGGATATCAAGGTGTACATACGGTGGTTTTCTTATGACCTATCCACCCCTTCGGCTTGCTAATGTTTGGGGAGATCCGGAATATAATTGGGCCCAGACGAAGGCTGAGAGACTTCTTCTGGCCGGGTTGGAATACAGCTTAGAAAAACATATAATCTATGTTGCCAAAACTCCACCCAGATCCTTCATAAAACAATTGGCTGCCCGATGGGGCAAACGCATTGTCTACCTTCCTATTGGACAGCTCTCTCCCATAAAGCTCAAACAGATACGCACTCTCCACGTGCTGGCAGGCAAAGATAAACGAGCAATTGCCAAAGATTACATTTGGTAGCCTTGTTTACTCAAGTTACGAGATAAGAAAAATGGCAAAATATCCTTTGCGTAATCTAGCCAATCCTCGAGTTCCCCTCCCCGCACTCCGCAGTCCGAGCCTTTCTTGCACAAGAGTAATTTCAATTCTTCAAAATGCGCACCCCTGTCTTCTTGTCAAAGAGATGGCATTTACTCATGTCAAAAACCACCTTCATTGGCCGGTCCGGCACAGCCCCTGACTCTGGGGAAAATAACAGTGTTAAAACCGTCTCACCTCTGGTTACCGTCACGATGTCCCTATCCCCAAGAGGTTCTACCACATCGACAACCACATCAATGGCAGTGGTTGTCCCTGTCGTCTTTGCCTTTGTCGACCCTTGATCATTAATGTGCTCCGGTCGAAGGCCCAAAACGACTTCCTGATCTATGGTGCCAAAATTATTTGAAAAACTCTCTTTTGGAAATTCGAGTTCAAGGTCTTTCGTTACAAAAAACACCGCATTGGATCTCCCTATGATTGTACCATCAAGAAAATTCATGGAGGGACTTCCAATAAAGCCACCCACAAATTTACTTTCCGGCCTATTATATACATCAAGTGGTTTTCCTACTTGGACCAATCGCCCATCGTTCATAACTGCCACCCTGTCACTCAGACTCATGGCTTCAACCTGATCGTGGGTGACATATATGATTGTTGCTCCAAGTTGCTTGTGTATTCTTTTTAATTCTGCCCTCATCTTTAACCTCAACCTGGCATCGAGATTGCTCAATGGTTCGTCAAGCAATAGCACTTTCGGCTCCACAACCAATGCTCTGGCAAGGGCGACTCGCTGTCTTTCTCCACCACTCAAGTCCCTCGGGATTCTGTATTCCAACCCCTCCAAGTTAAACAAATCAATCGCCCAACGGACTCTATCCAAAATATATTCACGCGTCTTCTTTTTGATTTTTAGGCCAAAACCAATATTTTCTGACACGGTCATATGTGGAAAAAGTGCATAGCTTTGAAACACCATTGAAATAGATCGATCCTTTGGCGGAATCTCGTTAGCAAGGATATTGTCGATATACAGGCTTCCAGATGTTATTTCCTCTAGCCCCGCAATCATTCGGAGTGTTGTCGATTTACCACAACCAGACGGCCCCACCAATGTCATGAATTCGCTGTCTTCCACTATCAGGTCCAGATCACTCACAGCTTCCGTTTTAGGGTATTTTTTTGTAACCTTCTCCAATCTGACTTGGGCCATGCTTTTTCCTTGTCGGCCTTTTTAAAGCCTCTGAAACTCAGAGTTGAGGATTTCAAAAACGTGAGAACGCCGACATGGGCCAAAATCTGCCATTTATGGATGGAAACTACTTAACTGCCCCTGCGGTCGCTCCTGCCTGCATATATTTCTGAACAACAAACGTAAATATGATTACCGGTATGGAAAGCATAACGGATATCGCCGCCAACAGGTTGTGCTGCGGTGTCCAGGATAAAATCTTTTTCAATAACACGGGTAAAGTAGAAAGATCGCCAAATGCTAGAAGAAAGTAAGAAAAAATAAACTCATCCCAGGAAAGTAAAAAAACGTAGATAGCTCCGGCGGCAAGACCAGGCAAGGCAACCGGTAAAATGATTCGGGTAAAACTGTAAAACTTACTTGCACCTAATATTTGTGCTTGTTCTTCAAGGTCTTTGGGAATGGTTTCAAAGACGCCCATGGCAATAAATACCACATAGGGAATAGACAAAAGGGAGTGAGCCATGGCCACACCGATAACGCTGTTGACCAAGTTCAGTTTTAGAAAAACCTCGGCAACGGGAACAACCGCCACGATATTTGGAAATAGTCTAATCGAGATCAGCAGTGTCGCCAGTACCATTACCCCCGGGAACCTATAACGGACAAGTGCAAATGCGGCCGGGGTTCCAATAACAAGGGATATAGCCACAGAAAGCAGCGCCACCTGCAAACTTGAAATTGTCGCGGCTAGAAAGGAATCCATAGCCAGTAAACTCTCAAACTGTTCTAGTGTAGGATTATAGGGCCAAAGAGGAATCACCTGTCCTCCGGTTACAACGCTCGAGCGGTCGCTAATCGAATACTTGAACATAACGAATATGGGTGCAATAACGACTGCAACCATTAATATCATTACGATAAGCCACACGGTTTTCTGCGTCTTGGTTGTCAAAGTCACTCCCT
Organism: Desulfobacterales bacterium S7086C20; assembly: GCA_001751075.1. Classification (GTDB taxonomy): domain Bacteria; phylum Desulfobacterota; class Desulfobacteria; order Desulfobacterales. The sequence goes on along the minus strand of MAVP01000052.1, from coordinate 6,614 downwards.
TCTTTTAGAGGAGACCTGCTAAATTCTTACCAGCCTATGTCTAAGCCATTTAAGTGTTTTGAAAATGAAAACAGTAGAAAAAATAATCAGCCCCAGTAAAACCAATGAAATGGCACATGCCTCGTTCGGATTCCTCCATTCATGGTAAGCCCGTTCGATAAGCGTTGCCAACAAAGGATAGCTTCCGGCAAGAATGAAGGGAAAGATGAACTCCTTCCAGACTTCAATGGACCTTAAAACCAACACCGTTGACATGGCCGGGGTCAACAGTGGAAGGGTTATTTTTAGAAAGGTTTGAAATGCTCCGGCGCCCAGTGTTTTTGCGGCTTCGTATTGGTCCTCTGGAATCGCCTGAAGTCCTGCGAGGATAATCAACATTGAAATCGGCATGTCTCGCCAAACCTTTCCAAAGATGGAGACAATCAGAGCAAAAAATTCGGACCCTCGCCAATCAACAGGATAGGAAATTATTTGAAAAGGGAAAAAGGCATGGTGCCCCATTAATAAATCATTGACATGTCCGCCTGGAAAATCAAAGACAATATACAAGGTGATTGCCGTAACAATAGTTGGAATGGCCAGTGGCAGGACAAACAAGCTTCTAATCAACCCTCGCCCCTTGAATTCTTTTGATATAAGAAATGCGGCCACCATCCCCACAAACAGTTCAAGGGGTGTACCAATGAGTGTGAACCAAAGGGTCCGAGTAAAAGCTTCCCTGAATTCCGATCTTTTTGACAATTCAATAAAATGAATGGCTGTAGGAAATAGCGTGCCATCAGGGCCGTCAAAAGTAAAAGATAACTCAAGGACCTTGTATAATATGATCAGGAGAAACCCGATCAAATATAGTGCGGCGGGTGCAAGAATAACGATCCCAAACAAGTTTTTTCTTATAAAGGCCATGGCGGCATTGGAGGCTGAATTGGAAACGTACGCGGTGTCCATCGGTTTTATTACCATTCGTGGATGGGCACTAGGCTATTTTCCTCCTGTTTTGTAAATCTCCTTTATTTTGGGCAGATAAACTGTCTGCAATCGCTGCTTGATATAATCTCTGTCGATCCTTCCGCCCGGCCCGTAATTATCACCAACAACAATATCGTACCAAGCGTCAAGATAGATCTTGCCCACCTTTGAATACTCGGGGAGTAAAGGCACGGTTCTTTTACCATTTAAGCCTAACTGCTTAACAGAAACGTCAAAAACTTCCCCCATCCATCCTTCTGGGAATACCTTTTCGAGGTTTGCCAGAATGTCTTTTCTAATGGGCATCATTCCAAATATTTTACATTCAGCAAGATGATTGTCATGATTGGTTATCCACTTTGCCAGATCAAGAGAGGTCGCTAAATCAGGAGAGGTTTTTGGAATACCCCACCACCAGCCAGAAGTCCCTGCGGCTCTTGAGCCAACTCTGTAGGGACGGCCTGCCGGGTTCAATTCGAAGGAACCTCCCATAGGCATGACTGCCAATCCCATATCGTTGGGGTCTACCAAATATCCCTGCATTTGTGGATGGGTTCCTCCATGAATAAAAAAAGAGTCGATCTGGTGCATCATTGCCAGAAATGCTTTTCCGTCTTTCAAGCCATTCCAAATTCCCCCTCCGCTCCAGGGATCTTGCCACATACCGGGATTATAAAGCTTGCTCTTTTTGTATACCGCCTCCCATACAAACATATCCACGACAGGATCAGTTGACATCGCCAACACATCTTCTACTGAGCCACCCATCTGATAAATGCGATCTACCAGCCCTACCACTGTACCACCATACTTTTTCCCGCGATGAGCCATACGTGGCATTTTAATTCCATAATAGGGAGTGTGAGCCCAATAGTAAGAAACAACAAATATATCGTAATAGTCCCATCTGTTCGGATCCTTTTCGAGCTGATAGCCTAAAGGTAACCCAATGTCGTTATCAGCTTTGAGTGCCTTGATAATCCGTCCTTCGTAACGCTTCCAATTATCAACAGCTTCTTTAACTTTCGGCTTTAGGTAGAACATCATCCGTGTTTCCAGTTTTCGGGGAAGATAGTAAAGTTTCCCATTGATAGTCCCCATTTCAATTGCGCTTGAATCATATTGGATTTTAAGCTCCTCTAATGCTTTGTTACTCATCAATTCATCATAGGGGATCATAAAGTCTATTAGAGGACGAGTCATCTCCAGCGGCACTTTAACAACTCCTATGGCATGCTTGCCACTATCTCGATCCAGTTTAAGCATAACTTCAAGATCCCAGAATTTGTCAAAAGAGGCCACCGCAATATCAATCCCATGGTCCTTACTAAATGGAGCAATGATGTTTTTTCGAAACCATCTGTCGGCCATGTCCATCATGCGGGTAAGAACAACAACCTTCTTCTCTGTCTTTGCCGTGACAAAATGCGGAACGAGCAACAGCAACAAACCAGACAAAAGACAAACCGCAACCATCCGCCTTTTATTGATCATTTCTCGTCAACCTCCTTCCCCATTTCATGTATCTCTGATCTCCAGTTTCCGTTCACTTCTGTACAAAACAGGAGCAACAGGTGTCAGACCTACACTTGACAATTTTGTAAATTGTGTAGGTCTGACACCATTCTCTCTCCAATCCAAAAGTGGAAATGTAAAGGGCGTTCCCTCGAGTATCCCTCTTGGAATTTGAATCTACCAGATGCGATCCCCATAGTTTTTTTTGTCATACTGTGTTTCCATGTAATGCGCTTTATGCCGCACCAAGAGTCAACCGTAGACCCCAAAAGCCCCCAAAAGACCCAAAAGTCAACAAAGCCCTTCTTCAATGAGCTTAGGCATCTGTTTGAGCCGTAAGTTTAGGGTGGAAGGCTTGCCATAAGGGGATTGTGTTTCGATTATATCCCCTTTGACTAAAGGTGGATCTTCATTTATCCAATCTGCCAATGTTTCAGGACGATGAAAAGAAAAAACATTGCGGGAGCGAGGATAAGGTTCAAGGTCATTTGTAAAACGGGTTTCCACACCTGTGGATTCATAACAGAAAGGGAGTGGCCGATACCAGGCGGGAAGCTGATTGGGCAGGCCGGTTTTGTACTTGTCGGACTGGATTTCAACACCGGTAAGAGTACTCCCGATCTTTTTTGCCTCAATAACTCCTGCTGCCTGACCATCCACATACAGAAGATAATCTGCAAAACCATGCCCCTGATTTAACGGAAATTCCCTGATTACCACGCCTTTCTTTGCATGGATGTTGGCGGCCCGGAGATCCTGGACATCCCAGCCGGATTGGTCCAGCATTTTGTCTATGGTTTCCCTGGCTTCCTGTTCAGGTGTTTTTGTCATAATCCCATTTTATTTCATAATTCCAAGTCTCGTTAAGTGGTTGTTATAATGCTTATATCTCTTAATGGTTTTAAAAGCAAATACTTTGATGGCTGACTGTTACAATGATTTATTCACCGGCTGGCTTGTCCCGCTGAACGGGGCTGGGCTTGTGAAAGGAGCGGGGTCGCACCTACACATTTGACAAAATAGCCTTACCCATTTCAGCTCAAAGCTGTTTTGGGTAATTTCGCCTACATTAGACTATCAAATCTGCTCTTGACTCATGACGCCTTGTCGATTAGCTGCCTTCTGGTCATCCCCATATTTGGCAACTATTACTGCCAACTCTTCCTGTGTTCAGGGACGTACATTAATTTATAAGTTACTGTTAAGCTTTTAACGAGTACCTTTTGCGATCTATACCTTTGGCAATAATATGATGAAGTGGGAAAACTGTCAAGTTCGGGGATGAGGGCTGTCATTCGTGCTGGTTTCAAAAGAAAACCTAAAAGGAATGGAGACCTTCAAAAATCCAGCTTCATTGCAGGTATCAGTTTTTTTGCGAAGTACGGCTCGCATACAAGATGTAGGATTACAAAAAAGGCAGAGCCATCTCTGACTCTGCCCCAATTAAGAGATCAATGTCTATTTAGATTTGTGTCCTTATCTGCAGCCTAATGGTGTGGGCCCCTTAAGCACTTCCCTTTCTTAGTGGACGTCACCATACAGCACATGCATGCCACGAGTCAGACGCAGAGGATTATGCAGTGACTGATTGAGGCTCACAGGCCTTAATCACCTGATCAATTTTTCCAAATACATCAACAAGCCTCAATATTCCCACGATCTCTTCGCCTCTGTTCACAAGCAGAGAGTGATGATGACCCACGACGAAAAGGTGTGCCGCTTCATCTAAGGAAGCACTTTCTTTAACGAATTCGCCCTCGTCGAGGGCATACATGAAATTCTTCACTTTCAGCCCAAGCGATTCTTTACATATATCTTCGAGAGGTCTATTCCAAAAGCTGTACTGTTCCAATGTTGACATGATGAACTCGTCACTGAAACCGGAACGGGAAAGGGAAAGTGATTCTGGTTTTTCCATCTTCATATACTTGGGTTCGAGGGTTTTCAGAACGTCAAGCTGGCTTAACTTGCCCACAATTTGATTATTCTTGTCAGATACCAATATTGCACGGTGTAGACATACAGTCGGCGTTTGGCTAACCCCCTCTTGAGTCTTCCCCAAGGCGGTGACTGCTTCATACAAGCTGGCCTCTTCAGGAATTGTTGCATACTCGGAAACAGGAACCATCACATCCTTTACAAACGTCCTTTTCATATTAACTCTCCTTCATTCATTAAGATTTACCTGCACATTAGCATAATCAACCAAGCCACACAGTTTAAGGTGCTTCTTTGCCTCATGATCTTGTCAGAAGGTCTGACCGCCCGTTATTATCTTCTCAACCACCGCCATCATATCCGCGTATAGCGGAGTCAGGCAGGGGGCTTTTTGTCCCGCTGTTTCGAGAGGTTTAGTTTTGGCGCAACCTGGATTATCGGCATCAAAGCAGAAAACCTTTAGGATTATTTTCCGTCAAGCAAAAAAATATACTGATGTACATAAGCCGTTGATCTTTCAAAACGTAATGACGCCAGCGGTGGATTAGGCCTGTTTTATGTCAACCCCTGCCCCGTTTAACAAGATAACTGCACGCCGAAATGGGACGCATAAAATAAGCATAATGGGGGCAGTGTCAAGCGAAGGATGCAAAGAAAGCTCTTGAGCAGCCAAACTCACCGAGGCCCTTTGAAACGGGGTGAGCATAGAAGAAGCTTTCGCCGAGTCTAACCTAAGAATATGGAATATGGGGACGTTGTTGACAAATTGTACAAACTGTATTAAGATTGATGCCGTATAGTGAAAACAACGACGACAGATGGGAAATTGGTGTAACAGAGAACATGGGCGACAGTGAGTTGGGTAAGCTGTTTATTATGACTTTGAATAAACAAAAAGGAGTGATAAATGCCAAGAGGGGCAAGGCTGGATGCGCCTGGAACATTGCATCATGTGATTCTTCGGGGTATTGAAAAACGAAAGATCGTTGATGATGACAATGATCGCCAAAACTTTGTCACCCGAATGGGCAAAAAAGCCAAAGACACAGGCACATCGATTTATGCATGGGCATTGATGAATAATCATGCCCATATTTTACTTCGCAGCAGTGATATTGGTTTACCGACATTCATGCGTCGTTTTCTTTCCGGCTATGCCGTATCATATAACAGGAAACACAAACGATACGGGCATTTATTCCAGAATCGTTATAAATCAATTATTTGTGAAGAAGATCCTTATTTTATGGAATTGGTACGATATATTCATTTGAATCCTCTAAGAGCCGGTATTGTGGAAAGCATGGCAAAACTTGACCATTATAAATGGTGTGGGCATTGTGTTGTGATGAATCGACGTAAAAATGACTGGCAAGACAGGGAATATGTTTTGCAATGGTTTGGCAGAAAAGAAGGAGAAGCAAAGAAATCCTATCGTGCATTTGTTAAAAAAGGAATAGCTTTGGGGAAACGACCGGATCTGACAGGCGGCGGTTTAATACGATCCATGGGCGGATGGTCTGTTGTAAAAGCTATGAGAAAAAGCGGAGTTAAGGAAGAAAGTGATGACAGAATACTCGGCAGCGGAGAGTTTGTATCGGAAGTAATCAGTCAGGCTGAAGATAAAGTAAAGTATCAGTTGTCTGCCGAAAATTTGCAAAAGAGTATTAAAGAAGAGATAGAGAGGCGTTGTAAGAAAGAAAAGATAACACATGCCCTGCTTCGCTCCGGAAGCCGTCGGAAACCTTTGCCGAAAATTAGAAGAGATATTACATTAAAATTGATCAATGACTATGGTGTTTCCTTGGCTGAAACAGCAAGACAGTTGGGAATATCAACATCAGGGGTTGCGCAAATCGTAAGGCGGGGAGTTTGAGTTAGTACAATTTGTCAACAACGTCCCCTTTATATTTTATACTCCGGGTGAATTCAAATTGCAAGTGCACCACGAATAGCGCTGTAGAAGACTTCATGTGGCGTCTGATAATTGAGGCATTTCCTTGGTCTAGAGTTTAAATGTTTTACAGCTAATGCGAGATCCTTGTTGGTTATATTACTGAAGTTCATCCCCTTTGGGAAGTATTGTCTTAACAGGCCATTTGTATTTTCATTACAACCCCGCTGCCATGCTGAATAAGGGTCGGCAAAATAGATACACAGGCCGGTTTTCTGCTCAAGCTGTTTAAACTGGG
>MAVP01000051.1 GCA_001751075.1 Desulfobacterales bacterium S7086C20 | reverse complement strand
AAAAACATTATCTTGGAATCGTAAGGCATTGACGGAGAATTAGATAGACTGTTTGAGGCACTTAGGCCGAGTTTACCCTATAGTTGCATAAACAACATGGCAAAATGTTCAAAAAAGCAACAATAGCCTTTCTTTGCGGTCTTTTTGAGTATTTTTGTGGAATGCACTACGAGTGATATCCAGAAAACCAGAAAAACAGCCATGTTGTTTACCCTTCGGGAAAGCCGATGATACAGCATCTGCTGCGTTGTCAAGGGATCGGCGTAAACGACTACAGCCTCACCCTTGACGCCTTGCATCTGCAGCACCCTCGGCTTTTGCAACGTTAGGGTAATCTTTGTCCATTTCATTATAATCCGAGACGATGCTCGGCATTCAATCTCCGACGAGTTCTATTTCAACTGTCAGATCATCATATGACCTGAAACAAGGAGAACAAAAGACATGGCTGTGAAAACGAGGGTACGGGCGCAGGTTTTTCTGCTCGTTATGGTTACATTGTGGTTGGTTAGTCCTGGGAGCGGTTTCGCCAAGGAACAAAACCAAGGGAAAACGGACAGCGTGACCTCGGAGGCACCCGAAAAAGCGGTGGTCCACCCTGAATTGCGCAAGATTGATGATGCCGGAGAGAAGCTTGGAGATCACATTGACCGAATAAGCCAAAAGGCATCGTCCCAGGTTGGGGGGTGGATCAACAAAAAAGTACTTGCCGGGATTTCCTGGCTGAAGTTGAGTATTTGCCTTTTTTTCGTTTTCTTGGTGGTCATTGCCGAACGTGTTATCCGATGGATCGTCCGAGGCAGGTTGGAGCGGATGCCCACCGACAAAGGCACAATCTCGGTCAGAAGGGTTTTTCTGACAGCCTTGTCCAGGCCCCTGTCCCTTTTTGTCTGGGCCTACGGGATTTACTGGGCTCTGTCCCCTCTCTTCCACCATTTTCAAAAGCCGGATGGCACCAACTTGGTTCACCTCGTGGCCCAAAAGGCCGCAGATGTTACCGTGGCCATTGCTATTCTCTGGCTCATCGTCCGCCTTGTGGGTCTTGTTGACGAAGGGCTGAAAAGGTGGGCGGCAACTACCGAAAGCTCCGTTGATGACATGATCGCACCGCTGATTGGGAAAACACTTCGCGTATTCATCTTTGCCATCGGCACTGTCATCATTATTCAGAATCTTACGGGGGTTGAAATCGGCCCCCTCCTTGCCTCCCTGGGAATCGGTGGCCTGGCTGTGGCTCTGGCGGCCAGAGAACCGATTGCAAATTTTTTTGGAACACTCACGATTCTGTTTGACAAGCCCTTCCAGGTGGGTGAGAGGATCGTCGTAAACGGCTTTGACGGTGTCGTTGAACACGTTGGATTTAGGAGTTCTCGTATTCGCACTCTCACTGGCCACCTGGTCGCTGTGCCGAACGAGAAACTGGTCAATTCTCATGTGGAGAACATCGGCCGAAGACCACATATCCGCTGGCTAACCAATATCGGGATTACCTACGATACGCCACCGGACAAGGTAGAAAAGGCCGTTGAGATCATTCAAGAAGTGTTGGAAAACCACGAAGGAATGAAAGAAGATTTCCCACCACGGGTTGCCTTTAACGGATTCAATGATTGGAGTCTTAATATCCTGGTTTTGGCCTGGTACCATCCACCAGACTACTGGGCTTACAACGCTTGGCTCCAGAAGACCTGCCTTGAAATCATGCGCGGGTTCGAGGCAGAGGGGATTGATTTTGCCTTTCCGAGTCGGACTGTCTATATGGCCAACGATGACAAAAGGCAACTCAAGCTTCGGATGCTCAAAGGAAATGAGCCAGATAGTCAGGAAAGGCCTTTGGAAGAATAAGTTAATGAAGAATAGGTCTCGCAAACTGATTTGAACCTTCAGGTACAATAACTCTCGATCTCAAACCAATGGTTTTTTCGCATTAGCCAGGAAGGGGCGGTAAGAAGGGGTACATTAGTTTATAAGTTGACAGAGTAATAGATGCGCCACATGAACAGAGGAGGGCGCCAAAGCATAGTTTTATCAGCTAGGACAAGGGGACAAATTATGAAACGTATTGTGTTGGTTCTGACGATTCTTCTTGCCATCACGAGTTTTGGCTGTTCAGGTAGCACTCCTGAGGATTTGTTCGATACAGCAAAGCTTGAAGAACTGCAGGATAACCACGAGCATGCCAGGGAATTGTATCAACAGATAATAGAAAAATATCCTGAAAGTGAATATGCCAAACAATCCAAAGAAAGATTGACCAAGATGAAGCTAAACTGAGATCTTCTGAGGAGTACGGGGGGCATGGGAAGAAGTAGAGCGCCAGATGTTATCTAGTTTCCATCCATAAATGGCCCTTTTCCACAATCTCGGCGTCAAACGGCACGGTTGCTTGTGCGACGTACCACGGTACGTCTCCGCGCAACCCCTTGTTCTCCTTGACCTTATGGAAAATTGCTCATTTCTGGATTGGAAACTTACGCCAGTGCCCATTGATTTATGAAAGATTCGTGGATGGACACTATCTAGAATGTAGCGTGATCATAGATTATGATGAGCTATCTGCCATCGTCTTGTTCTGGTGGAAGGCTTGGGCGGTGTTTGGGTGATAATTTAATATGCGCAAAGCCATTATTATTGGAAGAGACCGCAATCAGTATTATACCTATTCGGCATGAGGTGATGCGATATGTCAAGGAAACTTCGCGCCATTGTGTTTGATGATAACGACGATGACAGATACATGATCAAACGGCTTCTCGAGAGTCGGGGATACGAAGTCCTGAGTTACGCCGACCCAAGTGAATGCCCGTTGTTACACTCTCACGAATGCCAGTGTGGACAGACGGAGGCCTGTTGCGACATTCTGCTTACTGATCTCAACATGCTGAAGGTCTCAGGGCTTGAGTTTCTTGAACAACAGATCCAGAAGGGATGTAAGATCCCGAACATCGCCGTCGTCTCCGGAGACTGGTCGGACAGCAACCTGAAGCATGCACAGCGGCTTGGATGCACAACTATTGAGAAGACACCGACATGGGATGACCTTGCCGATTGGCTGCACGAACGCGGGCCTCAGATCGATCCGAGCAGATTGCTCTCAAACTGGTTCCTCCAGCAAGACAATAATAGCAATTAAAGAACCCTGCAGTAAGCTGCAGGGAATCTTCGACCGTAAGGTGCGTCGGCACTCATCCAGGGGTGATCCGACAGGTAAGAAGGGGATATCCCTTTACATTTCCACTTTTGGGTTGGAGAGGGAATGGTGCCAGACCCACACATTTTACCCCTCACATTTTACAAAACTGTCAATAGTGTAGGTAACACCTGTTGCTCCTCAGGTGTCTATCTTCGATTGACCCATTATGGGCACTATGTTATTCTGATTTCTTAAAAAATGGGTTTTTATCAACTGTTTCGTTAAGGAGGAATCCATGGGAAAAGCAAGGGACACCAAGAAGGATCTCAAAAAGAAGCCTACCAAATCGATCAAGGAGAAGCGGAAGGTGAAGCAGGACAAGAAAAAAGATAAATCCTAGCGGGGGATCTCGGAACGGCACCGTTAAAGGAGAATGATCGCTAAGAAAAAGCGAGGAAAAGCGGGACGTTCTTTACTTTTGACACCTGTTGCTCCTTTGGACGTGGAGGCTTTATGAGACTTAAAACGCGAGCGTTTATTGCCCTCATTGTATTGTCTGTCATTGATGCCGTTATTCCAATCCCCATTGTTGGAATCATCTTGATCTTTGTTTACCTGCAGAAACCGCCCTGGTTCCGGGAGCTGGTGCGTGAAGTTTACGAAACGTAGAGACAGCAACTTGAAAAATAGGTGATGGGAAATGTTTGATATTCTCAGAGAGACCTTTGCAAAACGTCCCTTTTTGCCCGATTGAGCGCTATGGTTGCGCCTGACGGCTTGCACAGAGGCACTTCGTGTCTGTGTCAGGCTGCAATCTTAATCCTCGAAATACTCAATGTATTCCTGTGGTTAAGATTTTCGCCTTCCTTGAACTTGAACAAAAATTGGCATTTTTCAAAGGTCTCTCAGAGAGCCCTTAAAGCCGTTCTGTCCATCCTTTCCCTGACTGTGACCGTATCTGTCACAATTGCATGTCATAAAAAGAATGATCTAGGGGCGTATGCCTGACTTGATCTTTACTTCGGCAGTCCCTCATGATAAAGACGGAAGCAGAATTTATAAGTATATTCCAGAACTTCAAATTGGGCGTGCGAAACTTAAGTAGGAGGTTCACCAACGTTAGTCTTGGGGAGAAAAAATATGAGTAAAAGATTGATTATTATAGGGTTAGGGCTTGTCGCGATTCTATTGCTTTGGGCAGGGGTTTCAATCTATCCCGACTGGCTGTGGTTTGAAAATCTGGGCTTTTCGCCTGTTTTCTCGACCATGCTTTTAAGCAAATTCGGGTTCGGTTTATTGGTTTGGCTGCTTTTGATTCTTATCATATGTCTTAACCTTTACGCCGCCAAACGTTTAAACCCGGGCGGCGGGTCAGGTGTGGCCTTTAAAGATGCGGACGGTCATGTTCCCCAACTCGGCCTTTCAAACAGGGCCTTAAATTCTCTCCTCATGGCTTTTATTCTGATTGTTAGTTTTATTATTGCGTCAAAGGGCTCCTCCCAATGGGATTTGCTCCTGCGCTATCTATATCAGCAACCTTTTGGCAGCACGGACCCTATTTTTGACAGGGACATCGGTTTTTATCTGTTCTCTCTTCCCTTTTACGTTTTCCTCCGAAACGGGTTACAAGTTCTTTTCATTTTGGCTGGTCTGGTCACTATGGGTTCGTATCTGAAAGATGGTGCGCTTCAAATAGAGGGTGAATTCGGTCAAGCGGAGGGTGTCCCAGCCTCTTTACCTAAGATTACCATTGCACCAAAAGCCAAGCAGCACCTTATCTTCCTGGGAGGAATCATTGTTCTACTCCTGGCCTGGGGTTATCACCTGAAAGTGTATGGACTGCTGTATTCTACACAAGGACCTGCTTTCGGTGCCAGCTATGTCGATGTCCACATCAAGGCCCTGGCCTATAAGGTTTTGATCATTGTCTCTCTGGGATTTGCCTTCGTCCTTTTTTTCAGCGCCTTTAAATTCAGGCCGAAAGTAGTCTGGTTAAGTGTGGGAATTTGGATAGGGTCTGTGTTGGTGTTTGCGACCGTGCTCCCAATCCTGGTACAAAAATTTGTGGTTACGCCCAATGAATTAGCTAAAGAATCACCCTACATCGCTTACAATATTGATTATACCCGTAAGGCCTATAATCTAAACAGGATAAAAGAAGTCGATTTTGAAGTTAGTGACAAATTAAGTGCGGAGGACATCAAGAGGCATGATGTAACGATTCAAAATATCAGGATCTGGGACGAGCGTCCTTTACTTCAAACCTACAGGCAGATTCAAACCATACGGCTATATTACGATTTCAACAATGTAGACGTAGATCGTTATATGATCAACAACCAATATCGACAGGTCATGTTGGCCACCCGGGAGTTGGTGGTAAATCAACTTCCTCCCCAGGCAAATACCTGGGTTAATAGACACCTCATCTATACCCATGGCTACGGATTGGCCTTAAGCCCGGTCAATGAAGTGACCAGCGAGGGACTGCCCCGCCTATTCATCAAAGACGTGCCGCCTTCCTTTGAACCTGACCTGAAGATAGAGCGCCCCGAGATCTATTATGGAGAAAAAACGGAGGAGTATGTTCTTGTAAAGACGAAGACCAAGGAATTTGATTACCCCAAGGGAGACAAGAATGTCTATACCATCTATCAGGGAAGGGGAGGTGTGCCTGTCAAATCCTTTTTCAGAAGGCTATTGTTTGCCGCTGAATTCCTGGATCCCCAGATACTGTTTACCACTTACTTAAGCCCTGAGAGTAGAATAATGTATAACCGCCGGATTGGCAACCGGGTGCGTTTGATTGCCCCCTTTCTCGACTATGATGGTGATCCGTACGTGGTTGTCTCCGGGGGAAAGATTTATTGGATTCAAGATGCCTACACGACATCTGATATGTATCCCTATTCTAACCGATCTTATGGCCATTTTAGAAAGAAAGGACTAAATTACATCCGGAATTCAGTCAAGGTAACCATCGATGCCTATAATGGGGATGTAGCCTTCTACATTATTGACGAAAAAGATCCTATTGTTAAAACGTATTCGAGTATATTCCCTGATCTGTTTAAGCCTTTCAATGAAATGCCTGCTGATCTAAAAAAACACATCCGGTACCCCAGGGACCTCTTTGAGATCCAAGTGGATACATACACGAAATATCACATGGAAGATGTCCAGGTCTTCTATAACCAGGAAGATCTCTGGCAAACCCCTGATGAGTTGTATGGTGATAGCCGACAAGGATTGGACCCTTATTATATCATTATGAAACTGCCCGAAGAGGAAAAGGAGGAGTTTCTTCTGATGACCCCTTTCACCCCTTCCAAGAAGGATAATATGATTGCCTGGCTGGCGGCCAGAAGTGATCTGCCCGATTACGGGAATCTGTTGGTCTACAAACTGCCCAAGGAAAAACTGGTCTATGGCCCGATGCAGATTGAAGCCAGGGTGGATCAGCAAACAGATATCTCCCGGGAGTTGAGCTTATGGGGCCAGAGAGGTTCCAGGGTCATCAGGGGCAATCTTTTAGCCATTCCCATCAGTGATACATTTATCTATGTGGAACCGGTTTACCTGGAAGCAATACAGGAAGAAAGTAAATTGCCCTCAACAGGATTACCTCAACCCAGAAGTTCTGCGAAACCCCGGAGAAGAGGTATGCCGGTTGCTACACAGCAGGACAAAAGGGCCGCTTCCCTGCCGGAATTAAAAAGGGTTATTGTCGCTTTTGGCAATCGCATAATTATGGAGGAAAATCTTGATAAGGCCTTAAGCAGTGTATTGGGTGGGCAAATATTCCCCAAACAGTTGGCTTCCCCAACTATTTCTCAAACGCAGGATATTTCTAATCTGGGGGGGTTGGCCCTGCAACACTATAATAAAGCCACAGATTACTTGCGCCAAGGGAATTGGGCTGAATACGGGAGGGCACTGGAAAACCTGGAGAATATACTAAGAGAACTATCCGGCATAACAAAGGAAAAGAAATAATAAGTGGAAGAATAAGGGGACGTTTTGACATCGAGAAACTGGACACGTCCTGCACGAACGTCTTCACCTGTGGGCATTTTGTCAAAAGTGTAGGTGCGACCCCGCTCTTCACGCGACCCCGCTCTTCACGCTCTTCAACCAATGATTTAACGGTATGTGAGAATCGCGTTGAGGAAACATCGGGACATCTATATTATGCTTTTCTCGAACCAACGCATAAATTCATAGACGTTGTCCCCAAAGGTGCCTAGCGCTAATGGCTTGACTTTTCACCTTCGAGCTATTACATCTCTCCGTCATATGTCGATTTGGGCTTGCCGTTTTCGTCCCAGGTCAAAACTGAAAAGGGTTTGAAGTGCGATGAAGAAGAAGCCGAAAGAATCCCAGGAAAATGGAACTGAAGTCTCTGAAAAGGCAGAGTCTATTGGTCGGCCGGACGATACCGCTTTTGATCTCCCCTCTGGCCTCAGAAGGACACTGTCCACGGAGTTAGTGACAAAGCAGGCGGAGCTTCGCACCGTCATGGAGGTAAACGGACTCATTGAGAGTCGGACGTGGGCGCCAGGGGAGGTCATTATTCGAGAAGGTGGCACAAATAGAGACCTCTTTTTCTTGACCAAGGGAGTGGTGGAGATTTTGGTGGAGAAAGAGGCAGGATCTCTTATACTAAACGAAATAGAACCCCCGCATATTCTCGGCGACGTGGCTTTTGTCTCCGGCCTTCCTAGGACAGCCACAGTGAGAGCAAAAACAGAAGTCAGGTCGTTTGTCCTCAAGTATGAGGACTTTATGAGGGTTTTTAAAGGGACTCCGGAATGGTTCTCCCCCCTCTTGAGTTCCTTTGTCAGCGGGATCAAGTCCCTGCACTATAGAATTGCAGAACTCCAGGACAAAACCTGAGTGTCGGGAAAACAATAATCTTAGGCGACCGGAACCATGGAAGAATTACTGATTGAATTCAAAAATGTGACCAAACGGTTTGGGGAACGGACAGTCCTTGACAATGTAGACCTTCGGATTCGTGATGGCCAAGTCACGACCATCATTGGGAAAAGCGGAACCGGCAAGAGCGTGCTGCTGAAGCACATCATTGGACTTCTTTCTCCAACTGAGGGGACAATCCTTTTTCGGGGTAGGCCTATTCATGAGATGAACCAAAACGAATTTGACGCTGTACGGGATCAGTTTAGCTACTGTTTTCAAAACAATGCCCTTTTTGACTCTCTTACCATCTTTCACAACATTGCACTGCCCCTCCAGCAAACGACAAAAATGGGGAAGAAAGAAATTGAGAAGAGGGTCCTGGAGAAACTGGAACAGCTCGAGCTAGATGAGGTGTCCGAAAAATACCCCTCTGAGCTTTCTGGGGGCATGCAGAAGCGGGTGGCCTTGGCAAGAGCGCTGGTGACAGATCCTAAAATCGTCCTTTTTGACGAGCCGACCACAGGACAAGATCCCATCAGGAAGAACGCCATCCTAAGGATGATTGCGCAAAACCAGAAACGATTTGGTTTCACCACCATAATGATCAGTCACGACATCCCTGATGTCTTCTTTATCTCGAACCGCATTCTCATCCTCTACGATGGCAAGGTCATTTTTCAAGGGAATTACCATGAGCTCGACAAACTGGAACATCCCATGGTGGATGAATATATTAGGAGCCTTAAAGACTTTGAAGATGAGTTTTTTGGGTCTGATTTGGAAAGGGATAGGCCCGGCTTCTCTGAAAAGGACCTCAAGCCCTCTGAAAAGGCAGGCAATGTCACCGTGGCCATATTCACTCTGGACAATCTGGATGAGCTTTTAGAAAAGCTGGGGCAAAGGCGGACAGATGAGATTGTGAAATCCCTGGGCGAATGTGTAAACAGACACTTCGGCGACGTGGGTATTTCTAACCGGGTGGCAAGGAATCAGTTTGCCACCGTTCTTAACTACACAGATACAGCAAAGGCGGAAAACATGTTGGAGGGCTTTACACGAGAGCTCCGAGAACATGGTCTAGGGGGCGCCAGTGTAGACACCGGAGGGGGCATCGATTCTGAGAAGTCCTTTTGTATCATGGTCCGTGCGGGGCTGGTTGAAAGAAACCCAGGAGAGGGCTTCCAGGTTACAACAGACAAGGCGAGATCAAGACAGAAGGAGATTGCACGGTTTCTCTTTTGCGCGATCCCTTAGGCTGATTTAGGAGGGGGAGGAACCTCAAGGGTAATGGCTTGGAGACAAATCCATGGCGTCCAGATACCATTTGTTGGTTCCCCTCATACATGTTTAGACAATAACCAAGTATCTACGGGTTGAGCCAAACGAATTCGGAGCTGGTTTCCGGATGGGAGAATCAAGATAACTTGAGTGCAAGGAAAAGGAACGGCCGTGACAACAATGAGACCTTCTGGTGAAAATATAAATCAGGTGTGGCCCTTTGCACATGTTGGAACAAAGGTAACTGACTGGGTCAATGAATTCGGCGCAGTGGCGATATTCCTGTTTAAGTCTTTCTTCAAGGTTTTCAGGGCCAAACAGATGTCGAGTATTGTCCAACAAGTATACTACGTGGGAGCCAGATCTGCGCCGGTTGTGATGCTTGTTGGTCTGTTTACCGGGATGGTGCTGGGAATACAATTGTACCACACGTTGGTCAAGTTCGGTTCAGCAGGCGTTCTCGGATCTGCTATTGCTCTTTCCCTTATCAGAGAACTTGGTCCCGTTCTCACTGCGATCATGATAACCGCCCGGGCAGGCTCATCCATGACAACCGAGATTGGGATCCAACGCATCTCCGAGCAGATTGACGCTTTGTATACCATGCGTATCGATTCCCTGCAGTACCTCGTCACCCCCAGGATCGCGGCATCGATTATCAGTTTCCCCTTGCTGACGGCTTTTTTCGACATCATTGGTATTATTGGTGGATATCTTACCGGCGTAGTTCTGCTCGGCCTTGATGCCGGGACATATTTCTATCGCGTTCGAACTAGCGTGGAGATGGCGGACATCACCGGCGGTTTTGTTAAGTCAGTTGTCTTTGCCATTATTGTCTCAACAATTTGCTGTTTTCAGGGATACTTCACTCACATGCGAAAGGACGGGCATGGCGCCAAGAGCGTTGGCCTTTCAACAACTTCTGCCGTTGTGCTATCGTGCGTCCTGATTCTCATCAGCGATTTTGTCGTGACTTGTTTCCTGTTGTAGGGTGTCAGGGCAAATGAGATGTGAATCTATTTCTGGCATGATAACAGGCGGTCTGTTTCAAAGACAGTTTTGATTGTAAGCCGCCAGGATTGTAGTGGATAGAAAGGCAAAGCAGAACAATGCGCTGAATTTGTTGAACAGTCCCATGACTGAAGATATAAAGGGATTGGGCGATTTTAATGTGTAACCGAGAGGTGAATAGGTATGAAAAAATATTCCCATGAAACCGTAGTGGGAGTCTTCGTGGTCCTAGGGCTTGTTGTAGTGATGTATATGACTGTGAAACTCGGTAATGTTTCTTTCTTAGGTAATGAGACATACTCACTCTATGCTGAGTTTAGCTCTGTGTCGGGCCTGAGAATTGGCAATCCGGTAGAGATTTTTGGAATGGAGGTGGGACATATAGCTGACTTTCGTATGGATCAGCAGAATCAATTCGTCGCTGTTGAATTGAAGTTCAACAACGGAGTGGAGGTCTATGATGATGCCATTGCCTCGATCAAAACCGCCGGGTTGATCGGTGATAAATACGTGAGTCTCGACCCTGGGGGATCCGATGAAATGCTGGAACCTGGAGATACCATTTTGGATACGCAATCGCCCATAGACCTTGCAGACCTCATCGGCAAGTATGCCTTCGGTGATGTCAAGAAGAATGGTGAGCAGACGAAGGGAGAAGAAGAATGAGAAAGCCTCTTGTGGGATTGCAATTCCTTATTGTTGTTTTTTCTTTCATTTATGCACCGCAAGTCTGTGGGGGCACGCCTCTTGAGGCAGTTCGAACAAAAGTGGATGGGGTTCTGAATGTACTGCGTGATCCTTCGTTAAAGAATGAGACAGCCGAAGAGATCAAGAAAAAGAGACTTTGGTCCATTATAGACGAATTGTTCGATTACTCCGAGCTGTCAAAGAGGACCCTTGGCAAGAATTGGGCACAATTGAATCTTGAACAACAGAAGGAGTTTTCGGATCTCTTCAGCACCCACCTTGGGAATGTGTACATAGACAGGATCTTGGCATATTCAGACGAAAAAGTGGTCTTTGATAAAGAGAGAAGGAAAAAAAAGAGAGCGCTCGTTTATAGCAGAGTGGTCATGCGGTCCAAGGAGATTCCAATCGATTATCGTATGATTCAAAAAAATGGTCAGTGGAAAGTGTATGACGTCGTGATCGAAGGGGTGAGCTTGGTCAAGAATTACAGGAGCCAGTTCAGAGAGATGCTCAAAAAGAAAAATCCTGAGTACTTGTTGGAAACCCTGCGCAAGAAAGTCGGCGATAAGGTATAGTGAGAAGATCCAAGAAAAGAAGGAAGAAGTAGCCCGATGAAAGCTCTTTTGCTTATTGTTGCCGTGCTTTCTGTATTTTTTGTCGGCTGTGCCCACAAAGGGGCGTCGTCCTCTATTCAAGGATCAATGGACGTTTCTCACAGCCAGGATCAGAAAGCTCAGCCTCCCGCTTCAGATCAAACAATACAGCAACAGGACGAAGAGCATGAGTTTTGGGCAGATGATTTTGAGAATTTGGACGAAGAAGACAGTGAAGAAGCAATTGAGATTGCCGACCCCTTCTTGTATTGGAACAAGGCCATGTATCACTTCAATGACAAGTTATACTTTTGGCTGTTGAAGCCAGTGGCAAGGGGATATCGTTGGGTGACGCCTGAGTTTGTGAGGACCGGGGTAAAGAATTTCTTCCACAACATTACTTTTCCCGTCCGATTTGTAAGCTGTATCCTGCAGGCAAAGGGGCGGGCAGCTCAGGCAGAATTTGCTAAATTTTTTTTCAATACCACTTTTGGTGTACTTGGTTTTGGAAACCCAGCCCGGAATTATCCCCACCTTGACGTCAGTGAGGAGGATCTTGGGCAAGCCTTTGGCAAGTGGGGGATCGGCGAGGGATTTTACATCATCTGGCCCATCTTGGGTCCGTCTACTCTACGGGATTCCGTTGGGTTGGCCGGAGAGTTTTTTCTGGATCCGATCAGCTACGTGGATCCTTCGGAAGCGTCTTTGGGGCTTACTGCTTACGACAGCGTGAACGCAACCTCCTTTCGAATTGGGGATTACGAAGCCTTGAAAAAAGCGGCGTTTGACCCCTATGTGTCTTTACGCAACGCCTATGTACAGGATCGGAAGAATAAGGTGCGGGAATAACAGAGATCTTGCAGGCCTCTTTGGCTCCCGCCTTGTTCATAGCAAGGATAGTCCCTTTAGTATCTATCCATCAGAAAGGCGGCGTCCGCAGCTGCATTTAGAAGGGCCTGAAACCACTCCTCACACTTGTATTCACTCCCGTTTTGAGGTATCCTAAGAACGATTTTCAGAACCATGCTAGCAGTTACATCCCCAGACCGGAAAACCGGAACTATGGCAAACAGCTACTTAGAATGGACCGATGAAAACGGCCAAATCCGCCGCCTTGAAATTATTGACAAGGTCTTCATTGGCCGTGGCTGCCTGGGTATTGAAGAACCTAAACGGCTTATTATCGAAGACCCCGCGGTTTCTCGGGATCATGCCATCATCAGTATGATTGGTTCCCGTCTTCAGATTACGGACATGAGCAGGAATGGTATCTGGATAAACGATGTGCGAATGGCACCCGGTTCGTCACAGGATCTGAAGGACGGCGATATCGTGGGTGTGGGAAACAGCAACATTCGTGTGGGGTGCCCGGAGGTTGTGCTTTTTGACGAAGAAATCGAGAGTACGAGGGTTGGCCCTATTGAGATGATTGTAACCAGCCTGGTTGCCGATGTCAGGGGATTCTCGGGCATGTTACAGAGGGAGGATTCGTCTCAGGTTTATGCTGTGATGAAAGGTATTTTTGAGACTTTCACTACCATTGTCCGTGACCAGAAAGGCACTATTAAAGACTATGTTGGTGACGCAGTTTACGCCTTCTGGGATCACGGTTTGGAACCACGGCAGGAGCAGGCCTTGTTAGCCTGTAACGCTGCTCTTAGGCAATTGCGGGCCATTGATCAAATGCGATCTTCCGAGTTGTCTGGCATCCATATGGCTGGTGAGGGTTTGCTGATGGGCTGGGGGATCACGACAGGCAAGGTGACAATGGCCCACTATAGTGCGAGGGTGGCTGATCTAGCTTTAGTAGGGGACTGTACCAACTTGGCATTTCGGCTGTCCGGTATGGCCAATAAGAGTCTTTCCAGCCCCGTTGCGATCTGCTGTCAAACTGCCAACCTGGTCCGGAATGCGCTCTTGCTATCTGATCTGGGGTTCGTTACCGTGCGAGGACGCACGGGGCAGGAACACGTTTTCGGCATTAAGTAGAAGGCTCCGAATGCCAGTGGGGCCCGAATCCCTACCGCAACCTAACTTGACTTCGGTTGATATTAACGCCATTATAATGGCGAGCGGAGAGTATATGCATGGAATTTTAGAAAGAAGGAAGGTCCTCAAATGGCTGTGCAAGCTTCTGACAGGACTCTTCCTGGCGGGATTTTACCCTATAAGTCGGGCAAAAGCGAAAAAACTCAAACTCATGATCCTCGAAGGAGATTCCATGAAGTTGCCAAGGCCGAAAACAGATGGAGGGATGCCTCTGGAAACATGTATCAAGACCCGCAGAACGGTCAGGTCGTTCACACCGCAACCCTTGAGACTTGAGGAACTATCACAACTCCTGTGGTCGGCTCAGGGGATTACAGAGGAAAACGGCTATAAAAGAGCTGCCCCCTCGGCCGGAGCCTTATATCCCATAGACGTATATGCCGCCTTGGGGCCGGATTCCGTAGAAGGGTTGAATGGAGCCGTTTATCAATACCTGCCTGCAACACATGCGGTTAAAACAATAGCAAAAGGAGATCTAAGGCGTAAGGTGGCCGAAATTTCCCTTTCCCAGATGTGGATGGCCAGAGCCCCGGTGATTATTGTTATTACTGCTGAATATCCCAGGATTACTGTCAAGTACAAAAGACGTGGGGTTAGATACGCCATGATTGAGGCAGGACACATTGGCCAAAACATCTTCCTGCAAGCAGAGGCTTTGGGCTTGGGGGCAGGGATAGTAGGGGCTTTCGACGACAAGAAACTAATCCATGTTATGGAGATCTCCGGATTTCCGGAACCTCTTCTCATTATGCCTGTGGGACATATCAAATATCCAGCCTGATCCAGCGGGTGCAGAACCGGTGGGCTGCTTCGAGTAGTTTGCGTTGTAGTTGCCCGGAATGGCAAAATACCTCAAGCCCTCCCGAGAGGTCCCGACATATGACCATGCCGGAAGAAACCTCGATATCCCCTCCATTCCATTCCAATTTTATCGATTCAGTTGCCATGTTTATCTCCAGTTCCTCGTCTTGAAACTGGATGAAGGCCATTTGAGCCAAGGCATGGAACTCATGTTTTGCTTGTGGGCTTGAATTACAGGAAAGAAGTTTTATATGACCTGCTTCGGAAAGGGCAATCTCCGGCACGAGGATAACCGTGCTACACTTGATGGTCTTTCCTTCGGCTGTATGGACCCTGATAGAATCTTGTCCCATCTATTGCAACCATTATATGCTAAAATTCACTGCAGACGAAACCTTATCGGTACGACGACCCACTGTCTTGTCCTATTGCCATTTCTTGTCCCTGGAATGAAGCGCCAGCCCTTGACCGCCTCCAGGGCGGCCTTGTCTAGTACGTCAAACCCAGATGAGGTTACCATATTTATCCGACCCACTTTTCCACTTTTCAGGACCTCGACCTTGAGGTTGGTCCGCCCTTGATAGCCTCTCCTTCTGGCAATCCTGGGATAACGTGGCGAAGGATTTTTTTTGTATTCCGGCCTGGCATAGGTAATAACTGCCTTTCTCGGTTCAGCCTTTTTCAGCGCACTGTAAATATTGCTTCCTTCATT
>MAVP01000050.1 GCA_001751075.1 Desulfobacterales bacterium S7086C20 | reverse complement strand
GTCGGATTTTTTGACAATGATGGGAGATATTTATGCATTGAAGGCAGACGTGGAAAGGTTTGTGGCTGAACTTCACTAGTGTCCATCCACAAACAGCTTGTTAAATAATGGGCCCTGGCGTAAGTTTCCAATTGAAGCTTTTGCTTCCCGGCGCGCTACGTCACACAAGCAACCTCCGTTTGACGCTGAGATTGTGGAAAAGGGCCATTTATAGATGGAAGCTAGTGAGGTTGCACAAGATTTCCGGTAAACAATTCTGAATATTGTAAGGATGTGGAGATTATGACAGGCTTAGCCCCTATAGAGATTGATCCCAACACCTTTCTTCGTGAACACTTTACACTACCGGCCTTGCCGGAAGTAGTAATGAAGATCCAACAGGTTATCGAAAGCGATAAGGCAAACATGGCAGAAGTGGCCGATCTGATTAACGGTGAGCCCTCGCTGGTAGCCCAGGTCCTCAAAGTGGCAAATTCAGCGTATTATGGGTTACCCCGTGAGGTAACAAACGTAAAATTTGCCTTGGCATTTCTGGGACTTAATGAGGTCTACCGTATGGTGCTTTGCCTGTCTGTGGTTAACACTCTGGCGATCGATGAAAAAGGAGAGCTTGAAAAATTTTGGTTTCATTCCTTTTATACCGCCCTTAGCACAAAGTATTTGGCGAAAAAATACGAACCCCACCTGTCCTATGAAGAACTCTGGTCAGCCGCAATCTTACATGATATTGGCAAATTAATTTATCTGAAATTCTTTCCTGATCATTATAAGGCCATCCTGAAACTCAAGCAAGAGGAGGGGTGTTTATTCAGTATGGCAGAAAAAAAGTTGTCCTTGCCGTCGAGCGCCTTTTTTGGCAATCTATTATGTGGTCATTGGAGGCTTCCAAGGCATATTGAAGATGCGGGCAAGTGTCATACCTTGGAAGATCTTCTGGGTCTTGCCGGAAAAGATGAACGAACACGTTTTAAACGCATGATCTGTTTGGGAACTCTGCTTGCGATTTTATCCTCCGAGGAATTGAATGAAACCACTAAACACGAGATAGCATCCGCAGCGAGGTCAGTGCTAGGCTGCACAGAGTCGGATTTTTTGACAATGATGGGAGATATTTATGCATTGAAGGCAGACGTGGAAAGGTTTGTGGCTGAACTTCACTGAATTTGCCTATAGGAAGTAGGTGGGACAAAATAATGGCCGGTGTCGATCAATTGCCGCAAGGCAAGAAAAAGCAAAAGAAAGGTTGGTTTAAGAGGTTCTTGGAACGGTTGGCCAAAGAGAACCAAGAGAGTGGCGGGAAGATCTGTGCTGCCTGAAATGTCAAAGCCGGCGGTGCTGGTAAGCACTGAAGGGGACAAGGAGTATCCATGTCACTAAAGACTGGTATAGTTCGCCACGATATCTATAAGGAACATCTCGCCGGATATCCCCACGTTGAAAGCCCGCAACGTCTTCAAGTCATCTATGACATGCTTGATGGACCTGAGATGTCTGGAAGATTTATTGAGATATCCCCTCGTGATGCCACCGACCAAGAACTTGCCTGGGTTCACAGTAAGTCTCACATCAAAAAGGTTGCGGCTACAGATGGAAAAGCGCACACATCCCTTGACCCTGATACTCAGACAACTCCTATGTCTTATCAGGCAGCAAAAAAGGCTGTTGGTGGACTATTCTGTCTTATTGACAAGATATTTGATGGTACCGTGCACAATGGCTTTGCCCTCGTAAGGCCTCCTGGTCATCATGCGGAACGAGACCGGGCTATGGGTTTTTGCCTTTTCAACAATGTGGCCTGTGCCGCCCTTTATGCGATGAATGTCTATTCGGTAAAAAAGGTCCTCATTGTCGATTGGGATTTGCATCACGGGAATGCTACTCAGAACACCTTCTACAGGGACCCTGCGGTTCTCTATTTTTCAACCCACCAATTTCCGTACTATCCGGGAAGCGGCAATCTGACTGAAGTGGGCCACGAAGATGGGAAAGGATTCACTGTTAATGTTGCCTTACAACCAGGCTGTGGAGATACAGAGTTTTTTCAAATCTTTGAGAAAATCCTTGTACCTATTACCAGTTCTTTTGAGCCGGAGTTGATATTAATATCGGCTGGGTTTGATACGTACGTGGATGACCCCCTTGGTGGGATGAATGTGAGTGCTAAGGGCTATGCGGCGTTAACGCGCATAATGATGGGTCTTGCTAATAAATATAGCGCTGATCGGCTTCTCGTAACCTTGGAGGGAGGCTATCACTTGGCAGGACTCAAAAAATCAGTGAAGGCTGTACTGGAAGAACTCTTACAAGAAAGCATCCTCACCAAGGACGACCTGGAAACCTTCAAAGAAGGCCACATGCCACCCGTTGTAGAAGAAGTATTGAATGTGCAAAGGGCCTATTGGCCCACCTTGTGAACCCTTCTCCCCCCATCCTCTCTTGCCCATAGGACTTTTGCCTTATCTGGTAAGGAGACCAGCCCTCCGGGGAGGAAAATTATGATAACCAACACAATTGCCCCATAGACCATGACCTCTGCATCCTCAAAGTAGTGAAGCCACTCGTAGCTGAGAAAGGTTATCAGCACAGCCCCGACAATGCCTCCCCAAAGGCTGTACATCCCTCCCAGCACGATCATTATAAGAAGCTTGATGGACACAAAAAGATCAAAGCTTGATGGATTGATGAAGTTCAAATAGTGGGCATATAGGCTACCTGCGACGGAGGCTATTACAGCTGACAATACAAACACGTAGATCTTATACTTGGCCACATTTACCCCCACAGCACCGGCTGCCGACTCACTGCTGTGTATCGAACGCAAGGCCCGACCTACTCTGGACCTGATGACGTTTAAACAAAGCAGTAGCACTAACAAAACTATACTCCACACAAGATAATAATACTTTGTAACCGAATCGAGTGCATATCCGAATATTCCAATGCCCGGGATAAATGCTAATCCATCAGGCCCTCCTGTAATTGCCACATTTTCGTTGAAGATAATGGTAACTATTATACAAAAAGCGAGTGTAGCCATAGCAAGATAGTGGCCTCTCAGCCTTAACGATGGAGCACCTATGGCAAAGGCAACAACTGCCGACACCAGCATGCCAAGAAAGACGCATAACCATGGATTGATGCCATACTTGGTTGTGATTACACCCGAAATATAGGCGCCCAGCCCAAAGAATGAAGCATGTCCCAGAGAAATTTGACCGGCATAGCCCATGAGCAAACAGAGCCCAAGGGCGGCGAGACTATAGATGCCTGCAAAGACCATCACATCCACATAGTGCTCAAGAAAGTCTATTTGTTGAGCAAGCAAAGGAAACAAAAAAATTCCCAGAGCAAATCCGCCCAGCCGCGGTGTCATTTTGTCTCTTTTTAATGTGTGGTTTCCAGCCATTATTAGAACTTCTTTATCTTGCTTACCTCTACACTTCCCAGCAGACCGCTTGGTTTTATGAACAGGACTGCCAGCAAGACCAACATAGCAAAAACATCCTTGTATCCGGAAGAAATAAGACCCGCCCCAAGGCATTCTATCAGGCCAATAAGAAGACCTCCTGTTACAGCCCCTTGAAAACTGCCAATACCGCCCAAGGCACAAGCTGAAAACCCTTTTACCGCCAGCATAGCACCTCTGTCGTATTCCATAAGTGAGATCGGAGTTATCACAATGCCTCCCAAGGCGCCAATGGCAGCACTCAAAGCAAATGAGATAAGGACCATGTGTTTGACGTTTATCCCGACCAAACTGGATGCTTTGGGATTCACCGCACATGCCCGCAAGGCCTTTCCCAGAATAGTACGGTCAAAAAATAGGGTGAGCACAATTACCATTATCACCAGGAAACCAATCACCCAGAGACCTTGAGGTTGTACCACAGCCCCAAAAAGAGAAATGGGATTTCGGCCGGAGAAAGGAGGCAAGTCAAAGGGGTTCTTGCCCCAGATGAACATGGCGGCCCCCCTGATGAGGAAAGACGCCCCGATGGTAGCTATAATCATGGAAAGGACCGATGGCTTGCGAATCGGCTTGATGGCCAATCGGTCTAAAAGAATGCCTACTACCGTTACTACCAAGATTGCCATGGGCAGAGAAAATACCACCGGTATGTTCAGGGTAACCCGCAAAAATACCATGACCAAACCGCCAAGCATCACAAATTCGCCCTGCGCAAAATTGATGGCCTCAGTCACATTGTAAATAATGTTAAACCCAACGGCCACCATGGCATAGATACTCCCGACAGTTATGCCGGTTATCGTGTACTGAAGGAGTTGACTTGCAAAAGAGATTTCCATGATGTCCGTTTGGATGGTTTGGATGGTTGAGTCCGTTTAGCCGGTTGGCTTAGACCGGCTTCAGGACTCAACCACTTCAACTGATTAGTGAACTAATGCCCAGTCTCCATCCTTTACGACGACCATCTGGAAGGCCTCTTTAGAAAGACCATTATGGTCTTTGGGCGACATGTTGAAGACTCCATGTTGTCCCACAAAGCCCTTGATATTGTTCTCCAGATAATCTCTGATCTTGGCTTTATCGGTGCCCACAGCCTCCAAAGCCTTGGCGACCATTTTGAGTGCATCCCAGGCGTGGCCGCCAAAGGAAGACAGGGGTTCATTATACTTTGCCTTATAGGCCTTAAGGTATTCCATAGTGACCTTCTTTTGCGGATAGTTTTCAGGCAGAATTTCAGCGATGTTACAGGCCCCTAAGGGACAGTACACCCCTTCAGCCGCGCCTGCTGACTGCTCAATGTTCTTACGGCTCCCGAAACCGTGGCTTTGATAGAATTTTATGTTCTTCATACCCAAGGCTTGCCAGTTTCTCAACACAACCACCTGAGCCGTACCCACAGACCAGTTCACGATAGCCTGAGGAGCCAGGCCTTTGATCTTCGTAAGCTGGGCTGTCATATCCGTATCTTTTCGGCTATATTTTTCGTCAGCCACGATGTTCATGCCGTACTCCGGGGCGAGGCGTAACAATTCACCGCGCCCGCTTGCACCGAACCCGTCTGTAGCCGTCATGATGGCGATCTTTGAGATGCCATTCTTTTTCATCTGTGTATAAACAGCCTCCACCGCCATGCTATCAGATTGGGGTGTCTTAAAGACCCACTTCCACTGTTCACCGGTCTTGGGGTCTTTAGTGACAATCTTAAAACTAGCAGCGCACGAGACCATTGGGATCTTGTGCTTTTCTGCCTCTGCAAGGACAGCCAGAGAGTTACCTGAGAGCGATGGCCCAATGAAGGCGCAGACCTTGTCCTGAAGAATAAGCTTCCTCACAAAAATCGCGCACTTGGTGGCGTCTCCCTCGTCGTCATAGATGACCAACTCCAAAGGATGGCCGTTGATCCCTCCTCCCTTGTTGATCTCTTCCTGGAGCATCAAGGCGGTCTTCTTCTCAGGGTCCCCCAGAAAGGAGAGAGGTCCAGTCACTGAAAATACCGCTCCCACCTTGTAAGGTTCGGCAGCACGTACTTCCAACACAGGTATGAGTGTGAAACTTACCAAAACTATGGCAGCCAGCAGGCATGCCGTCCCTTTGCCGAAGTCGAATCTTGTCTTCATTGCTATTATCCTCCTTGTAGTGGGTTTTTGATAGGCAATCACCAATGATACCTACAGTGTATATACCGTTTTCCCTTCAATGACTTTCACGCCTTTTTCCATTAAGAGCTTTATTGCGGCATCGATATCATCAAAACGAAAGATGATGACAGCATCTTTGCCGCTATGCTGAACAAAGGCATACATATACTCTACATTGATTTGTTCTTTGCTTAAGATATCCAGAATACGACTCAATCCTCCAGGTCTGTCATCTACTTCTACAGCCACCACATCAGTTTTTCCTACAGTAAGCCCTTGTTCTTTTAAGGCTGTTTTGGCCTTGTCATTGTTATCAACTATGAGGCGGAAAATACCGAAATCTGATGTATCGGCCAAAGACAGGGCCCGTATGTTGACACCGGCCTCGGAGAGTATTCGAGCAACTTCGGCCAACCTGCCTGCTTTGTTTTCTAAAAATACGGATATCTGTTCAACTCGCATAACACCCTCCTTTTCAAGTTTTCCGTTTGTCGATAACCCTTTGGGCCTTTCCTTCGCTGCGTTGAATAGTCTTCGGTTCTACCAGGCGGACCTTGCATGATACCCCCAGGAGATCCTTAATGTCTTTTTCAATATCACGGCCCATGTTCTGAAGATCCTTTACGGCGCCGGAAAACGCCTCTTCCTTGATTTCCACTTCCACTTCTACTTCCAATGTATCCATATGTCCCTTACGATCCACAATTAGTACATAGTGAGGTGCTATATCCTTTCTACTCATAAGGACACTTTCGATCTGCGAGGGAAAAACATTTACCCCCCGAATAATGAGCATGTCATCAGAACGCCCCATAATTCGTCCCATGCGGACAAGGGTCCTGCCGCATTTGCATGGCTCGCGGTAGAGGACGGAAAGATCTCGGGTGCGGTATCTGATGAGGGGGAAGGCTTGTTTGGTTAGCGTGGTGAAAACCAACTCTCCAACTTCTCCGTAAGGGAGAGGTTCTCCTGTTTGGGGGTCGATAATCTCTGGAATGAAATGATCTTCAAAGATATGAAGCCCATTTTTCGCCTCTACGCATTCTGCTGAAACTCCAGGCCCAATAATCTCGCTCAGACCGTAGACGTCCACTGCGTCGAGGCCAAGCTTATTTTCGATTTCGTTTCGGATATTCTCTGTCCAAGGTTCGGCGCCAAAAACCCCGACTTTAAATTTTAAAGATCTAAAATCGACACCTGCTTCGCCGGCCACATCAAAGAGGTGCAATGAATATGATGGCGTACAAGTCAAAACAGTCGGGCCAAAATCTTTCATCAGCAGGATCTGTCGTTTGGTGTTGCCGCCGGATACGGGAATTACGGATGCACCCAGTCGTTCGGCGCCGTAGTGAAAACCAAGACCACCGGTAAAGAGTCCGTAACCGTAGGCATTGTGGACAATGTCTCCCCTGTGTGTGCCCGCAGCTGCAAGTGTGCGTGCCATAAGTTCCGACCACGTATTAATATCGCGTCGCGTATAGCCAACTACCGTTGGTTTGCCCGTAGTGCCGGACGAAGCGTGTATCCGCACCACATTTTCCATCGGGGTGGCAAACATGCCAAAGGGATAATTATCGCGCAAGTCCTGCTTCATGGTAAAGGGCAGTTTCTGCAGGTCCTCAAGGGACTTGATATCATCCGGCTTAACTCCCCTTTCGTCAAAGGCTTTTTTGTAAAAGGGTACCGTGGCATACACCCTTTCTGCCAGATCCCGGAGTCGTTTCAACTGAATAGCCTCAATCGCTTCCCTGGGCAACGCCTCAAACTCTTCATCATAAATCATATAAGACACCTCCGCCGCAAACCCTTGATCCTACTTCAACCAACCGCCAGTGGCAATTCCATGGGTTGGCACAAATAAAAAAGCCATGGAGTGACACCCCATGGCTTTTTTTATAATTTATTTAAAAACCATGGGGTACTGTTTATTGCCTACCCATGGTTAGTATCTACCAGCCAGCCTCAGACCTAGGAAGACCCATGGGCAGGCCTCATAAAAAAGAAACCAAAAGCCCCATAAAAGATCTTCTCAAAATCTGTAATAAAAGTACATAGTGTCATACTTCGCTGGCTAATAACTGTTTTTCACCATGGTGTCAAGAAAAATCTCCCCTCAGACGCATGACCTTCTCCTGGGCAATCTCAGCGTACACAGAATCGGAAAAGTCATTGACCACTTTCGTATACGCTTCTATGGCTTTTTCCCGGTTGTCCAGGGCTACATACATGCGGCCCAGATTGAAATAAGCATCTGTCTTTGCAAGTTTGCCCTCAAGATCTACTATCTTTTCCCAGCATTGTACCGCACTGTCGTAGTCTTGTTTGCCCTCATAGGCATATGCGAGATTGTTCCACATAAGAGGTCGCAGGGCTTTATTGTTTGAAAATGCCTTCAATGCCTTTTTATAGACCTCAAGGGCCTTGTCATAAGAACCCTCCTTGTAGTTCATATCTCCATACAATGACAGGCCAAGCCGTCCTGCGCTTGTGGAAGAATATTCTCGCACCAATTGGCCAAATTTATCTTTTGCCACCTTGTTGAAGTGTCCTGTCTGTTGTCCTGAGGCTTGATTCGCATAATGAACAAGCCCATCGTTGAGCAATGCATACGCCTTGCGCTCGGACAGACTGGAAAAATATCGAAATGCAGCAAAGCCGATTACAACAATAGCAATTCCAATAAAGGCATAAGAGATTTGCCTCTGATTTGTCCTTAAAAATTCGATTGCCTTACCAGAAAAGGTTAAAAACTCATCTGGCTCTTTCAGTAGTTGTTTTCGTGTTATTCGTTTTTTCTTGGCCATGACACCTCCTTGTAAATCTTATTTTCCTAAATGAAGAACAGACTCAATTTGTTTTTGTATTTGCTTGATTACAAAAATTGGATCTGGTGCATCTTTTAAGGGCTGACTTTTACACACACAAGGCCGTGGCTATGGTAACTTTCGGTTTTATAAGTACTTTCCACGAACAGCAGAATATCGAACAAGGAATATCGAATGTCGAAGTGCCCTCTTCGTAATTCTGCGGTTCCTTGTTCGATATTCGATATTCTTTTGGGGAAACACATTTTGGAACTCTATACCCTTCTGCTTCCAAAATCAACCTCAACAAACGATTCATGTCATGCGTGTTTTTGTTTAGGCCAAGCCGGCATGGTTTGTGCAATCTATCTTGGCTGTTGCTTCCCTCGACAGGAATCTCACAGGTTTTTTAACGGCATTTTTCCGAGATGGGGGCTTTTGCGGAAGTGACTGGCGGTAGAACGCAGTGTTTGAGCGATCCGAAGCATATTGTTTGCCCGGGGCAACGGCAAGAAAGGATTATTCATGGACGTAGCATCTCTGATAGGCGTAATTTCAGGTGTCGCCCTTATCATATCAGCCATTCTCATTGGTGGTAGTGTACATAACTTCTTTAATCTGCCCGGTTTCATGGTGGTTTTTGGTGGAACAATAGCGGCGACACTTTTGACTTTCCAGATAAGAGACGTCCTGTCCGCCTTTAGAGCCGCTTTTTTTGTTTTTTCGGAAAAGAAGCGAGACCCGAATGATATGGTGGCTACCATGATCTCGCTTTGCTACGTTACTCGTCGTGAAGGAATCTTTAAGTTGAGCCAGGTAAAAACCCAATCCCCTTTCTTAAAGAAGGTTTGCAATCTGATCGCAGATGGTTCTGAAGAAGAGCTTTTTCGAAAAACGATGGCCATTGAAGTAGAGGCTATGAGAATGCGCCATCTTATGGTCCAAGACGTTTTTAAAAAAATGGGCATCTATGCCCCTGCTTTTGGCATGTTGGGTACATTGATAGGATTGATCCAGATGCTAAGCAAGCTACAAAATCCCGAATCGATCGGGCCGGCCATGGCGATTGCACTTTTGACAACCTTTTACGGCTCCCTTCTTTCCACGTTGTTTTTCCTGCCCGTTGCGGGAAAACTAAAATCGAGAACATTCTTGGAGGTCATCAACCTGGAAATTATCGTCGAGGGTGGTATATCGATCTTAGATGATAACAACCCCATGCTGGTGTATGAAAAGCTTTCATCTTATATAGCAGCCAGATTTCGTAGGCCAATGAAACGATCTGTGGGAAGTAAGGGTGAATAATACTAGTCAGGCAATTTCGGCACTGTTGAATGAAGAGTCCACTGGGGGATGGTTGGTCACCTATGCGGATTTGATGACGCTCCTTTTGTCATTTTTCATCCTGCTATTTTCCATATCTTCCATGGATCTCACAAAGTATAAAGCGGCTATGTCATCTATTCAGGTCAGCCTTGGCGAAAAGGCCCCACCTGTCGGTCTTTTGGAATTGATAGACAAGGGACAAGAGCCCGGCATTCTCAATGTTTCGGATTCTTCAAAAGGGGGGGGAAAGATTCTGCTGGAAGATCTCATCGGCCTGAGGTCGAAAGACATTTTCAAGGACGTACGACGCTTTGTTAGGAAAAGGGATCTCAGTGATCACATCATGGTTTCTGTGGAAGACTCCAAGGTTATTATTCGAATAACCGGAAAGGTCCTCTTTCCGTCTGGTCTTGCGGCCCTGGATCCATTAGCCGGTCCCATACTAGATGATATTTGCGAGATTGCAAAGCAATATCCAGAATACAGGATACGCATCGTGGGGCATTCAGACAATGTTCCTATTTCAACAGAACGGTTTCCTTCAAATTGGGAGCTTTCTGCGGTTCGGGCAACAACAGTGTTGCGTTATCTCATAGAGTGGGGGGTAAATCCTCACAGGCTTACAGCAACCGGGTATGGATCATTATTTCCATTGGTGCCAAATACTACGGAAACCAATCGAATCAGAAACAGGAGGGTAGAGTTTGTTTTGGAAAAGGAAGAACAAGGATAATCAGTTCATTTCTCTGGAGTCACAGGACCAAAGAGCATCGGTTCGAGTCCAACCGATGCCCAGCACCCCGATAAAGGCAAGGTTGCAGGGAACCCCTGTTCGCATAAAAGATATCAGCGGGGGGGGAATCGCCTTTTATAATAACGGTTTTAAGGCTGGAGATACCCGGATAGCAGACATGGAGCTGCCGGAAGAAGAGGTGGGAATATCAGTCAAAACAGAAATTCTTGGTGTTGATAAACATGGCATCTGCCATTGTCGTTTCGTAGGACTAGACGAAGAATCCACAAACAGAGTTCATCGGTATATGCTAAGAGTTCAGAT
The DNA here is from genome assembly GCA_001751075.1 of Desulfobacterales bacterium S7086C20. Classification (GTDB taxonomy): domain Bacteria; phylum Desulfobacterota; class Desulfobacteria; order Desulfobacterales. The sequence goes on along the minus strand of MAVP01000050.1, from coordinate 5,621 downwards.
AGAGGAAAGACGGCAGAAAAAACAAAACAAGTAACCGTGAACGGCTACATCATGCGTGACCTACCACGTTAGTAAGGCGAGCCGGATCTATGCCTATAAGCTTAGCAGCCTCTTCCCAGCGTTTTTCAACGGCCACATTGAATATGATGGATTCTTTTGCCGGGCAACTTAGCCACGCATTGGCCATAATCTCGGATTCCAGTTGCCCTGGCCCCCAACCTGCACAACCAAGGGTCAGAATATAGGATTCGGGCCCATTTCCCTTGGCAAGCACTTCAACCAGGTCCATGGAATTACTTAAGGCAATCTTTGAGTTTACCGGTTGGCAAGCCTCCCAGCCAAAAGGGGGGGCGTGCAATATGAAGATTTGACCTGTATGAACAGGTCCTCCAAGATAAAGGGGTAAGGAAGCTAACTTCGGTGTTGCAGAAAGTTTCAATTCAACGAACAAAGCATCCATGTTCAGGTCAGGATGAACTCGATTAATGATAAGTCCCATAGCTCCTTGTGCAGTGTGTTCAGCTATATAAGTTACAGTGTAACAGAAGTTTGGGTCTGTTAAGCTTGGCATTGCAATCAGGAAATGCCCTTTTAAATATGAATTTTGCCCTTCTTCTTGTTCCATTTATCCTCCATAAAGCCACTAAGAATTCGTAGGTGGAAACTAGCTTAACTGCCATGCCATGTCAACACCAGTTGTTTTTCTCGCTTGACATGTAGCTTCTCAATAACCACGGGCATGGTGGTTTTTTTGAAAGGCGATATGTTTCTTCAAGGCAGGATGTGATAGGGATAAGGTGGATAGACTGAAGGTGGAAGGCTAATAGGGACAAACCATGCGTGATCACACAAAACTTCGGGCATTTGAGTTGGCTGGCAAGGTAGCAGTATTGGTTTATCGGGTAACCTCAAGGTTTCCTAGAGAAGAGTTGTATGTTTTGATTCGAGCATTGTAAGATGGTTGAAATACTTCAGCCTTCAGTCTTCAACCTAAATGGCTGGGTAGTTATAAACAGAAGAGCAACAAGACTATGAGTGAACTTAACGATAAGATAATTTGTCGTGGCAACGGGGCATTATTTCGATCACAAGTCGGGCCTATCCTCCTGTTGACTGGAATCTTCTTTCTGAACTTTACATCCAGAATTGTTCTTTCTCCTTTGATGCCCACTATTGAAAAGGACCTGGGGATAACTCACGGCCAAGCAGGATCGCTTTTTGTGTTCACTTCTGTCGGGTATTGCATATCTCTTCTCGCAGCCGGCGCTGTCTCTTCCCGCCTTATGCACGGAAGAACAATTGCCTTTTCGGCTATAGCTGTGGGGATAGCCCTATTGGGTATTTCTTGTAGCAAGGGACTGTGGGGAATGCGCCTAGGATTATTTTTCTTGGGATTGGCAGCAGGCCTTTATCTCCCATCGGGAATTGCCACACTCACATCTCTAATCAGCTTTAAGGATTGGGGTAAAGGGATTGCAATCCATGAGCTTGCTCCCAACCTAAGTTTTGTGGCAGCACCACTGATATCCGAGGCGCTTTTACCATGGTTTTCATGGCAAGGTATTTTGGCCTTGATAGGAGGGATCTCTTTATTGACCGGCACTACTTTTGTGCTTTTCGGAAAAGGCGGTGGGTTTCCCGGGCAGGCGCCCAGCCTAGAGTCTTTCCGGGAACTCCTTGCCAAACCATCGTTTTGGATAATGGCGCTACTATTTAGCCTGGCTATAGGGGGGTCTATGGGTGTCTTTGCCATGCTTCCCCTCTATCTGGTAGCTGAACGTGGGATAGTTCGGAACTGGGCGAATACCTTGGTGTCAATGTCCAGGATCTCGGGAGTAGGTATTGCATTTGCGGCCGGGTGGGCAACAGATCGTTTTGGGCCGAAACGGATCATGGCGGCAGTCTTCTTGCTCACAGGGATAATGACGATCTTATTGGGATTGGCTGCAGATGCCTGGATAATCATCATAGTCTTTTTGCAACCCATGTTGGCCGTGTGCTTTTTCCCGGCAGGCTTTGCCGCGCTTTCTTCGATAGCCCCATCCAATGCAAGAAACATGGCTGTTTCGCTTGCTGTTCCCTTTGCGTTCCTTGTCGGGGGCGGCGTTATTCCGGCCGGGATCGGTGTATTCGGAGATACAGGTTCATTTGCTTCTGGGTTTGCTGTGGTAGGTGCGCTGATAACAACCGGCTTTCTATTGTCACTCTGTCTCAAACTGCCTGTCCCGTAGCGAATTTACCCCGTAACCGTTCAATTGGTTCATGGGCTCAAAGTTCACTGAAAACCTAGACTATCCCGTCTGCCCACAAGCCTTGTGCACTTGTCAATCCTTTAACGGAGCAGCTTGTTCTATACCGGTGGGTTGCCGGCTTCATCATAATGGGAAAAATGCATAGTAAAAGTGCCTCGCCCTTGTGTGGCGGAACGTAGAACCGTTGAATAACCGAACATATTGGACAGTGGCACAGTAGCAGTGATAACCTGTAAGCCACCGCGTGGCTTTAAGTTTCCGACCTTGCCGCCACGGGCATTGATTTCTCCAATGACCTCTCCTGTAAATGTTTCCGGCGTCAGTATTTCCACTGCCATGACGGGCTCTAAAAGGAAAGGGGCGGCCTTTTCGAGTGCATCCTTGCAGGCCATAGAACCTGCCACCTTATAGGCCAAAGCGCTTGCAGCAGATTCTTTGTATACGGCACCTACAAGGCAGGCGGCAATATCAACTACCGGATATCCAAGTATGACCCCACTTGCCATAGATTCCATTACGCCCTGCTCTATAGAAGGGATGAAATCTGCTGGGAGGATATCGTCAGAGATGCTTTTTATAAAACAATTGCCCCGGCCACGTTTCTGTGGGGAAAGCTTGAGCGTAACCTGCCCGAAATGAGCTGTCCCGGTGACTTCTTTTTCGAATATAGCCTGTCCCTTGGCACTTTCTCTGATGGTCTCTTTGTAAACAACCTGTGGTTTTCCCACGTTAACTTGTGTGTTAAACTCCCGTTTCAAGCGATTTACAAGGACCTCTAAGTGGAGTTCACCCATGCCGGAAATAATGGTTTGGCCCGTATCAGAATCATACTTCACTTGGAAAGTGGGGTCTTCAACTTCAAGCTTGGCAAGAGCTTGGCCGAGCTTCTCGTGATCACCGTGGGTCTTTGGTTCTATGGCAACAGAAATGACGGGATCATAGCCTCCAATAGGTTCCAGGGCTAAAACATTTGACAAATCACAGAGGGTATCACCTGTTTCAGATGACTTCAATCCAACGATCCCAACGATATTGCCGGCTCCAGCTTCATTAATGCGCTGCCGCTTGTTGGCGTGCATGGCAAAGATCCTGGCGACCTTCTCCTTTTTGCCCTTTGCCGAATTAAATACCTCGGCCCCGGCTTGAAGCTGTCCGGAATAAATGCGTGCATAACTTAATTTACGTCCCTGTTCTATCATTACCTTAAAAACCAAGGCAACTAGCGGGGACCGCTCGGTAGGAAGGACTTTTTTTACTTCACCGGTGTCAGGATCTGTCCCTTCTACCGGGGGGGTCTCCATGGGACTTGGCAAAAAGTCGACAATGCCGTCCAAAAGAGGTTGGATGCCCTTGTTTTTAAGGGCTGCACCGCAAAATACGGGCACCAGTTTCAAGGCGAGGGTAGCTTTGCGAATACCTCTGGCAAGCATCTTGATTGTTATAGGATCCACGCCAAGGTAGGCCTCCATGATTTCATCATCAAGTTCTGCCACAGTCTCTATAAGTTTTTCACGGTACTCCTCAGCCATTTCCTTCAGGTCTTCATAGATGTCGCTAACAGAAAAAGTGGCCCCCAAGGTTTCGTCTTCCCAGGTGAGCACTTTCATATTTAAGAGATCAATAATCCCTTGAAATGATTCTTCCGTTCCTACTGGTAGCGACATGACAAGGGGGGTGATTCCCAACCGATCTCGCATCATCTGGATCGTTCCAAAAAAATCGGCTCCTATGCGATCAAGTTTATTTACGAAGGCGATCTTTGGGACCCGGTATTTATCGGCCTGGCGCCACACTGTCTCTGATTGGGGCTCCACACCGCCGACAGCACAAAACACCCCGATGGCTCCGTCCAAAACCCTGAGAGAGCGTTCCACTTCAATAGTAAAGTCTACATGTCCGGGGGTGTCGATGATATGAATCTCAGCGTCTTTCCAGTGACACGTTGTCACCGCCGAGGTGATGGTAATGCCACGCTCTTGTTCGTCCGGCATCCAGTCCATGACTGCTTCACCGTTATGGACCTCTCCCATCTTGTGTGAACGTCCCGTATAATACAAGATGCGTTCTGTAACGGTAGTTTTGCCGGCGTCAATGTGGGCAATGATGCCGATGTTACGCATTTTATTTGTAGGCGCCGTTTTTTCCATCTATTTGACCATAAGCAAGTTGGGTTGAAATGGCATCTGAATATCCACATGACCTGCCAGCGTTTTCACCTCATGACCTTCAATGAGGATTTTAACGGCATTGATGTCGGAAATATTTAGGCATAAGGTGTTTACAATGGAAAAGATTGTTAACAATTCGGAAAAACTACCCCCGGGATGTTGATCGCTGATTGTCCTATTGAAATTGGCATAGGCAATCCCTTGTTCCGTTACATAAAGAGCCAAAAGTTTCGTCTGCTTTGGAATCGTCGGGGTTAACAAAGTTTCTGGTCCATCAATAAGGGCGTTAACTATTTGCTTGGCACGCCCAACGACGTTATCCGGCAGTGCAAGGCCGCGATCTTCAGCTGTCAGATAGCTGCACTCCTCATTGGCAAAATAGAGGTGTATCTTTGCCTTAGTTGCTTTTGGTGCAACCCTGTGCGGCGCGGTTTCAGCGTTGGTTTCCGCGTCAGGCAAGTTCGCAGTTCGATTACTATATATAAGCAGTACTGCAAGGATAAAGATTATAACTGCCGCTATTAGGCTCTGATGTCGCAGACGCATTAATTTTTTAGTAACTCCTCGCTTTTCCTTGGTATTCACAGAACTTATCAATAATCAATGTGTCGAGATTGAAAAAGTATTGTTTCTTACAAAAGGTCAAAGATTTTTACGCAATCATCCCGTTTATGTCAAGGACAAGTGAGTTTCCGGATTCGTCGGCCGTCGAGTTTGCCGGAGATTCACGGCGGTTGATTTGGGAAGTCTAGGTACTCGCAGACTTTGCGTGAGCATCACGGAATCTTATTAGGTGTGTCACGGTAAATGCAATTCTGTTTATTTATCTCATCAATTGTGATATTTGGCAACCTGAGAGTAAGTGCTCAAAAAGTTCGGGTGGATTGAGTTCATGTAGGAAGAACTGATGACCATGCACTTTCTAAAAATCAATTTGAACCTACAGCCAAAGAACCTGTTCCTGTTGTATTGCCTGAATCCGGCACCGATGCCTAGCAACAACAAGAAGTTTCTTGACGTGAGGAAGAAAATGGGTAGAGATAAAGACTTGTTGACGACAACCGGATCTATCCTTGTAGCCTTAGGTGTAGCGGTTTGGGGTGTGTATGCCCTTCTACGTTGGGGTTTAGGCTGGGATGTTACAGGGCGGCAGTTTTTACCCTACCACCTGGCAGGCGTCATACCGGGTATGATACTCCGG
>MAVP01000049.1 GCA_001751075.1 Desulfobacterales bacterium S7086C20 | reverse complement strand
TCGAGATCTTTGCTGTGATCTATAATATTGGCGGATTGTGATTTGTTACGACTTTCGGGCAACATCTTGATTACGGGCCAGTTATAGATCTCGTCATCATTATCTCTAACAGGAAGCGGCGTGTTTCAGGTTGTTCCAGTTCAAATCAGCGATTTAGTCCAATCAAAATATATAGGAGGCACCTGTGATTTTCGAGGGGGAAAATATTGATAGATAACATCACGGATGGCGGTTTTTGGACGAAATGTAATTTTTCGATCGCTAAATGAGAGAGAAACCCTTTCTTTATCGGGCTCGGCGATCGTTCGCAGAGATCGCAAGTTTGAGGGTTATTCAAAATAGAACGGTGTTCAGATGTATATCAAAACAGGCAAGAACTGCTACACACCCACTGGCCGAGTAGATATCTTTAGTATCGCAAGAGTACAATGCAAAGGTTGTCAGGAATCACTCTCTAATTTTCGCCACATGACTAGGGATTTTGGATGAAAATTCTCACTAACTTTTCAATATAGAATTGGTTCTCATTGTGGTTGCCGGCTGGATACTGTAATAAGAATCGATGATGGATAATGGGACTACGTTGGAGGAGGAAATCATGTCTCAAGCTATTGTCTGCGGGGTGGACTACGAGGACTTTTTGATCCGGATGGAGGAGTTTCATGGAGCCCGATCACCAGGCATGCTAATCGGAAGCATGATGCTTGATGTGGCGCTCAAAAAACTGGGGCCCGTACCCTTCTTAAACGTCGTGTGCGAAACCATTGTCTGCCTTCCAGACGCCGTTCAATTATTGACACCATGTACAATTGGCAATGGTTTCCTCCAGGTGCTTGATTGGGGAAAATTCGCGTTGACCACTTACGATCGGAAGGCTCTTTCAGGGGTTAGGGCATGGATCAACCATGACAGGTTGGCCAATTATACACTGGTTCAGGAATGGTTCCAAAGAACGGGCGGTCCGCGAGAGAAGCCGCCCTTTGAACAACTCGCCAAAGAGATCTTGACAGCGAGATCTCAACTTATTTCTCACGTACCAGTCAGGCTTTATCGTGAGCTCAAAAACTCAAAACCCATCCCGACTGGGCTTTGTCCTCAATGTGGTGAATCTTATCGTATTGATCTGGGAGCGATCTGTCCAGCTTGCCAGGGTGATTCGTACTATCAATATTGACTATCCGATCGAAGACGATTCTCTTGAGAGTTCCATTTTGGGTCCGATTTTTCGACTTTCCCATGATGAATTTCCTCTGTTGAGAGCAACTGATCGCTCTCGTCGTATATTCTCTCTACTCGCTCCAGATCATTTTTGGTATTCACATTGAAAAAAGAGGCCAGATTCGGATCGATGCTCTTGATTCTCTCATAAGAGACTCGTTTCACTCTCACACTCTCATAAAAATCGTCCACTTTTGGTTCTCCGAGAGCCAGTTGCTTCTCTATAAACGGAATGCATCGCTTTGAATAGACGGCACACAAAGGTTGGTAATATGTACCAAACGAAGGAACCACAACATCGACGCCTGACTCGATTCCTTCGACTACGATCCGAACAACTCATCGTTTGAGCAATGGCACGTCACAACTTGTGCAAAACGCATATTCTGATTCCATGTTAACCAATGCGGCATGGATTCCGGACAGGGGACTTCGGACGTCAACAACATCCTCTACGATTTGAAAACTCAACTCTGTGTAGAGATGGGGTTCTCTCGTCACCAGATACCTTTCACTAAAGCAACTCGTGAAAATTTCAGCAAGGCTGTCTATGAAACGTTTGCCGTTAATCTTCAGAAACGCCTTATTATGTCCTCTCATTCGGGTGTTCAACCCTCCGGAAAGGATAACGCCCGCACAGTTTTTGTTCATAGTCATAAATGCCACGGTAGCCAAACTTGGTCACGCTGGCCTCGGTTTTCCGTTAGCCTTGTTGTCTATCTGCGTGAGCAAGTCAACGGTCACGACCTGTCCATCAGAAATTTGGGTTATACCTTCGGGTATTTTTAGAAGGGCATCCGCCCCCGCCATATTCTTAAGTCTGCTGTGTGCTTTCAACGGATGGAAATAAACTGTGTAATCCACGCTTTCTAAACGGCCAAAGATAGCATCAGTCCAATCATATTGTCCTTTAACAGAGTCCTCCAGGATTGCAGAGACCTGACTCAATCCAGTCCCATTGTGACCTGACAGCTTTAACAGGCCGGGCAGGACCAGTTGTAGGAAAGCGACGAGGTTTGATGGGGGACCACCTGGCAGTATAAAAACCGGTTTCTCCTGTAAGAGTCCGAATCCCACCGCCTTCCCCGGACCAAGCCGAACACGATGGTAGATAACCTCCCATCCTAAGTCACTTAAAGCCCCTGCCATAAAATCCCGATCCCCTGTCCAGGCACCACCACTTGTGATGACGGCATCGTAACCATTGACAGTCTGAATGAGTTTTTCCTTAAGCAGGGATTCCTTGTCAGGAATAACCTGAACTTCCGTTGTCATGCCGTACCGTCGGCACCAGGCATGAAGTGTCATCAGATTGCTAGCGTAAAGTTGCCCATCGCTTAATGGCTGTCCCGGCAAGACGACTTCGTCACCGGTTGCGATCAGGGCCACGGTTGGTTTACGATATACGCTAACGACATGATGTCCCCCGGCCGCCAAAAGGCCAATGCCTCCCGGTGATAACTCGTTACCGCTTTCAACGATAACCTCTCCTTTGGTAACATCACTACCTCTGCTGAGGATGTCTTGGCCCCGGGGGACAGGTTCCTTGATTTCGATGTAGGCGTTGTCATAGCTTATCAATTCTTCTGCAATAACCGTATCAGCGTGAGTCGGCAAACGTGCGCCGGTCAAAATGCGAACAGCCATACCGGGACTCAAGCTTAAAATACGACCTTGTCCAGCGCCTGCAAGCCCTTCTATTCCCAGTCGCACAGGTGTCTGCTGTATTGCTCCGCTAATATCTGTCCACCGGACCGCATATCCATCTTTCATGGAAACATCCGCAGAGGGCGAATCGACTATCGCACGAATATCTCCTGCTGAAACGAATCCTAAGCTTTCAGACAAGGGTATCTCCGCCGTATCAAGCGGGTGGATACTTTGTATGGTTAGGTCAAAGGCTTCTTGAAACCCTATAAAGTCGCTGTCTTTTTTTCCCTTCATTAAAAAGCGTTCCTATTTTCTCTATGCCATACGAGATATTATGCAATGAACCAGTGATATCAGACCTATGGCATTTTTTATCTGTCTTTTCGAAAAACTAACCTGTCGCCGTCCTGCGTTCGGAATCGGTGAAGGGAGTCAAGGCGAATCGTTCCAGGACAAAATTCACTAAACTATTGATATCATCGCTTTCAAAACGCGGTACTTCCCAATCAAGAGGCTCGTCGCTGACCACGGCCAGTAGATTCTTATCGCCACGACAGGCGGGAGGCTTACCGATCTCTGATCTAAAGACTTCAATTTTGGGCAAGCCCGACCGCTTAAAACCTTCCACCAGAACGATATCCATTCCCTTCATAAGAGGCAGGAGCTCCATCGGTTGATAGTCGTGGTCCACGTCCATGACCATACCTATTTGTGTTGGAGAAGTAATGATGGTAGTCGATGCTCCGGCCTTTTTATGGCGCCAGCTGTCTTTGCCTGGTTGGTCCATCTCAAAGCCGTGAACGTCGTGCTTCACTGCCCCCACACGAAACCCATAACCTCTCATCTCTGCGATTACTTTGACCATCAGCGTAGTTTTCCCCGATCCGGAAAATCCAACAATGGAAAGCATCGGTATCGAACCCTTGTTTTTGATAGAAGACAATACCGCGCTTTGACCAACTATTTCTTCTGATCCCTTTTTCATCTGTATCTTCCGGTAGCGTCCTGTCTGTTGCCTATCGGGAAACCAGGGTTTCCAATCATCATTGCGTGCATTTTAGCCAAAAAAGACTCTCTTCGATAACAGGTAAGATGAAAGAGCAATTTCTTCCACGATCTATTACCCCCTGACCTGCGGGAACTGCAGGACGGATATACCTAGCGGTGTGACTCTCTTTCCGGGAATACAGATTTTTTCGTTTGTCTTTTTACGCCGACAACACTCACGCAAAATTACCAGGTTTTTACCCCCCAATAGCTTGCATGGTACGCCCAAGATTCTTGGGTATGCGAACGTCAGACTTCTTCAATTGATGACCGGCCGGTTTGAGATTAACCGCCATCTTGAAGATATCACCGAGTTCTTCCCTGGAAGCACCTTCCCGCAAAGGCCCACGGATATCTATCTCTTGTTCGGAAAATAGACACGTTCTCAGTTGCCCGTCGGCAGTAAGTCGTAATCGATTACAGGAATCGCAAAAATGCCAACTCAAAGGGGCAATGAAACCGACTATGCCTAAAGCTCCAGGCAGTGAACAGAGTCTCGCAGGCCCGAAAGAATGGGCCACCTTCTCTATGGAAAGGAGGCCGACCCTTTTCACCATTTTTATAATCTCATCCACCGCTACAAAAAGAGAAGCTGGAACACCGAGGGCACATCCCTTGGTGGGCATCACTTCTATGAACCGGACATGATAGGGCTTTCGGAGCGTGAGCCGGGCGAGATCTCTGACCTCGTCCTCGTTGACACCCCGCATGACCACAGTATTGATTTTAATGGGGTGCATTCCTACTTCTTCCGCCTTTTTAATACCGGCAAGTACACGGGGCAACAGATCATGGCCAGCAATCTTTTTGAACCTTTCCGGCTGAAAGGTATCCAGGCTCACATTGACCCGTTTGACACCTGCCTCAAAGAGCGGCCCGGCCAGTTCCGATAGCATCACGCCATTTGTAGTAACACTAATGTCTTGTAAGCCTCGAACCCTCGAGAGTTCACGACACAGGTCGACCATATCCTTCCGGACGAGTGGTTCTCCGCCGGTGATGCGAATCTTGGAAATTCCGGACGATACTGCTGCTTCAACTACTTTTTGAATTTCCTCGTAGGTCAGGATATCTTCATGAGCGAGCCTCGTTCGGCCCCGTAAAGGAGCGCAATACAGGCAATTCAAATTACAGTGATCGGTTATAGATATGCGAAGATAGTCGATCCTTCTGTTGTGGCTGTCGACGAGTTTCATCACGCAACCTGTCTTTCTTGGACTATCGGCAAGACCTCGCTACCTGTATCAGCCCCAAGAACCTGGATCACATCGCCGGGCTGAACAATGCCGCCTTTTAGGACACGAGCGAAAATGCCCTTTTTGGGCATCACGCAATCGCCCACTTGGTGATAGATCGCACAACGGCTGTGGCATGTCTTGCCGATCTGGGTTACTTCAACCAGCACGTTGTCGCCCAAACTCAATTTCGTACCAACCAGCAGCTTCCAAAGGGCCAGACCTTCCGTGGTGATGTTCTCGGCAAAATCCCCGGAATCCACATCCAGACCTTTTTGCTGCACCTCTCGGATATTCTCAGTGGCCAGCAGGCTGAGTTGCCGATGCCATTTCCCAGCGTGGGCGTCGTTTTCGAGCCCGTATTCCTTTATAAGTTTTCCGCGCATGATGTTTTTTTTCTTCACACCTTTTGTACGACTCGTCGATACAGCTACGATGCGACCGGAAGCTTCTTGATTAGTATTCATCTTCATCTAACCTCGTTGTTTGGGTTCATGAACTGCCCTTTCAGCACTTGTGGATACAAAAATCTTACATCCCTTTTCCGAATGGACAGTGCGGATACGAACATTCGGGGCAATCCTGACACAGCCCACCATGACCAATGAAAGCAAGTTCTGCCTTCCCTATGTGTTCTCCAGACAGGATACGCGGTAAGACCAGGTCCAGAACCGTCACGCGGTGGTGCAGGCCGCAGGCGGGAACGCCCAGCAAAGGAACACCATCAATATAGGCTACCAAAAACATGGCTCCCGGGAGGGCAGAAGCGCCATAGTGAACCTCTGTCGCACCGGCAATGCGTATGCCTTTTCGCGTTACATCATCGGGATCTACACTCATACCGCCACTCAGGAGCAGTAGGTTACAGCCGTTTTCAATATGGTTTAGTATCGCTGCACGAATTCGCTTTGCATCATCAGGTACAAAATCAACGCCTGACACCTCTGAACCCAAGTCTGTTATTTTGGCAGAAAGCACAGGCGCGAATTTGTCTTGAATGAGGCCATGGTAAACTTCGTTTCCCGTAATAATGAGTCCTGCCTTTGCTGTTCTCAACGGCTTGACAAAAACTACACCTTCATTTACCGAGGCGATTGATACCGCCCGTTCCACTGGTGCCCTTTTCATCACCAGGGGGATAGCCCGGGTAGCTGCCACCAGTTGGTTTTTCTTAACAAGGGTGTGGTTGTGCAGTGTCGCACACATGACCTCATCTACCATGTTGAAGGCCGCCAGTGAGGCCGTATCCACCACGAAAACCCCGTCCATAGCGGCATGGAGACCGATTTTCCCTTCCTTGGGATCGTTTTTCCAGACGATACCTTCCCCGGCAAGGCCTTCCGCCAACATGGCTGCCGCTTCGTTTTCGTGAATCTCGTCTTTTTCGAGGTCAATCAGATAAAGGTGGTTCTTTCCCAGCTTCTGAAGTCGGCACAGGTCTTCATTGCAGACGGTGTGTCCCTTTCGAAAGGCTGGACCCTTGAACTCACCGGGCCGGATCTCCGTAATGTCATGAGCCAGTTCAGTTCCAATAGCATCTGCTATCTTTACTGTTTTCAGCATGGGCACCCCCTTACGTTTGAACATCTAACGCCCTTATTGAACGTGCTTTGGATACCAAAAAGTCGGTCGATCGGTTTCTTATATTTTCTAGAATAATGCTGTCACCGTATGGGCTCCAGTCCATGCCTGACCACGAAACTTCACGGGCATCATAAAAATAGCAGCCGCCCGAACAGGGCCGACAAAAAACTTGTCCGTTTTTCATAACTTCACGACCGTCTCGAACGACCTGGCCGCACCTAGCGCATGCCACTTTGCGACGGGTCGGTCCCGGCATGTCGTATTCTCCAAGTCTAACCTGAACCTCGTGAACCCGAAAGAGTACACTGTCTGGCATGCGCTTGTAGGCTTCCAGTTGCTGTTCCTTTTTCGATTCTGCCTCCGGAGCATACAATGCCGCCAAGTCGCGAGACTCCTCAGTTGACAAAATGCGGAAGGCATTGTCGGTTTCAAGATTCACGAACGTAGCTGCCATAATGCCGTAATCCACAAATTTTAAGCTCCGCCGTCCCAGCTTGACACCAGTCACATGGGCAACTGCATCTGCCGTGCACCGATCCATCTCCACGTAGACGATCAGCTTCTTAATCTGGTCCCTTCGGGTCGGCTCTTCCAGGCCGATCAGCCGGCAGCCCAGCATGGCCATACGCACGCCCACTATCTGCCCTGGGCATAAATGACCATGGGCATCTGCAGAGGTTTTCAACAGTTCTTTAAAGGGCTTCACGACCGTTATCTCCCGATATAAAGTTTTTATTATTATGCCTATTAGTCATCGTCCCAAATACTCAGAATATGTTAAAATTAACATAATAACGGTCGCAAAAAAGCACGATCAATTTACTCCTATGGCTACATCGTTTCCAAAGCCTGTGGCCGAATTTGTTCTGGTAGACTCTTGCACTTCGCCGCCACCACGCTTGGATGTACTAACCAGAATATGATTATATTCCTGTTTAATAAAAAGGTCTGTTGCCCTCGCTAGGTGTTTATAGAAATCAGTAGTGGCGTTTTCCGCGACATGGGAGACAAACTGAGGAACCCAAGCCGCGAGATGTTTTTTTAGAAACACTTCCTGGTGATCGAAGTATTTGATTGCGACATCTGCATCAGAATGCAGGATTGCCTCGATTTCTTTAACTACCAGAAAATGCATAAACTCCAGTTCTACGGCGATATGATCGGGGGGTTCTTTGAAATGGTCAGCGATTTCAAGTCCGGCATTGACGTAACGCGTGTGAACGTCCATTGTGGAACTACCCATAACCCTGCGTTCGCCGTCCAAATATACAGATCCGTAAGGTGGCGCTTGCAGGGTATATGGCCCAACAAATAGCCTCGCAAAGTCGACGCGTAAATCATCGTTTTCATTTCCAAGGCCAACCCATTCGCTTCGCATCAGTGTAATATAAGGAGTAGCTTCTGAATCCAGGACCTCTAACTGATGTTCAAGTGCAATCAAAGTTTCATGCAATCCGCTCCTGGGCATATGATAGCATTCAGCCAGTCCCTTGTAAGCACCGCTACGAGCTTTCTCATATTTGGTTAATTCAGCTATATTCATTTAGATTCTCCTGTCGAATTTCATAAAAACTGTGCGCTTGCAGGTTCCATTTACTCGGAAATAAGAACGCTAAGTATGTAATAAGTAAAAAGCCTAATAAAATAACGAGCCCGAAAATATTACTCGGGCGCGGTTTCGAGTTTCAGGTATCGTTCACCAATCGTATAGATCAGCAACATGACCGATAACCCGAACAAGGCAACGAAAACTTCGTAAACAGTTGGCATATAACTTACGATTTCAGGGCGACCTTCAGCCATTTGTCCCAGGGGTCTGACCACGCCGCTCAATACAAACTCGAGGCGACCGGCAAACATGCCCACAAGTAATAAAAAACTGGCAGTCACCTTGCCCCATACGGTTGCTCGTATCGAAGGAATGAGCATCAACACAGTTGGAACCACCAGGCCCAGCCAAAACTCCATGTTATATGGTACGGAGCCAATCATATGTTTGAAGGCACCGTATTCCACTGCCGTGGAAGATATTCCGCCACTTATCGTGCGCCACAAAAAAAGGACCGCCACCATTCCCGCCACAATGCCCATCAATCTACCGAACTCGTTATATAATGCGCTTCTCCCATCTGGTATTTCTTGTCGCGAGAGATGCATGCTCACCATACTGAACAAAATGACGACAGCAATACCCGAAGCAAATCCAGTGAGTGGAAAATAGAATGAGAAAAACGATGCATTCAAAGTTGGTCGCGCATCGGTCATTCCCAGCAGCCATCCAAGGGTCGTAGATGTTAAAATGGCAATTACAAAAATTAATACCCCGAGAGGTTTGCTCATTTTGCCTGTGTGAATTCTCCAGAAAGCGCTCAACAGAATAACAAAGTAAAGGCTGTAGAGCGTGGCCAGCCACCACAACGGCGATGACGGGTTGGGTGAAAGAATAATATAAAAAACCTTCAACGGAGATCCAAGATGCAGAATGAGGCACACGAAGGAAGCTATAAGAACTGCAATTTCAAGGTACACCGTACGTTTTTCAATGGCTTCATACCGCTTGATAACAAAAACAACAGGGATTGAAGAAACAAAGGCCAGGCCTGCACTTGTCAGACTAAAAAAGATATATGTCGACAACGGCAACGTCCATACCAACACGTCCGTTTTTGCATAAAGCGAAAATCCCTCCGTGTATACTCTGAAAGTTGTCCATAGACCAAGCAGAATGCCTATGATAAGAAGACCGATCCATAGCTGTAGTTTCATCTATATCCCTCCTTTTGTCCTTGGGTAACCGGCCGAGCTGAAATCTCTTATATAAAATACCGCAGGTTCAGTACCCAACGCTTCCTTCAGCCGAAATGGTCTGAACTTTCCCAGCAATTGGTTCACCTGGCTTTCAGGGTCGTCAAGGTCTCCAAAGATTCTGGCATCGGCCGGGCAAGCTTCAACACAGCGCGGCAGTTTGCCTCTTTTGACACGGTGATCGCAAAAGGTACATTTTTCTACAACGCCTTTAGGGCGTATGCCGGGAAGTGTCGCGTCCCTCTCCGGGTTGTAGTAGGGTGTTCCTTTACCACCTACCTTTCGGACTTCTTCAGCGGGAGAGGCAGTCACTTCCTTTATTACGGAATTCCCTGCTCTCCATGAGGGATGAGCATCCTTCCAGTTGAAATAGATGACCCCGTAAGGACAATTAATCATACAATACCTACAGCCAATGCACTTTTTGGGATCATGCATTGTAATCCCATTTTCGAGCTTGTGCATCGCCTCCGTCGGGCACCCTCTCACACAGGGTGCATTTGTGCAGTGGTTGCACAGGGTCGGTATGTAATGATAGCGAACATTAGGAAATTTACCTGAAGTCTCTGTTATTTTATGAGACCAATAGATCCCTTCCGTCACGTTGTTTTCGTTTCTACATGAAATGCTGCAAGAGCCGCAGCCGACACACCGTTGGAGGTCGATGACCATTGCATATCTTGGCATTTTTTTCCTCCTTATACTTTCTCGATTTTAATTCGTGTTACGGCATAGTATGCTGAGCTGCCGCTCAAGGCCTCATACTGTGCGGGAATTAGGTCGTTGCTGCTTCCGCCCCGTGGCACTTTACCGAATATTTTCGAGGCCAGCCGGCCGTAAGCCCAGTGTCCCTGACCGTAGCACTTGGCCACCGTTCCAGGACGTACTCCCTCCCAAAGCTTAGCCGTGCAGATCAGACTTCCTGTGGGTGATGCGAGTTTTATACGATCCCCAGACTTGATGCCGAGCTTTCCGGCATCTATTGGATTAATCTTGGCAACGTCATCCCAGACTTCCTCACCTGGATCCAGATCCTTAAAATCGTAATACCAACTGCAGTTGGCTGACCGGCCTTCCCGGTTCAGACGGGATTTATGGTCCACGTGAATGAAAGGAAATTCTTTTTCTTCTCCCAGGATAAACGGCTCTTCATAATGCGGGATGAAGGCCGTCTCACCCCGTGCCAAATAATTCGTGGCCTTCATTACTTCGTCCACAGTGGTGTCGTGTTTTTTAGCGTGCTTTTCCAAAGCTTCCTTCAAGGTTTCGCTGTAGAATTCAAACTTGCCCGTCTTAGTCTTCATTTTCCCCCACCGTTTACGAAAAGGATATGGATCCGAGTTCCATACACCGACCTTTCGAAATTCTTCCCAACCATTGAATTTATCGCCACCTTTGTATTTGGCCGGATCCCAAAGATTCTGGGTGACGTATTTCAATGCATACAGGGCGAACTCTTTTTCATTGGTCGGAGCTTTTCCGGTTTCCGGATCTTTGTACGTCTTGTAGTGCCTTAAAAGATTATCGAAACCGCGTTCCGCCAGTTTTTCAGCGATCAACCAGGGAATTTCGGTCTCGTCGATTTTGTAATCCCAAACCTTTTTGATAATGGGCTGCATCAACGTGACATGGCGATAGCCGTTACCCATGGCTTTGACATATCCCCACTTCTCAAACATGTGGTGGGTGTCCGGCAAAACGATGTCGGAAAACCAGGAAAATTCCGAGGCGTTTGTGGTGATGTGCACCAGAAAGGGAATTTTGGAAAGCGCGCGTTCCCAGCGCTCCGGCTGCGGGGCTGAAAACGAAAAGTTGTTCATATACCCAATGGCTACCTTTATCTCGTTTGGATCGTCTTTCAGGATCCCATCAGCGGCATTATTGGTTATAACTCCACCGCCGGATTTGCCTTTTTTCAAGCACGGGAACTGCAATCGGCCACGCTGGTCGATCTTTTTATGTTTTTTGCCTTTTTTAGCAATGTCGTCCATGAAATCATCGGGCTTGGGAAACTTACCCGTGTACTCTTTGTTGGCCTTCAGCGTGCCGCCGACATTATCAACAGCGCCTACTATGCCGTTAAGCGCATGAACGGCCATGGCACTATACCCACCGCGCACCTGCATACACGGTCCGCCACCCAACCAGGATATGGCATGAGGTGCGGCTTTGCCGTATCCGATGGCCACCCGGCGAATCTGCTCTACAGGAATCCCTGTTATTTCGGCAGCCCATTCGGGGGTCTTGTCTTTTAATTCGAGATTCCAGTATTTGATAATCCCATTGGTATGAAGCTCTTCGAATGCTTCTTCATCCACCATTTGCCCGCTGATAAAAAGGTTTTTACCGTCCTTGAAATCTCCGACAAACGGTTTGTACCAGAGCCCTTCGGTAAGCAGGACATGAGAAATGGCCACTGCGAGAGCGCCGTCCTGACCCGGTTTGATTGGAAGCCACTCATCGGCCTTGCCTGCCGAGGCTGACAGTCGGGGCTCTACGATGGCAATCGTTGCCTTGTCGACAACGTCTCCCCAGACTTTCGAGTAATATGAAACCTGGCGGTTGGCCGCCAGAGGATCAGCCCCCCATAGCAAAATATAGTGCGCGTTCAAAACATCGTACTGCCGGTAGGACCAAATGGCCTCAGTATAATAGGGGCCGAATTTTTCCGCTTCGGCGCACAACGCACTATGGGAGATATTGTTTGGTGAGCCGATAATCTTTGTCATACGGTCATAAAGGACATCCCGCATATATGAATAGCGCCCCCGCATGAGCATGTATTTGTGGGTCTCGTGGTTTTTTCGAAGCTCCATAATTTTGTCGGCGATGGTATTGAGGGCCTCGTCCCAGGAGATCGGAACAAACTTGGGATCTTCTTGTCGCCCCTTCTTTGGATTGGTACGCTTCATGGGAGTTTTAATTCGATCCGGGTCGTATACCTGCTGGAGTGAAAGGTGAGATCTCACACACGCTGCTCCCATGTTGACCTTTGAATGGGGATTTCCCCGAATCTTTACAGCCCTCCCATCGACTACATAGACTTGCTTTGAACACCAAGATGTACATCCCTGGCAAGTGGCCGGCATCCACTCTCCCATTCCATCTGATAAAGGCGCACTTGCCTGGGCGAGCGCACGCAATGTAGGCTTCCAGCCAAATCCCAGACCCATTGCCGTGCCGGTTACGGCAGAACCCTTAACGAAACTTCTTCTCGACAGTTTGGCATCGCTCAGGATTTCTCTAATTGTTGTCACAACATTGCTTTCTTTTTCTTTCATAAGGCCCCCCATTATTTCTGTATGTTTCGTTTTCACTTTTCCCAATATCCGTTCGTCCTGAAACAGGCGAAACCAATCCGCCTAAGGTGGCATATTTTGGGAGTCAACGCCATTTTCGACAATACTATTGATCCAGTAGACCAATTCGTCAGGGTCAATCGGTTTGCAGAGGCAGGCATAGATATGTTTGCGCATGGCTTCTTTCAATTCAGGATGAAAGGATCGATCCGAAAGCCCAATGATCGTCATAGCGGGTTGTTGTTTTTTTAAGTTACGTATGAACCGATTCTCGATAGGCAAAGTATCAAGATCCAGTACCAGCACTTCAATATCAGTGTTCTTAACTGTTTTTTCTAGATCGGTTATGGAATTTGTATTGACCATGTGCGTATTCTCATTTTTCAATGCTCTTCGAACTTCCTCGAATAGCTCTGTATCCGTGGCCAACATCAGTATTTCTTTGCTCATTCAGATTCCCTGTCGACATGGTTTTTCCATAAGATTAAAGATAAGATCTGACCATTTCCATAAGGCAAGCAACATACCATTTTGACATTTTCAGGAGGATGACACGGCTAGGACGAGCGGCAATCAATCTAAGACCAACTATGTATCCATTTGAATTCTTACATAAAAAATGGATGTTGAAAAATCGAAAAAAGTTGAAGCAGTTGAAGCAAATCAATACCAAAACAGAGAAAATCGTCGCCGTCTGTGTGTCCTGAATCAGGACACAAAGTCAGATGGAAAATTTTATCACATATTTTTAAATAGTTGCGACTGTCCCGTATCGAGACGTGTCCTGCCGATTTAAGACACTATTTTGATGCAAGGTTGCTCAATCAAGAACTTTCTGGGAAGACGAACGTGGCTTAGCGTGAGAATGAAAGAAAAGGTTTTAAAGGGACTTTTTAATGGGTGGAAGGTTGAACGATTTCATACTTTTTTAACTTTACGTAGAGAGTATTCCGGCTGATTCCGAGTCGTCGAGCAGCCTCTTTTTTGTTCCAAGAACACTCCTCTAGCACCTGCTGGAGCAATTCACGCTCGTTTTCGGCCAAGGACCCTCTGCGCTGGTGAGACGGCGCAACGGCAGCCTGCGCCGATCCCTCCTGAACGGCTCCAGGCAGATCTGAGACTTCAACATATCGTCCTTTTGTAAGTACAACGGCGTGCTCTACGCTGTTTTCCAGTTCCCGAACATTACCCGACCATGAATAGTCAAAAAGGACTCTCATTGCCTCTGAGCTAAAATCTGTAATCTCTTTACACTGTTCCGCAGCAAATCTCCGCAAAAAATACCGGGCGAGCAGTGGGATATCGTTTGGTCGTTCCCGAAGGGGAGGCATTTGGATGGGGATCACGTTGAGACGATAGTACAGGTCCTCGCGAAAACGACCACCCTGCACTTCCTGTAATAGATTTTTATTCGTGGCCGCCAAAACCCGTACATCCACAGAAAGGGTCTTTTGGCCTCCCAAACGTTCAAATGTCTGGCTTTGAAGGACCCTTAACAATTTAATCTGTGCCGAAGGCGAGATTTCCCCGATCTCGTCGAGAAAAACCGTCCCGCCATCGGCCTGCTCAAAGCGCCCCGGCTGTTGTCGAACCGCCCCTGTAAAGGCTCCCTTTTCATGGCCGAACAGTTCACTTTCCAAAAGCGTTTCCGGGTAAGCTGAACAATTAATTATGACAAAGGATTTGTCCTTTCTTGGACTCTTGTTGTGTATCGCTTTCGCCACGAGCTCTTTGCCCGTACCACTTTCCCCCTCAATCAGAACCGTGGCATCTGTCGGGGCAATATCTTCAATGAGCTTAAAAATGACTTGCATGTTGTGAGCCTTGCCGATAATCCCGGCGTATCCCGTCGAAGACGTATCGAGCCGGCTTACGAGTTCTCTGAGCTCCTCCTCGTGCAATACGGCTCGCCTGATAACACCCGCGGCTTGAGCCATAATCAATTGGACGGCGTCGATTTCCTTGCCATCACATTGACAATTGCTGGGACAAGCAACAACCAAGGCGCCTACGATTTCTTTCTCGTGCTTAAAGGGAATAACTGCCTGGGCACTGGCACCTTGAAAGGTCTCTGGAACAAACGGAGGACCAAGGATGATTTCCCGAGGCCCCGAATTGTCTTCCACGCATTGCTCTACCCGGGCATGTATCTGTTGGACAGCCTCAGGATCCTTTAAAACATTTACGCCAGTTGATGACAGAATGAACAAGACTTCTGTCCTTCTGCTAAAAGCCAGCAAAACCATTTCATCACACTTGAGAATATTCCCCAGTCGTTTGACTAGAAACACACTAATTTCGCTCAGACCTCCCAGCGAGCCGATTTCTTTAACAATACTGCAGGAAGTCCGAGTTTGTTGATATACATGTTCCAGCTCCAGGGTTTGTTTTTCAAGCCGTTGCGTATAGTCTTCAATCCGGGAAATCATGTGGTTAAAAGACTTTGCTAGTTGCGTAACCTCCTCCCCACCACGGACTTCAACCCGAACCCCTAACGCTCCCTCGTCAATTTCTCGAGTGGCTTGAGCTAATGTGATCAGGGGACTCGTCATCCGCTTTATGAACAGGAGTGTTCCTATCAACGCGAGTAAAAGAACGGTCAGAGTGACTACGCTCATCTGGAGCCACAGGCTTTTCACATGTTGGCGATACGGCTTTTCCGACAGACCCAGACGCAGGACCCCTCCTTTGCCCTCAAAAATCGGCCAGGCAATATCCAGATAACGCTGACCTTCCGTGGATCCAATCTCCTGAGTACTATGGCCTTCAGTCTGGAGGGGCTGATTGGCGCCGATCAACTGCTTGGGAAAACCCTTGGGAAAGGTGTGAGCCAATATCTGGCCATCTTTTACCACAAAAAGGTACCCGATCGTGCGATTACTCCGCTGCTGGTGGTCCAGTGTTTTTTGGAGGGCTACCAGATCATTGATGAGGACTTTGTCTGCCACCTCAAGGGCAATGGCGTGGGCGAGGTTTTCCCCCTGAGCCGTCAACGCCTCGAACAGGCTACTACTATATCGCTGCGTAACGATCAAAGAAATGAGCAGGCCACTTGCGATGACAAGACCGGAAACGGCCAATAATAATCTAGTCTTCAGGCTCCGCAAGCGCATAACGCTCCTTTTTCATTGGACTACAGTTTCTTTCATTTCTCGAATACTCTGATACCACTTTTCCTGACCCGGTTCAAATCTGTCGATCATCAGTTCTTTCAATATCGTTTGTCCTTCCTGGTCCTCGTGCATAGACAGTAGTAATTGACGGGCCTGTTGTCTGAGCATTTCGGGCGTGTGTGTCGATGCCACCAAAGGCGGTATGCCATAGGGCTTCGATTTCTTAATAATTCGGGTCTTGGAGGTAAAAACGGGGTTCTTGCGATTGTAGTATTCCCAAATAAGGCTGTCGACGCAGGCCCCGTCCACAAGCCCTTTGGCCACTGCCAGGATGGAATTGTCGTGACTGTAGGTATACAAGGTTTTTTTGAAAAGAGTCTCCGGCGTTTCGCCAAGTTTTGCTAGCCAATAAACGGGCACCAGTTTTCCAGTGTTGGAATCCGGATCCGTAAAGGCAAATACCTTGCCGCGCAATCCTTCCAGGCTAACAATCGGACTGTCTTTCTTCACTATAAGATATGAGTAGTAGTAAGGGCTTCCGTTGACCCAAGGAGTAGCCAGAAGTTCAAATCCATATTCCTTCTTTTGGGTAGCATAAGGGCCTGAGCAAATAAAACCTAGGTCTATTTTGCCTTTGCTAAAAAGCTCATTGATCTCGGCATAAGTTTTTCGCTGAATGAGGCG
>MAVP01000048.1 GCA_001751075.1 Desulfobacterales bacterium S7086C20 | reverse complement strand
ATCACCAGTTCTGCATGGCCTGTCACAAAGAGTCTCCTCAAGTACGCCACACAAGTGGGCCTATTGCTTATAGCGCCATGGTAAGAGGTCCAAAAGTCCGTCCTCTTGATACACGTGCACCCTCTGATTGCCTGGCGTGCCATCCGGCAAAGGTGCCGGACCACAAGGAACTGGTAAAGCTGGAGGGTAATGTTGATGCCTTGACGGTTACCAGGAACTGTCTTTCCTGCCATGAGAACGAGGGAAAGGCTATTCTTCACACAGCCCACTGGAACTGGCAGGGCCCCTCTCCTTACACAGTAGGGCATGAAAAACGTATCGATTTGGGGAAACGAAGCAACACGATCAACAACTTTTGCATAAATCTGAATGGAAACTGGGAGAGGTGCACAAGTTGTCACATTGGATATGGATGGGAAGATGAGAATTTTGACTTCACGGACATGACCAAGATCGATTGTCTCGTGTGCCATGACACCACAAAGACATATAAGAAGGCGCCTCCAGGGGCAGGTTTTCCCAAAAAAGACGTCGACCTGGTAAAGGTTGCAAAAAATGTCGGCAGGCCGAGCAGGGACACCTGCGGGATGAACTGTCATTTCCGGGGAGGAGGGGGCGCGTCAGTAAAACACGGCGACATGGGCCCTGTTCTTCTGAATGCCGATAAGTTCATTGATGTGCACATGGCATCAACCGAAAGTGGAATGGATTTCCAGTGCCAGGATTGCCACAAGACCCGAAACCACATGGTTTCAGGGCGCAGTATTTCCGTGCCTCCGGTGGAAGGGGATCTTTCCTGCGAATACTGCCACACTGAAGCCCCCCATCCCGGAAGCAGTCTTACGGACTATCACTTGAATAAGCACTGCGACCACATAGCATGTCAGACATGTCACATCCCTATCTATGCTAAAGGAAAGCCCACCAAGGTCCACTGGGATTGGTCCTGTGCAGGCCAGGATATCAAGGCAAAAAAAGATAAATACGGACTAGCTACCTATAACAAGAAGAAAGGAAGTTTCCAGTTCAAACAGTCAGCAAAGCCTTCCTACCTCTGGTACAACGGAACTGTGAAACGTTACATCCTGGGAGATCGTATCAACGAAAACGGTGTTACGGAGCTTTCAATGCCTATGGGCAACATTGATGACCCCGCTTCCAAGATATATCCTTTCAAAGTTCACAGAGGAAAACAGATCAGTGATGCGGTCCACAAATATTTGATTACACCCCAGCTCTGGAAAGGGTACTGGAAACATTGGGATTGGGACAAGGCATCCAGAGACGGAATGAAGTATGCCGGCCTTGAATACAGCGGCGAATACGAGTTTGTGGAAACCGTCATGTACTGGGGCTTGACCCACACGGTTATGCCGAAAGAAAGCGCCCTTTCCTGCGCCAAGTGCCACGCCTCTTCCCTGGCGAAAGCGCCATACTGCGGACGATGCCACCAGGAAAGGGAGGGTGTGGATTTCAAGGCCCTGGCCACCAAGGGGGTCGATTTTAAGACTCTGGAAAACAAGGGCATGGATGTTTCAGAGCTGATAGGCAAGAGTGACTACATTGATTACAAGGCCCTGGGTTACAGGGGAGATCCTATTGAGTTCGGTGTCAGGTTCCAAAGGCTTAAGCTGGGAAAGGCTGACTAAGAAGCAGAAGAAAAGATCTATGATAGTAAAAAAACGAAAGGAGGAACTAACATGAAACAGCGTATTGGTTCAATTGTATTGGCTATCATCTTTTTGATTTGTTCCATAGGCCTCGTCTTGGCCGAAAGCAAGGGAAATGCACGGAAGGGAAAATATCTTTTCCGCAAGCATTGTCGGGCGTGCCATAGCGAAGGAGCTGCCGGTGACAGGGTAGGAAAGCCTCTGAGCCCCCTTACCAAGACTCAGGCTGATTGGAAAAAGGTCTTTGATGGGTACAAGGATTTGGAGTGTAAGGACGCGTGGGAGAAGTTGTCTGAAAAGGATCTGTTAGACATCTTTACTTATCTTCACGACCATGCCTATGACTCGCCTTCCCCGGCGAAATGCTCATAGACTGCGTCAACATCGGTTGCAGATCATATTATTAACGAACTAGCTGGAGATTCTAAAATGTCTACAAAAACCAGGGGAGCCATAACCCGTCGCAGCTTCCTGAAGCTTTCTGGAACAGCTACTGCAGCCGCTGTCTTGGGCGGCCCCGGTCCGGTTTTACATGCACTGGTTCCCGCAGAGGACATCAGCAAACAAGGGAAGGCTCAGAAGCTATTTTCTGCCTGCGACATGTGTTTTAACAAGTGCGGTCTTATCGCAAGGGTAGAAGATGGGGTGGTTAAAAAGCTCGACCCCAATCCCAAGTTTCTCAAATCCCGGGGCATGCTTTGTGCCCGGGGAAATGCCGGCGTGAAGCAGCTCTATGATCCTGACAGGTTGAAATACCCCCTCCTCAGGAAAGGGGCAAGGGGCGAGGGCAAGTGGCAGCGCCTCACGTGGGATGAGGCCTTGGACCATGCCGCTGAGCAGCTTCAAAAGATAGGGGATAAATACACCAGGTGCGGGGTCCTTTTCATGGCCGGCAGTGACCTGCAGTCCAAATTTGTCCACCGATTTGCAGAGGTTTTTGGGTCCTACAACGTCATTTCCCATGAATCCAACTGTCTGCTTAGCAGGAACCGGGCCTTTCTGGACACCTTCGGCGAGGTCCCCCTGCCAGATGTGTTGAACTGCAAATACGTCATCATGGCCGGTGCCAACAGGTTTGAGGCGCTGGTCACTCCTGACAGCATGGACATGATGACTGCCATGAAAAACGGGGCCAAACTGGTGGTCTTGGACCCCCGTTTTACAAAAACGGCCGCCCTGGCCTATGAATGGCACCCCATCAAGCCTGGCACGGATATGGCCTTTTTCCTTGCCGTGGCTCATGTGCTCGTTTCGGAGAAGCTCTATGACGAAAAGTTCGTTCAAGAAAAAACCTTTGGCATAGAACAGCTTTCTCAACACGTGAAACAGTATTCTCCCGAATGGGCGGAAAAGGAGTGCGAAATCCCGGCAAAGGATATCCGCCGTATTGCTCGAGAGTTGGCTGCGGCAGCACCTGCCGCCATGATCTATCCGGGTCGTCGAACGTCTGACTACGAAAACTCCACACAGATCCGAAGATCCTTTGCCATTGTCAATGCGCTTTTGGGGAATTGGGATCGACCGGGAGGCCTCATTACGGCAAGCAAGGTTGGGTTGCGCAAACCCTCCTATGATCCGCCCTTTTATGAAGAAAACCCGTTTGAGAGAATAGACACTGGAAGATCGCTCATGATGTTTGAAGAGGAAGGCTCTTTTAAACATGCCAGAGATGCGGTCATTGAAGGAAAACCCTATCCCGTGAAGGGCTGTTTTACCTATAAGATAAACCCCATGCAGACCGGTGCCAACCGCCAAAAAACTATTGAGATGATACACAAGCTGGACTTCATGCTCACCGTGGACATTGCCATGAGTGACACGGCGTGGATGGCTGACTTAGTGTTGCCTGCGCCGAGTTATCTGGAACGACTAGACCCGATTGCCGGACTTCAAGGCGCTTCTGCTGGTACATGTTTGGTGACGCGCGATCCTGTTGTCCCTGCCCTTTTTGAGTCAAAGCCTGTCTTTTGGATCGTTACGGAGCTGGCCAAGCGCCTGGAACTGGGTGAGTACTTCAACTTCACCATGGAAGAGTACCGCAAGGAGCAGCTGAAAGATCTGCCCGATGCAATGGATGTCCTCAAAAAAGACGGTGTTTTAAACAGGCCCGGCAAACTTTACGGTGTCTATGAGGGGAAGGCATTTAAAACTCTTTCCAAAAAGATTGAACTGTACAATAAGCGTTACCCTGCATTGGGCATTGATCCCATGCCGGTATATAGCCCCCCCGCGAAGGTTCCAAGGGGGCGCTTTAGAATAGTCGTTGGGCGTAATGCTTATATTACACAGGGTTCCAGCACCAACAATGCCCTGCTTCACGAATTGGTGCCTGAAAATACGCTGTGGGTACACCCCAAACCAGCCGGCAAACTCGGCATTGGCCATAACGACATGGTCAAGGTGAAAAGCTCGGTAGGGGCGGAGAAACTCAAAGCAAGGCTCACTAAAGAGATCCGGGAGGATACCGTTTATATGGACACTGGATTTGGGGTGCTCTCCAAGGGTCTTTCAAATGTCCACGGAATGGGCGCCTGCATAGCAGCGATCCTTGAAGACCATAACGACGAAATTTCTGGGAACATGGCCATGCATGAGACCATGGTAACTGTACAAAAGGTATGACGAGAGAGGGATCTTAGCATGAAAGAGAGCAAGCCAAGAAAGTACGCCATAGTCATTGACACCTTCAAATGTTTTGACTGCAAGGCATGCATGGTTGCCTGCAAGGTCGAAAATGAGGTGCCGGTGGGCTTTTGGAGAAACTGGGTAAAACACAATGGGCGTGCCGGTGGGAGGCGGACCCAGTTTCAGCCCGGTCAATGCATGCAGTGCGATGAGCCGTCTTGTGTAGAGGCCTGCCCGGTAGGAGCAACCTACAAGCAAAACGACGGGCTTGTGGTCATAGATCCTTTGAAATGCATCGCCTGTGGAAACTGTGTCACTGCCTGCCCGTACGGTGCACGCTATCGCAATCCTATCCGCCACGTGGCGGACAAATGTGATTTTTGCGAGCACCGCTTAAGGCGTGGAGAGGAACCAGCCTGCGTGGAGACCTGCCCGACAAAGGCCCGCGTATTCGGTGATCTTAATGATCCCGCTAGCGAAGTGAGCAAGCTCATGAATAAAGAAAAACTTGTTCAGGTGATCAACCCACTTATCAATACCAACCCAAGTATCTACTACCTTGAGGGCACGTCACTGTTGGAATGGCCCGTGGAACCTACCCTGCCCGGGAACGTCCACATGCCACCATCGTTCTGGAAAAGGAGGTGAACCGATAGAGGATTCATCGAATTGTCACTATTCCTATAAAAAAGTAGCGAGGAGGAATCAAAATGAGAAGATTCAAGAAAACATTATGGGTGCCCATTGTTCTGATGCTTGCGATGATCATGGGTGTTGGGTGTCAAACCACGAAAGGTGTGGCAGCGAAGGCCACGGAACAGGCCAAAGCGGATTGGACATTCCATGCCATTGTGGACGTTGGTTTTGTTCAGCAGTACGCCAAGGTCCCTCAACCGGAAGGCGTCATGATCATTGACTCACGGCCATTGCGTCCGAAATACGTAAAGGGGCACATTCCTACAGCTGTCAACATCCCTGACAGCCAGTTTGAAAAAATGACGGACAAATTGCCTCAGGACAAAAACACGCTGCTCATTTTCTACTGTGGAGGCCCAACCTGAAAGCTCAGCCACAAATCTGCCAGGAAGGCAGAAAAGCTCGGATACAAAAACGTCAAAGTGTTTACAGCAGGATTTCCGGCATGGGTAAAGGCTTCAGGCAATTATGCCAGTGTATCAACAGAATACGTAGCTCAACAGGTTGATGGCAACAAGATGATTCTTGTAGACTCCAGGCCGTTGCGTCCAAAATATGTGAAGGGGCACATCCCCTCTGCTATCTGTATCCCTGACAGCCAGTTTGATGAGCTGAAGGGCAAATTGCCTCGGGACAAAAACACGGTGCTCATTTTCTATTGTGGGGGCTATACTTGAAAGCTGAGCCATAAATCCGCCAGGAAGGCGATTCAGCTTGGATACACCAATGTTAAGGTATTTGCCGCAGGATATCCCGCGTGGAAAAAATATGCCGGTGAAAGCGGTACGACCGGGTCTGTACAGGTCAAGGCAGGCGAAGAAGAAGGCAGCATTGAAATTGCCACTTTCAAAAAGATCCTTGAAAAAGATCCTAAAAGCATTATTCTGATAGATGTCCGTGACGCCGATGAATTCAAGAAAGGGAGCTTTAAAACAGCGGTCAATATCCCTACAGATGATCTGGAGAAAAAGATAAAGACTTTGCCATCGGATAAACCCATTGTCTTTGTCTGTAACACGGGCGCAAAAAGCGGTGAAGCCTATTATATGGTGAAGGACTTAAGGCCGAAGCTCAAAGAAGTGTACTATCTGGAAGCTGAGATTAAATATAATAAGGATGGAACTTACGAAATTAAAAAGACTGAATAGGTTTTTGGGAATCTTTGTAGTTTTGTGAACATAAAACGATTTCCCCGTGGATATTTGGGGTGGAAGGAGGTCAACGGTCTAAAGGGAGGTGAATCTGAACGACTCAAGTAACCTGAAGGAGGGGAAGCGATTATGTATTTGCCGAGAGTATACGAAAGTTTTCTGGAGAAGTTCCCGGAAATCTTTAGTGATTTTAAAAGATTAGGCAAGTCATGCCGAGAGGGTGGCCCCATAGAGCAGAAGTTTCAGGATCTGATAAAGCTCGGCATTGCTGTTGGTGCAAATTCCAGGGGAGCAGTTATGTCCAATACGCGCAAGGCGTTGTCATCAGGCGCCACGCCGGAAGAGATTCTTCATGTGCTTATTTTGTCGTTAACGACAACAGGCTTCCCGAACATGATGGCGTCCATAAGCTGGGTTAACGAAGTGCTGGAAAAGACTCAGCTCCCATCTGCGAGCGATTGAATGCGCCAATACAATTGAGGAGAGCACACAAAATAGTTGCCACAGAGTAAAAGAAAGCAAATTGGCGTTTGGTGGTGATCCTTTGCTGAAATTCAGTCACCCATGGCAACATGATCTTAGAGGCAAAGGATGATGCTTCGTCAATAAAGTCGTCATTGTTGTCCGACCAACCTTTTTCCATTAGAAAGTAAAGATATTCCAGTTCTATAGCCAGGTGGTCGGGCGGTTCATGAAGATGATTTGTTAACGACAATCCTTTTGATTCAAGCCGCTGCTTCATCATTATGGCAGAGGGGCCCATCATTGGAGCATTTTTAAATTCATAGCAGGATTGATAGAGTGGTGCCACAATACCTTCCTTGTGAGTGATAAAAAGACTAACATAGGTTTCCTCCAAATGGCAAAAAAGCGAATCAGCGTCTGCAAAATCTGCAACGATGGATACGATTTTTTGCAAGGCTTCAGAAAGCTCACCACTCAATACTGCGCCAAGCTGTTCAAAGGGGCGAAGAAAGTCTCCATGGAGCATTTGTTTGCAGTGCTCCGGGGCTGGCCCCCAGAATATGCGACATATAACACGAAGGGCTTCCAGCAGGGCTGTTTGTTGGCAGTCGGAAAACTGATTTGAAAGTTTCATATGCCTTCACTAGTGCAATGAGAACGACAGGTTAAACAGAGAAGTTAGGACAAAGCATTGCGTCCGCAAACTAATGCAGAATAGAGCTATGTTATGAAAATGTCAATCGTGGTTTGTGGGAGATCTCTGGAAGATTTCTTGAACGAGATAGAGAGGTTTCATGGATTCCGAGCTCCAGGGCTAGTGCTCGGTGGTTTTATGGTGGATTGGGCGCAGGAATTGATCGGTCCCAATGTGGAAGCCGATGCTATTGTAGAAACCGCCTATTGCCTTCCGGACGCTGTCCAAATATTCACCCCTTGCACAATAGGTAACGGTTGGCTGAAGGTTCTAGACTGGGACAAGTTTGCCGTTACCCTTTATGACAGAAAACAGCTTCGAGGATACCGAGTATGGTTTGATTTGGAAAAGGCACGTTCCGTTCCCGATCTTTACGACTGGTATATGCGCCGCGTAGCCAAAAAGGATCTTCCGCTGGAGGTGTTACTTGATGCTATTCTCGAAGCTGGGAGGTACGTGTTGTCTTCTGGAGCCATTCGGGTAACAGGGCATTTTGAACGTAAAAAGAAAGGGAACACCCAGATTTGTCCTGAATGTGGCGAGGCCTATCCCGCTACCCAAGGAGCTACGTGTTTCGCCTGCCAGGGGAAAGGTTATTATGAGCGACGGTAAAAGCTGCTGATGTGAAGTTCCCTGTGGCTTTCTTGTGCTTGTACGGAGAAGGTGACATGCAAAAGACGGTAAAAATTGAAGACGCTGTCGGTATGGCCCTGGCCCATGACATCACGGAAATCCGAAAAGGAGAGTTCAAGGGAAGGGCCTTTAAGAAGGGACACAAGATCAGAGAAGTCGACATCTGCCATCTGCAGAGACTGGGGAAACGTCATCTCTATGTTTTGGATATCAAGGATGGTTACCTTCATGAAAATGATGCAGCTCTCGCCATGGCTGATGCTTTTTGTGGTCCAGGTGTCAACTGGCGTGGTGAGCCGAAAGAGGGAAAGCTCACCTTGGAGGCCTCTGCTGACGGTCTCCTCAAGATCGGTGTGAAAGCGTTGAAAAGAATCAATATGTTGGGTGAAGTGATGTGTGCTTCAAGGCACACGAATACTGTTGTACAAAAGGGGAACACCGTCGCTGCTACAAGGGCTATACCTTTGATTGTACGAGCAGAGGTTGTTGACAAAGCGGTCGAAATTGCACACTCATCAGGAGGGATTTTTCAGGTCAAATCTCTGAGAAAGGGAAAAGCAGGGCTGTTAATTACGGGAAACGAAATTTTCGCACGCTTGATCGAAGATCAGTTTGAGTCTATCCTCCGAAAGAAAATTGAAAGGATTGGCTCAACAACTATCGAAGTAGCCTTTGCACCAGACGAACCACATATAATTGAACTGGAGATAAGAAAACTCTTGGCACTTGGGGCAGACATAATTCTTACAACTGGGGGCATGTCAGTCGATCCTGATGATGTAACCCGGAAGGGGATTGAGAAAGTTGGAGTCAGAAAGTTCATCTACGGAGCTTCCGTGATCCCGGGGGCCATGTTCATGATTTCTTATATCGGCGATGTTCCTGTCTTGGGTGTTCCTGCCTGTGCCATATATCATGAAACTACAATACTCGATCTGGTGTTGCCAAGAATATTGGCCGGCGAAATAATGACCAGAGAAGATATTGCAGCGCTAGGGCACGGCGGACTTTGCCTCAACTGCCCTGAATGTCGATATCCGGTTTGTCCGTTTGGCAAAACAACTGGTTGAGCGTTAAGGAAGCAAACGAACGGAAGAAGCGAGCCTTAACGATAGGTAGCCGTTACGCCATATTTTTTCATTCTTTTCCAAACGGTAACGCGACTGACCCCTAGTAGCTCGGCTGCCTTAGCCTGACGTCCTTTGGCTTGTCGCAATGCTTCGATGAGGCGCTCCTTTTCTGAAGCATTTCTGTCTGAACGATCCAGAGGCCCGGTGTGTCGGTACGCCGTGTCTCCTGATGTAACTTTGGGTGGGAGGTGTTCCGGCTTGATTTCATCTCCTCGGCAAAGGACAAAAGCATATTCTATGGTGTTTCGCAATTCTCGCACATTACCGGGCCATGCATAGGATTGGAGTATCTCCATGGCTTCAGGGCTTATTGTTGTAATGGATTTGCTTCCACTTAAAGAAATCCGTTCGCAGAATGATTGAGCAAGAACCGGAATGTCTTCTGTTCGTTCGCGAAGGGTCGGGATATAAATCGGGATAACATTGATCCGATAAAAGAGGTCCTCCCGAAATGTTCCCTTCCCTACGAGCCCCTCCAAATCCTTATTCGTTGCAGTGATGATGTGGACGTCCACCTTGACCGGCTTGTGGTCTCCAACGCGTTCAATCTCTTTTTCTTCCAGAACTCGCAACAGTTTGACCTGTGTAGACAACGGGATGTCTCCGATTTCATCCAAGAAGAGGGCGCCGCCGTGGGCTGCCTCGAATCTGCCGACACGCGCTCGATGCGCTCCCGTAAAGGCCCCTTTTACGTGGCCGAAGAGCTCACTTTCCAGCAGGTTTTCGTTCAACGCAGCGCAGCTTACCTTCACAAAGGGTTTCTTTCGTCTTGGGCTTGAATGGTGAATTGCCTTTGCCACTAGTTCTTTGCCCACCCCGCTCTCCCCGAAAATCGCCACAGGAGCATCTGATTGTGCGGCATTTTCTATCAAGGCAAAAAGCCTTTCCATGGGCGCAGACTTTCCAAGGAGCCCGTGATAGGTATCCTGTCTGCGCAAGGTCCTACGCAGAGAAGAGATCTCATTTTCCTGCCGGACCACATCTGAGATGTCCGTAAGCGTCTCAACGGCTCCGATGACCTCCCCGGACTCATCCCTAAGAAGGGACGCCTGTTTCATCACATGAATGGCTTCTCCTGATTTGTTCATGATGAGACATCTCTTCACTCGGTTCTTGCCATAAGAAAACAAAGAGCACCAGTGTTTTGCCCTATTGCCTGTAAAGACCTTACATCCATTACAGGCCAGTACTCGGCACGATTTGCCCAGCAGCTCTCTTTTTCGGTATCCGGTGAGCCGTTCCGCAGTCTGGTTCATCGACACAATCGTGCCCTGTGGATCCACGACCAAAAGGCCGTCTTGCATGGTATCCACCACTGTTTTCCAATATCGCGACAGGTCATCCATGATGGTTGCTCCCATGTTAAGTTATTAACAATTGTTAATATAATGCATGACATGACAATAGGCAATAGCTTTGCTCAAATAGTCAATATTCACGTTATTACAAAAGGTTACATGGCCACCCCGTCTCTTTTTCTTTCTGGTATGGTTCTCGCATTATCATGACAACATGCAGAAAAGTCTTTCAAACGTCGTGAAAGGCGCACAGCCGCATACCACGATTGACGTAAGGGACTCTATGGCCCCTATCAGTCTGCTCAAGGTCGAGAATCGACTTGCCCAGATATCCCCCGGACAAACTCTCGAAATCTTGTGTACGGGCGAGGAGACAAAATCAGACCTATTGGACATCACACGTAATTCGAAGCATCGATGCATTGCAGTGAAAAAAAATAAAGATCATTTTAAGCTTCTTATTGAAAAACACGGGCTTGACGCCTGATGTGTTTATCCGCTTTGTGACGAACCGGAAGCTGGTGTTGCGGCCAACCTATGCGGGAGAGTTTAGGGATATGACCTAGTCATTATCGGTACACATGGTCAGGGAAAACTGGAAGAAGCTATCGTAGGAAGTGTTGCAGGCGGTGTTATACGAAAATGCAAAAAACCGGTTCTGGTGGTGAGATTGCCGGAATAACATAGCCCTGATCAATGACTAACGTCGATTGGGGAATATACTCACAACCTCCTCCTTTCCCGAGATGATCCCCGCTCCCAACATCCTTGGGAGCGGGGATCTCCATGGATCGGTCACGGGAGACATTTTCAATAGGAGAAAAATCGAAAGACATAATCTCCTCTTCACAGAAAAAGGAAAACCCATGAAAAACATTATCAAAGCTCTTCTAACAATCACGTTGACCATTATTTTTGTTTCCGGATGTACAAGCGACAACATTAGTTCGTCGAATAGTCAAGCGCCTCTTTTTGCCATGGAAGATATCCATGGAGATACCGTGAGACTAAAGGACCTCAGAGGCAAGGTGATACTTCTTAACTTTTTTGCAACCTGGTGTGGTCCATGCCGCCAGGAAGTCCCGGAATTTATCCGAGTCTACGAAAAACTCAAGGACAAAGGTTTCGAAATTGTCGCCATCGGCCTGGACGCAGAGGGAGCAGGTGCGCTCCGACCATTTGCAAGAAATTACAAGATCCCTTATACAATCCTGCCCGGCACAAGGAACGTGGTACTGGATTATGGTGGCATTAAGAGTATTCCAACGACTTTTCTGATTGACCATAATGGCCGTGTCGCCGATCATTTTGTTGGGTGGCGTTCCGCCTCGATGTTGGAACAATCGATTGTAAAACTTTTGAGCCGGAAAGTTTAAGATAGTTTAAATTTTTTTTGGGATAGTGATTAACGGTTTTTTAATTTTTTTAGGGGGTTGAATCATGCCTATCTACGAATATCGATGCCTTAAGTGCTTGGAGTCTTTTGAAAAACTCTTTTTTATGGGAGACAGAGAGCTGGTAATCTGCCCCAAGTGCGGCAGCAAAAAAACAAAGAAGCTCCTGAGTTCAGCAAGCTTTATGAACACACCGGGGCTTGGGACTTGTGGCGGCAATGCAACGAAAGGATTTTCCTGAGCGGGATGACAATGATGTGACGGTCAGTCACAACACGTTTACTCACCCAATGGAACAACTTATTGACAGGAGAACTTAAAAATAGCCTTGAACCTTTTGCACTTTGTGTTAGACAAAGCGGACAGATCCAATCGGAGGCACCATGGACATGACCAGGCAGTAAAAGATATTGGTTCTTCTCCCAATTAGTTGGGAGAAAGTGGTCCAGGATCCAAGGAGTCAAGGGTTCAAGTGTTTGTTGTCTTGCGTTCGTAGCCTTATGTAATATTTGAAGGAACCGACACAGATGCTCGACCGAATTTTTGATCCTCCGACAATTTTGCAGTTATTCTAAAAATTATTAAACATAACTGACTGGACTTTTGCCAAACCTCTAACCCTATGTAATGTTCAGGTATTGAGCGCTGATGCTTCACTTCGTGTTACTCGATTCCTTGGATCCTTGAACCCTTGAACCCTGATCATCGACCAACTCTTTTGGAGATGATCCAAGATATTTAACGCTGTCAAGGCAGGTTATGAGCTTGCTCTCAGGCATTAATAAAAAAGGACAGGATAATGGGAAAACACATCTCGCGGAGAACGTTCATCAAGACATCACTGGCTGCGATTGGGACAGCCGGTATTTCCGGGCTGGCACTTCCCAGCACCGTCAAGGGTGCTTCTTCGGAAGAATTGGCCACTTTGATAGATATTAGGAAGTGCATAGGGTGCGAGGCGTGTGTTGAGGCGTGTCATGAAGCCAATGAATCCAAGTTCCCCGAACCAGAAAAACCCTTTCCCAAAATGTACCCAAGCAGAGTCAAGGTTTCTGACTGGTCTGAGAAACGTGATGTGATAGACCGCCTCACACCTTACAACTGGGTGTTCATTCAAGAAGCCACTGTTAGGGTAAAAGGCGAGGAGCAGACTCTTACTTTTCCTCGCCGCTGCATGCATTGTCAAAACCCGCCGTGTGCTGATCTTTGCCCATGGGGGGCGGCACGAAAGCTGAAAAATGGAATCACCAGGATAGACGCAGATATTTGTCTCGGGGGATCGAAATGCAAGAACGTCTGTCCATGGCATATCCCTGAGAGGCAAACGGGTGTTGGATTGTACCTGGATATACTTCCATCCTTTGCAGGAAACGGAGTCATGTTCAAGTGTGACCGTTGTTACGACAAAATCGAAGCAGGCGAGTTGCCCGCTTGCATTGAGGTATGTCCGGAAGACGTGCAGACGATAGGTCCTAGGAAGGAAATTGTGAAAGAGGCCCACGCCATAGCGGAAGAAATAGACGGCTACATCTATGGTGAGGATGAAAATGGGGGCACCAATACGATCTATGTTTCCCCAGTTCCATTTGAAGAGTTGAACAGGGCGATACAGCAAGGCCCGGGAAGACCTCACTTAGAACAGGTTAAAGACTCCATGGCCCATGCCGACAATCTTGCAAAGGCCATGGTAATAGCACCAATTGCGGGCTTTGCAGCAGCCGTCGGCAAGTTCTACAAATCCGCCAGAGAGGTTACAAAGTCAGACGTATGATAATCACATCCGATAAGGACCGTATATTATCGAACAATTTGGCTTTACGTTGGTTGTACAATGTAACATTTATTGTGTTGGCCTTTACCGGGTTTGGGCAGATGCCCATATTCAAACGTTACTACATTTCTGATATTCCCGGTATGGGCTGGACGGCTGACTTTTATTTTACACACTATATTCACTATCTTGGCGCAACGATACTTCTGGCCCTTTTCGCCTACGTTTCAGCGGACTTCTTGCTCCTTGGGAAAAAGAAGACCAAATTGACAACCTCCGCCCATGTACGTATCCTCATTTTGATCGGCGTCGTTGCAACCGGGGTTTTGAGGGTCATGAAAAATTTGCCTGATGTGGTTTTTTCTCCTGGCTTTACACTCTTTATCGATATTGGCCACCTCGGGTTCGTAATGATGTATTTCTTGGTCGCCCTGTTTTGCCTAATCCTAAAATCCGGGTGGGTAGAGAGAAAGTCACGGTAAAAAAACACCTGTAAACGTAACAATCTAGAGAAATATGAAAAGGATGCGAGCAATTGTAAAGAAGAGGTTTGAACAGCTTTACTGCCAGTATAACCGGCGAGCATTTGTTCATCCTGACCCACTCGAGTTTCTGTATCATTACGAGAACCTTTCTGATCGGGAGATTGTAGCATTTGTTGCCTCATCACTCGCCTATGGAAGAGTTGCCCATATTCTAAAGAGCGTCTCGTCTGTTCTTGAAAGGATGGTGCCAACCCCATCAATTTTCTTAAAGCAAACTTCTCTCAATGCTTTACGACGGACCTTTTCAGGCTTTAAACACCGTTTTACCAACGGCCACAAGCTTTCCTCCATGTTGTTTGGTATCAGGGAAGTTCTTGAGGAGCATGGCTCCCTTAACGCATGCTTTTCAACAGGTTTAAATGACGATGACGATACAATACTTCCTGCCCTTTCTGTCTTTTCCACCGAACTGGCTACTCTTGCCAATCACCAGTTGGACCACTTGGTCCCATTGCCCGCCAAGGGCAGCGCATGCAAACGACTCAACCTTTTCCTCAGGTGGATGGTACGTTCCGATGAAGTGGATCCAGGGGGATGGGAAAATGTATCTCCAGCAAAGTTGATCGTTCCAATTGACACTCATATGCACAGGATTTGCCGGTTGCTTGGAATTACTGCGCGGAAACAGGCTGACATGCGTGCAGCAGAGGAGATCACGCAAGCCTTTCGAACAATTTCCCCCGAAGATCCAGTAAGGTATGATTTTTGTATAACGCGGCTGGGTATTCGAGAAGATGGCAACCTGGATGCATTTCTCGAACAGTTCAAGGAGAGCTCATTCGGAAGGTTCGAAAATAATGATGAAAGGCTTGGATATCAAAAGGATTTTCCAGAC
Organism: Desulfobacterales bacterium S7086C20; assembly: GCA_001751075.1. Classification (GTDB taxonomy): domain Bacteria; phylum Desulfobacterota; class Desulfobacteria; order Desulfobacterales. The sequence goes on along the minus strand of MAVP01000048.1, from coordinate 1,875 downwards.
TCCGGAATAGATGGGTAGAACACTTACAATCTGATCCCCCAAAAACCGACAGGTCCATTGTCGGTACCGGAAACTTCGTGCCGTCTGGTTTTGTTGACTTTACTACCGTGGCCTCGTACGCTCAACGGAGATTTGAGAGAAAAATGGTTAGGCCGAAAACGAGAGATTAGATCAAAAATACTTTTAAACGGAGAAAAAGGCTTTGGAACGGCATCAGGCATCGAGCACCACACCTAAAACACTTGTAGCTCCGATTACGCTCGATTTTCCTGAGGGAAAGATCGAAGCTGAAATCGCCCTCCCCCTAGGTACCGAACGTCTGGTCGTTTTGGCATTTAAGATGCTCGAAATTAGCAGTGAAGTTGCTGACATGGTAACACGGGCCGCCGCGAAACTTGACCGTAAGGTCTCTTGTAAAAAAGGGTGTGGGGCTTGCTGCTGTCAGTTGGTACCTCTTTCTCCTCCGGAAGCGGCCATGATCTTTGAGTTCGTGGAATCCATGCCCGAATCCCGAAAGAATGAAGTGAAAAATTGCTTTGCTATAGCGATAAGACACCTGAAGGAGAGAGGGCTTTTAGGGAAACTGGAAAGACTCCAAAATCCATTGATAAGCGAGGAGGAATATAACACAATCGCACGGGAGTATTTCCAAGAAAGAATTGATTGTCCCTTTCTTGTCAAGAAATGTTGCAGCATCCATGATGTGCGTCCCTCCATGTGCCGAGAGTATTTGGTGATTTCACCAGCTGAAAACTGCAAGAATCCGGGTGGCGGAGGGATTTCTCGCTTACCTGTCTCCATTCGGCTGAGTGAGGCGCTGGCCCGGACATGGGCGTCAATTTCTAGAAAGCATGTTCAGGTTATCCCTCTCATTCTTGCCCTGAAATGGACAACCGAAAATGAGTACGCGAGATCTACGGGTGATGACTCGATCCGTTTGTTGACCTCACTGCTTGGTCACATTTCGGACATAGTCAACAAACGCGAGTGTGAACTCGCAGGAAGATCGAAAGCAGGAAACAAGCAGAAATAGCGATGTCGCAAGAATTCAGGGGTCACCCATGCTGCCCATGCTGCCTCCGATTGTTTTGTGCTTGACACACACGTACCGATACACTATTATTTCTGTCAATTGTACGTTCGTTAGGGGTGGCTTTGTCAGCCTGAGATCACACCCTTTGAACCTGATCTGGGTAATTCCAGCGTAGGGAAATTGCAGCATGTTTCTATAATTCAATATCAAAGCCGTTTCCCAATGGGAGCGGCTTTTTTTGTGGGGGGGGAGGAGTACTAATATGGAGAGCTTATCGAAAAAAGCCGCCATAAATCTGGCAGCAGTAAGAGAAAAAAAACCGCTCATTCACAACATTACAAATTATGTTGTAATGAATTATACTGCAAACGCACTTCTGGCAATGGGGGCATCACCGGTCATGGCCCACGCACACAATGAAGTAGAAGAAATGGTTTCTTATGCTGGTGCGCTGGTTCTTAATATCGGGACATTAACCGACAACTGGATTAAATCAATGATAAAAGCCGGCAGAAAAGCATCAGAACAAAAAATACCAATCATACTTGACCCTGTGGGATCTGGGGCCACATCTCTAAGGACGGATTCCGCAAAGAAAATTATCGAGCAAACCAGCATCGACGTTATCAGAGGAAACGCATCTGAGATACTATCACTTCGGCATAAAGATTCAAAGACAAAAGGTGTCGATTCTATCCACTCTGTTGAAGATGCGGTTGAGACGGCAAAAATTCTTGCCGGAGAGTTAAAAACCATCCTTGCCATTACAGGTCCGGTTGATTTAGTCACAAATGGTGACAGCGTTCTGCGTGTTTCAAATGGTCATCCCTTAATGGGTTATG
>MAVP01000047.1 GCA_001751075.1 Desulfobacterales bacterium S7086C20 | reverse complement strand
ACCACGGTACGTCTCCGCGCAACCCCTTGTTTTCCTTGACCTTGTGGAAAATTGCTCATTTCTGAATTGGAAACTTACACCAGTGCCCATTATTTGACAAGCTATTCGTGGATGGGCACTAGTTACATTAGTGTTCCAGTTTCATGCCCCATCCTTCAAACATAAACATGATTGAAAAGCCGTACCAGAGGGTATAGATCACATAAAAGACCAAAGAGAAGATAACGATGCCGATCTTGTCACCGATCTTTTGGGGTTCGATCTTGTAGTAGTTGTAGCATGCCTCTACAGCCTTTTGCTGTGTCATGGAGATGACCTTGGCCTCCTTGAACTTCTTCTGATTATTTAAGCCTTTTTCCATCCGTTTGAATGCAATCCACCAGTTGAGAAGGACACGCCTTTCATCATAGCCGTATTTGCCGGACAGCTTTTCTCCCTCGTTATGATACATGTAGTCTGCATCGGAAAGACAGTTTTCAAGGATCTTACCCAGATCGCCGGTAACCTTCAACTCTGTCCCTGATGTATTGACCATGGCTCCGGCCTTCATAAAGAGCGAGGCAGTTTGCCGGGCTCGTTCTTTATCTCCCATGTCTAAGGTTACACTCACCGAGCTGCCCACGAATTCGTCGGCTTCCTTTTTTACGTCCGGAATGTAGTAGGCCGAATTCTTGGATATAGAGTTATATAGAGAATCCAGGTATTCAAGACCGTTCCGGCCTTCAAAGATAGGAGAAAACACGATGATGAGCACTACAACAAACATCGCCAACATAAAAAAGCCGCCAAAGAACTCTTTTTTGTGTGCAATCATGATCTCGCCTCCTCTCCTTTCAAGACTTTAATGTTGGAAAAAAACGTACTGAACACCCAGACACTAAATCCTCCAATGACAATGAAAAAGGCCCACACCCCGATGGTATCCAGTATAGAGCCCAGTCCTTTTGATATTGGAATTATATCCATGTCGCCGAGCTTGGCCGGCAGGGCGAAGGCACGATTGACAAAACCCGACAGCACCGCCATGGCATAAAACCCGCGAATCGTAATGCCGGGAACCACCTTGGTAACCATGGCCCCGACCTGGATGCCGATCAATGATCCCAAGAGCATACCCATGGCCAGCGTATAGAATATAAAGCCATAGATTGCGTACTGGCTGATTGCGGCATAACCGGCGGTAAAAATGATCTGAAAGATATCCGTTCCCACTGTGGTCATGGAGGATACCCCCAGGGTATATACAAAGATGGGGAAGGTCAAAAAGCCGCCGCCAACGCCCATGATACCGGCAGCCAAGCCGACGAGTGCCCCGCTTAAGACCAGAAACACCCAGGAAATACTCCTGCCGCCGGGGGTAAAATCGTGATCAAATTTGACCATGGGAGGAATCTTTACAGACTGTATCTTCTGGGGAAAATTTCCCATCTCTGCGCCTTCCTCTTTTCCTCCATGGGCATCCCCGCCTCCATGGGCACCTGCGCTCCCTGAAGTCTTTCTTGCCTTGAGGAAGTCGATCATGGCGTAGATTCCTAAAAAGCCTAGCATAACGGCGTAAATGGTCGTGATAAAGGCATCGCTCAGCACAGGGTTGATCTCGTAGAGCACCCTGTTGATTATCCCCCCGCCTGTTGCGCCTAGGATCGCGCCGATCAGAAAGACTCCCGCCAGGGGCACCGAGACGTTCCCCAGTTTTCTGTGGATCACACTTCCCATAATGGCCTTGGCAAAGATGTGAAATAGATCTGTTCCTACTGCCAAGATACCCTTAACACCGGCACTCATCAGTGCTGGGGCGATGATAAACCCGCCACCGGCGCCAATACAGCCTGTAATGAGTCCTGCGCCCAGACCTATAAGAATTGACACGATGAAGATACCCGTATTGTAGAACGCCGGACTATAGGCCTTGTGGCCACCAAGGACATCCGGCAGGATCTTGCCGATAGGTTCAGCAAGGTGTTCAGCGAAAGCAATGCCTCCTATGAAAATTGGAACAAGCAATAGGCCGAGTATGAACAACCGTTTTCGATCGCGAAGTATGGTATAGGCATTATTGATCTCCCAAATAGCCATAGCCTTTGCGCCGAACATCATAAATTGGCCCCACTGTTTAAAGAAATTCATAACATTTCTCCTCCTTGTACTGTGTGCTATAAACATCCCCTGAAAGAATAATGATTATTTGATTACGTCTGTTTACACCCCCTTTCCACCACTTATTTTTCTATGATTATCTTCCGGCCATGGATAACAATGCTTTGCTTGTCCTTTGACTTGAGATCTTCGTCTAATCCGAGTTTCTTCAGGGCATCCTCAAGCCTGACCATGCCTAAAACTTCATTCTCTTTGCTTACGGCAATCCGCTTCAAGTCATTTTTGAGCATCACTTCCAATGCATCTGTAATCCTTTCGTCTGGGCCAATAGATGGTTTAGATCCAACCCCTTTTTCTGTAGGCACTATGACTGTCTCGACGGTAAGTCTCTTCATTTTGACCCTTTCAAGCAAGATGGACTCGTAAAAAGTCCATCAACAGGCCGAGGGCGGTTAAGCCCCGGCCTGGGGTAGGGGTGGAACCATTTGAATTCACTTCAAATGGCGGGGGAGGGGCAACTCTTCCCCACTGAGCCAAAAGGCGTTTTACGACTTTTTGCGAAATCGTCAAGCAAAGGAAGTATTCCATCTGATATTTTATTGCCTCGCAATAGGCGTACCAAAGAGAAGCTTTCCCGGACAGATGACGATAACATCTGAAAATAGCATGAGATATGACGCATGCGTAGAAAGGTTTGCTTAGCCACTCAACAGATTTGTAAACAAACAGGTTACACTTGCGGAAGGAAGCTTGAACGATCAACAGAAATAGAGCGTGGAATTACAAAAGGTTAGGTTGTGTAGCTTTTAGATGACACTTAAAGGTGACTAGGAGGCTGTCCGAGAATGAGACATTTTTCCCAAGGTCAAGGAAGGCGAAAATTTTAACCGCAGGAATATATTGACATATTTCGAGGATTAAAATTTGAGCCTGTCGCAGAGATTGGGAAAAAGAGCCATTCTCGGACAGCCTCCTAGTTCTCTTTGAAACTTTCGGCACTGATTCCTTCATCTTTCATGACCCGATGCAGGTACTGTCGTTGCAAACCGGCCTGCTGGGCAGCCCTGGAGATATTACCCTGGTTTTCCTGAAGGATGGCCTGAATATATTGTCGATGAAAGCCCTGGATAACGGCTTCTTTGGCCTCTTTGAATGGAAGGCGAAAGATCGTTTCATCAAAACAAGATGACAACTTTGAAGGTGGCAAGTCTGTCATGAGGACGTCTGCCCCTATCTGGCCGGATGTACACATGATTATGCTGCGCTCGATAACATTTTCCAGTTCCCGCACATTTCCCGGCCATTGTCTTGCCATAAGGATGGCCATGACTTCCGGTTCGATATCACGTATTTGTTTGTTGTTAAGTTTGCTGTATTTTGCGATAAGGTGATGTGTGAGTAGTGGGATATCTTCCCGTCGCTCACGGAGTGGGGGAAGGTGAAAGCCAATGACATCGAGACGGTAAAACAGATCCTCCCGAAATTGCCCTTGAGCAATAAGCTTCCTAAGGTCGCGGTTTGTAGCTGCTATGAATCGAATGTCAACACTCTTGATATGCAAACTCCCGACTGGCTTATACTCCCCTTCCTGTAACAGGCGCAGAAGCTTGGCCTGCATTGCAGTATTTAGCTCTCCAATCTCGTCAAGAAATAACGTCCCTTCGTGGGCCTCATCTACCAAACCCTTTTTGTCTTTCCAGGCGCCTGTAAAAGCGCCTTTTTCATGTCCGAAAAGTTCACTTTCAATTATCTGTACAGGAATAGCTGTGCAGTCGATGGTCACAAAGGGCTTGTTGTTGCGATCACTCTCGGAGTGTATTGCCTTAGCCACAAGTTCCTTGCCGGTGCCACTTTCACCTTGAATCAGAATAGTGGCTGTCGATTTTGCCACTTGTTGGATCTTCTTAAGAATAGATGTCATCCCCGGACCGGAACCTATTATAGAAGGAAACATCTTTTGCTGTTCAAGAGTTTCTCGCAAGACAACATTTTCATGTCTAAGGGTCTGCCACTCCAGGGCTCTGCGAATAGTCAACAAAATGCGTTCCTTTCGGAAGGGCTTCGTAATGTAGTCAAATGCCCCTTTACGGGTGGCCTCTACGGCTGTTTCTATTGTACCATAAGCCGTCATGATAATAACTGTTGCAGAGGGCTGAATCTTTTTGACTTTTTCTAAAAAGGCTATGCCGTCCATCTTGGGCATCTTGAGGTCTGTAAAGACTATGTTGAATGGTTCTCTTGTAATGAGTTCGATGGCTTTGGCGGTATCATATTCCGTGATCGCCTCGTGTTTTGTCTTTTCCGTGATGATCCTTTTGAAAAGGGTCAGCATGTCTTTTTCATCATCTACGACCAAGATCTTTCCATGCATAATTAATCCTTCTCTTTCGGCTTGAGGGTGACTGTTACCGTGGTCCCTCGGGGCTTTTGGGGCGTATCTTCCGTGCTACTTTCACAGGTAATCGTGCCTTCGTACTTGGTTACAATGCCGTGACTGACAAAAAGTCCCAATCCCGTACCTTCACCTTCACGCTTAGTTGTAAAGAATGGGTCGAAGATTCGTTCCATGTGCTCTTCCTTAATCCCATGCCCGTTGTCTCGGACCACTATGCAGACCTTGTCTTGATTAGTATTGAAGGAGACGCCCATTTCTAAGAGCCCGCCACCCTCCATTGCCCCTGCTGCATTGTTGATGAGGTTCAAAAAAACCTGTTGCATCTGGCGGGCATCGCCCTTCACCTTTGGCAGACCCGGAATGAGATTGAGGCGGAGTTCAATGTGGTTCATATCAAGTGAATGCTTTACTACCCCAACAATCTCATGAATTGCATCGTAGATATCGCAGTACTCGGACGCCCCCTCTCCTTGTCTGGCGAAACTTAGCAGATTTTCCACGACTTCTTTACAGTGAAGACTGTGGCGCTCAATGGTTTTTAGATCCTGGTAGTCCTGATTGTCTTTATCGAATTTCTCCAAAAGCAGATCTATGAAACCAAGTATTACCCCAAGGGGATTATTGATTTCATGGGCTACACCAGCAGCCAGGGTTCCCATTGAGGCCATCTTTTCAGCACTGACAAGTTGGTTCTCGAGTTTTTTGTTTTCGGTGATATCTCGTGCGATACAAAGAACGGATTTGACCTTCTCTTGTTCATCCCTGAGAGGCATAAAGTTGGTGCTAAGCCATGTTTCATGCTCTCTTGTTGTCACCACAAACTCACTGCGTACGCTCTTGCCAAACTCAAAAACAAGACGGACGAGCTCAAGCTGCTGCTTTGCCACTTCTTCCGAAAAGAGGATAGACAGGGGTTGTCCGATGAATTGAGAAGGGGTGCCGCCAAAGAAATTGGCAGTGAAACTGTTCAAGGACAGCAAATGTCCTCTTTCATTTATCGTGAATATAAAATCTTCGGTACTTTCTACCAGGCTACGATATTTTTCTTCGGACTTCCTAAGGGCCTCGGTTTTCTTGGTCAGTTCTTGTTTAAGGTTGTGACGATCCTTCTTCCAATGCCATAAAAAGACTCCGCCGCCCACAAAAACCAAGGGAACACCAAGCCCCAGGCTCCAGACCAGATAGCTTGAAGCACTGCCAGTGAAATGGCCGGCCATGGCAATCATGACCGTCATTGGTATCAGACAGATGGAGGAAATTCCTGTGAGAATGGCTTTCGACATGTTTGACACAAACTGGTAGTTGGCCCAAAGGAACTAACTAAATCGTCCAGACTATAATGTGTCTTTTGCGTAATTGCAATAGCTTGGATGCCGCCCAAATTCAAGCGTGCGACGAAGCCAGTGTCACCCGATTTATTTTCTTAGCCTTTTTGGTTAACAAAAAAGTCTTGCCTCGCCGTTTCTGTAATCGCCGTGACCGCCGGGTGTTTGATAATGCGCTCGTAAGAAATAGCATAGAAGCGTTCACGTACTGCATTAGTTCGCCCGACAACCCGAACATCATATTGGCGTTCTACCTCTTTTTCTATAACAGATGGAACCGCGAAGATCCCATGACCATTTTGGCCGAATTCTTTCATAAGAGCACTGTCTTCGAACTCGGCTGCTATCACCGGTTTTAGGTTGAGAGACTCAAACCACCTTTCCAACCCTTCCCTCAGGGTCGTCATATTTAACGGAAGGAGCATTGTGGCCCCATCAAGTGATGCTGGGAAGCCTGGTCGAAACCGTATCGCAAGTTTTTCGATTGCAAAAAATGTGACTCCACATTCTCCAAGCAAATGGTTGTATGCTTTGATACTCAAACCTTTCCGCACTGGAGAATCACTTAAGACCACATCGAGACCGTGAATGGCCAGCTCGGCAAGCAGCCGCTCCTCTTTGTCTTCGTGACAAACCAGATGCACCCGTTCCGGAAGACTCAATGCTGGCTCCAGTAGTTTGCGGGCAATCAGTTTCGGCAGGACATTTACGATTCCGGCTTTCAATGACAGAGGACCTATAATTGGGTGTCCCCGCACCGTGTCCATCATCTCGCGGCCAAGGGAGAAAATCTTGTTCGCATAGCGGAAAACCAAGTGTCCGAGTTCGGTAGGCTCTAGGTTTCGGCCAACGCGGCGAAAGAGTTTGCCACCCAGGGTCTCCTCGAGCTTGCCGACTTGGGTACTGACGGTAGACGGTGAAAGCCGAAGCTTTACGCAAGCCGCTGTCACGCTTCCTTCTTGCATTACAACCCAGAAGTAGAGCAAATGGTGATAGTTTAGCCATTCCACTATTTTTACCCCCGATTTGAATTATTAGAAAGATATTAGCATAATTTTCTAATTGTACGAAACATATTTTTGCTCTATTCTGTTAGTGAGTCAAAAAATGAGCTTTAACGTGAATCACGTAAGGTGCAACTCCGAATTGAATTAATTAATAGTGAGGAGGACAAAGGAAATGGAATTGCCGTGGCCGAAATGGATGGAATTTGTGGTGGCAGGAGTAATGGTTATTGTTGTTGGCGTGCCCCTATTGATATCTGAATGGAGGGAGCAAAAACGCATCAAGCCTCAGGAAGAGACTGGGGGGTGATGTCCCCAGGCTGACTTGCTGATTATTACAGCTATGAAGAATAGGCTTTTGTATCTTTTCGAACTTTCTGAAGCCTGACAACTCACAAGCATCCCGTATCTTCTTAAGCAGTTCTTCGATATTTACGGGCTTGATGAGGTAATCAAATGCTCCAAGTTCCATACCCTGAAATGCTGCTTCCACATTGGCATGACCGGTAAGCATGATCACCTCAACCGTGGGTTGCCGCCTTTTGATTTCCCTCAGGACTTGAATTCCCTCCATTCCCGGCATCTTTACATCGAGCACAACTACATCCACTGGATGTTGATCCAACAACTTAAGCGCTTCTTCTCCGCTTTGGACCCCTGTGACATTCATGTTTCGCTTTTCCAGGCGCCGAACTAATGTTTCCAAAAAGTCCGCCTCATCGTCGACGAGCAAGATCTTAGAAGCACCCATTTGTATTACCCTCCTGATGGACCATGATTAGAATCTCTTTAACGGTTTCCTCCAAATGGCACAGTCTTGTGCACCAATGATGGCACCCTTTCTTTTAGAATCGGTTCAAGCAAAGGCTTGGCATATGAAACACCACCTCAAAATGTTTTTCTCAGAAGATCAGCATGATACTTCGGAACCTTTGAAGCTGCAAACAAGATTCGCAAGGTCCATGCCTAAACAAAATGTCAGACTAGACCCATTTTAACCTATTGAATGTATTATGTTTTATTGAATTTCACAGGCGCTTTCATCTGGGGTCCTCCAAGTGTGACTGTAAAAATTTTTTTACAAAGTGTAAAGAAAGCTTTACGATCCGGACAGAAAGTGGGTAACAGGCGATATTTTTCGCCATCAATACAAAAAAAGGGGAAGTCTATTGTCATTGTGGATAGGGTTTTTTTAGAAGTGACAAGGGTGGTTCGTAGGGGTGGACGATTTTGAAGACTATCTGCCTTTTGCACAAATGATTTCACACTGGCAGGAGATTTTTCCTGACGGTTGTCTCATGTACGCAAAGTCCATCCGTTGGTTCAAGGCAAAATTTTCCATTTGTGTGGCGTTCTATAACTTCATACATCCGTATGAAACACCGAGTCGTACGGACGATCGAAGGTTCCTGCCTAAAACTCCGGCAATGGCCGCGGGAGTAACAAATCACTAATGGACTGTACGAGAACTTCTGGCGTGCAAAGCATGATGACAGCTATATGGGGACACGACCCTTGTTTTTATGGGTTTAAGTATACAGAATAATGAACATGATCAATCTGAACATTCAATTCAAAAACTTCACAGGCTTGTTGCTCCGAAAAGGCTCTTACACAATTCTCTACCATCTTCGCAACTTTGCCCGTCAGAATCTTGAAACAATATTTGGGTACCCACACAATATGATATTGGCAATGCCATATGGTTTGTGATAGTTTTCGAAATCGACTCATTTGTTACCTCCTTGGAGGTATGCGATTTCAGAATGAACGGTAACCGATGGCTTATGAAACTGGATTCCGGTATCTGATCCTCACAATCCTCCGGAGGATATTACAAAAGCTGAAAGAAGCCTGCAGGGACCTGTTTCCCATTGTGCTGGTCATTACAGTTTTTCAGCTTGCAATAATCAGACAGCCATTTCCGGAACTCCTTGAGGTGCTTATCGGTGCAGTCTTAGTGGTAATCGGTCTAATGCTGTTCGTCCAGGGCTTAGAAATGGGCCTATTCCCGATCGGGGAGACTCTAGCCTTTGCCTTTGCACGAAAAGGTAGTCTGGTCTGGTTGTTGCTCTTTGGATTCGGCTTGGGATTTTCCACCACCGTGGCCGAGCCCGCCCTGATTGCCATCACCCAGGAAGCTGCAAAAGTGGTGGCTGAAGCGGACATTATCTCACCTGGCGAAAGCGCCCGGGCGTCCTATGCTTTGGGCTTGCGTCTTACGGTGGCGGTTTCCGTGGGGCTGGCTATCGCTATTGGCATAATACGTATCCTGCGCGGCTGGCCCGTTCATTATCTGATTATCGCCGGCTACATGATTGTCATTTTGATGACTCTAATAGCCCCTAAGGAAATCGTGGGTATCGCCTATGATTCCGGAGGCGTCACCACTTCTACTGTGACGGTGCCCCTTGTCACTGCCCTAGGAGTCGGCCTTGCTTCCTCTATTCGAGGCCGTAACCCCATGGTGGACGGCTTTGGCATGATTGCTCTTGCCTCACTGTTTCCCATGATTTTTGTTATGGGCTTTGGCATGATAGTTTTCGGCGTTAAAATCGCCTGGTAGATAGACATGTTGCTTGAAATTGCACAGACATTTGTGGCTACTTGCAGGGATGTTTTTCCGGTTTTGGCCCTCATAGTAGGCTTCCAGTACATCATACTGCGCCAGCCCATCCCCCACTTGCGCCAGGTGGTTGTGGGCTTCGGTTGCGTGCTGGCAGGGCTCACGCTGTTCCTCGTAGGACTGGAGAAAGCCCTTTTTCCGTTGGGAAAGATTATGGCCAAACAGCTCTCGGCCCCGGAGTTTGTTTTCGGAACAGACGCAGCGCCTAAGGACCCGGAATGGTGGGCCTATGGCTGGATTTACGTGTTTGCGGCCATGATCGGTTTTGCCACCACCATCGCAGAACCAGCCCTCATTGCCGTTGCTTTTAAAGCAAATCAGGTCTCCGGAGGCACCATCAGCCAATGGGGGTTGCGGATTGTCGTGGCCTTTGGGGTAGCGATCGGGATTGCACTGGGGACATTCCGGATCGTTACCGGGACTCCCCTCTTTTTGTATATTGCAGCCGGATACCTGATTGTGATAGTACAGACAGTGTTTGCGCCGAAAACGATTATCCCCCTCGCTTACGATTCTGGAGGGGTCACGACGTCCACAGTGACAGTTCCCCTTGTGGCGGCCTTAGGCCTGGGTCTCTCAGCAACCATACCGGGACGCAACCCGGCCCTGGACGGCTTTGGCCTGATCGCCTTCGCAAGCCTGTTTCCAATAATAACAGTCATGGGTTATGCTCAGCTTGCTCAGTGGTGGGCCATGATACGTCTCAAGTCCACCAGGGAGGAATAATATGCGATTCAAGGTAATAATTGCGACCGTAAAGACCGATGTGACCGATGGTATCGTTGATGCTGCAAAGGCGGCAGGTGCCACGGGCGCCACAATTATCCCGGCACACGGCACAGGCATTCGCGAGGCAAAGACCTTTTTCGGGCTGACCCTGGAGGCACAGACAGAGGTGGTGATATTTTTGCTGGAGGAACATCTGGTCGAAAAGGTGATGAATGCAATTTGTGAGGCCGGCAAGTTCGAAAAACCCGGAACCGGTATCGCTTTTGTTTTTCCGGTGGAACGAGTGGCCGGTCTGGAGAGCCAGTTGGAGAGTTTTAAGGAAAAGGTTCGAGATCGGTACTTCTAGGCCTTTAGGATTATGAGACCTCTCAACCGGCCTCAAAATATCAACCTATCCTAATCTTTCATGAACTTACTCGACAGGAAAACCTGTAGATGAACGGAAAGGGAAAACTATAATGTCAGTCGAAACGCCAATTGTTCAGGTCAGAAATGTCATGCGCCGGAGCGTGGTCACCATAGATGGTTTGGCCACAGTCCAGGAGGCTATCGCAAAGATGCAATCCGAAAATGTAACAGCCTTAATTGTGGAAAAACGCCACCCGAACGACGCATGGGGTATTATTACTGTCCAGGATATGGTTCGGGATATTATCGTGACTGGGCGCTCTCCGGAAGATTCCAATGTATACGAGATTATGACAAAACCGCTCATTACTGTGCCTTCGGAAATGGATATCCGTTATGTGGCGCGTCTGTTATATCGAACTGGTGTGAGAAGGGCACCCGTGGAAGCCCAAGGAGAACTTGTGGGGATGATCTCATTGTCAGATCTTGTGCTAAGAAAAGGGGTTTTGTAATGTGGTTAATTATGCCTGACCCTATTTCTCTCGTAGCATGTATTCAGCAATTTCAGCAAAAGTGTATTTTGACTGGTCACTAAAGTGCGATCAGATGGTTACGAGATGTTTCGAAACCTTTCCAAGACATCGGCATCTTTTTGCGATTTGAAGCTTGAGTTTCCCGATGTCGATATCAGTACGTTTCGGATCTTGCAAGGATCAGCGTTAATTGGGAAAACCCTTGCCTAGATAGAGTTAAGAAGGCGTTACAGAGTTTCCGTAGTGGCAATACGACGGGATACGCAGATATTGTCCAACCCGGGTGCGGACACGCTGCTCCAACCCAACGATGAGCTTTTTGTCCTTGGACCACAGGAAAAGATCGCCGAGGCGACAGGTTTATTGCATAACCCAGAAGAAAGTGAGATGAGCTGATGAATCCATTCATGGCAGTGATTAGCGTAATGTTGCACCTTAAGCGGACATGTCCTGTTTGCAAAAAAGATCAGGTTGTCCCTGCAAGCAAAAGAAGCCAAACCGTGCATTGTAAATTCTGCGGAGCAGATGTACCTCCACGCAAGGACTTATGATGTGAGGCCTTTGAAAAATGCAAATTTTTGTTAGAGTTCAAGAAAGGTGAAAATTTTAACCACAGGAATACATTGAGTATTTCGAGGATTAAAATTTGAGCCTGACGCAGAAATCGGGCAAAAAGGGGCGTTTTGCAAAGGTCTCGATGTCTAACAAGCACGATGTTTTTCGACTTTGAGGCGACTTTTAACAGGCCTCTGCGGGAAACGGATTTCGAGAGAAAAAAGCGATCATGGAAAACTCCAAAAGACTGCAGCAGTTCTTACATGAATATGAGCATTATGAAAGACAAAGCTTGAAGCCGACGCACGATGAAATAAAGAATTATCTAAAGCAGCTGGAAGAACCGGCCCATTGGAACAGGTATACTGTGGGAAGCGCCGCTGCAAATCCCACACCCATAAGGATGACGTTCACCCGTATAAAACGACCCGAGACGGTCGTTGATAAAATTTTGCGCAAACCTGATGATTTTCCCGACGGATTGTCGGCCAACAGTTTCAAAATGATGCATGACACGATTGGCGTGCGCATAATTGTATATTTTCTGTCGCAGCTCCCACTATTAGACCGCGATTTGCGCAAGTCAGAATCTCTCGAAATTTCTGAAGAAAAGCCGCCCGCAGCGTACTTAAGTGAGAATTTGCTCAGACGTCTTGGTTTGACACACATAGCACGGAAGCAGAAAGAAAGCGGTTATTCTTCGATTCATTACACCGTCCGGTTGATGAAAAGCTCTGTACCGAAGCCCAGCCGCCCCTTTTTTGAGATACAAGCCAGAACGCTTGCACAGGAACTCTGGAGTGAGCTGGAGCATATTCTCGCTTATAAACCTGAGACCAGAACCCATTTTTCGGCAAGGCGACGGTTCGAGATCTTAAGCCGGGAGCTCAGTGCTGTAGACGAGCACTTTGATTTACTGTATGAGGAGCTTATCGGTAATCAGGAGACGGTGATATACGTATACACTGATGCGCTTAGCTTTGGGAATCTGCCCGCAGTGCTTGGACAAATGGGCGTGAAATGCACACTCAGGGATCTCCATGACATTTTACGAATTTTGTCCAGCAGGGGAATCAATACTGTAGGGGACTTACTGGAGATTGCGATACCGAGGAGGCTTGAGACAATCCGGAACACCTACCTTTCCTCAACTGGGCATGCACCCAGTAGCCTTGAACTTGTAGCGACATTGGGCATGATGAAAGATGCAACAACCGTATCGGGAGAAATCAAACTCATCAACACGCAAATCGAGTATAATCGGTCATGGAACGCCTTCGAAAAATAATTGTCAAGAGCAGGGGCAGATCTTCAACAAAAGTCATGAAACCAGTTACCTTGGCACATAGAAATATGATCTGACTGGCTCCTACCTTTACAATCCCTGCGGCCGAAATGACAGATTCCCTGCATCCCGTTTTCCCAGCACCCATTATTCAACATAATGATATTCAGATTGTGAGGCTTGCCGGATTCCTTGATAGATATCTATTGACTGAGTTAAACGATCCATCTATTATAATTGGAGAAGATTACTATCATACTAAGGGCTCGTCACTCAATAACTGTCACATCTTGCTGGTCTTTTGGGCCGTCTTCTGCGTTGCTCGGTTGGTCACATACCTCGGTATGCTCCCGCCCGAGCGCCTTGAATACAACCCAAAATCCTTCGCAATCTTGAGACACTTATTTCATGACGAACCCTAACGGGTTGTAAAGATGACTGAGCGCATCGGCGTCTATATCTGTGAATGCGGGCCCAACATCAAGGATGCAATTGATCTTGACGAAGTAGTCAAGTTTGCCAAGGACCTTGAAGATGTGGTCCTGGCCAGGCCTTTCGGGCTGCTGTGTTCTCAAGAAGGAAAAACCTTCATTGAAAAAGAAATTCAGGAGCACAACCTTTCCAGGGTGGTAATCGCTGCCTGCTCGCCTAAAGAACACGAACATACCTTTAGGAAAGTCCTTGAAAAGTCGGGCCTCAATCCATTCGCGCTTCAGATTGCAAACATCAGAGAACAATGTGCGTGGGTAACCAATGACAAGGTCCTTGCCACAGAGAAAGCAAAGGCCTTGATCTCTGCGGCGATTCGAAGGGTTGTACTTCAAGAACCCTTAACAGAGAGGCAGATAGAATGTCAGTCCGATGTCCTGGTAGTCGGAGCCGGAATAGCTGGGATAAGCGCTGCCCTGACATTGGCGCAAAAAGAAAGAAAGGTCTATCTCGTTGAAAAGCTTCCTTCAATCGGAGGAAAGGTCGCGCGGTATGAAGACCTGTTCCCCAGTCTTGAGTGCGCTTCTTGCGTGCTTGATCCCATACAGGACGAAGTGTTGCACAATGAGCAAATAGACGTCCTTGCATTGAGTGAGATCGAAGAGGTGCTCGGCTATTATGGTAACTTTATAGTAAAGGTTAGAAAAAGGGCGCGGTTTGTAGATGTTTGCAGTTGCATCGGTTGTGGGGCATGTTTTGAGGTCTGTCCGGTAAAGGTAAGAAACGAGTATAATGAGGGGCTTGATGAACGAAAGGCCGTATATATTCCCTACCCAGGATCCCTTCCTAATCTGGCTGTGATAGACAAAGAGCATTGTTTGCGTTTCAATGGCAAGGCGTGTAGTGCATGCCAAGAGGCCTGTCCCTTTGGCTCCATTAACTACGGTGAAGAAGATACAATCGAAGAACTGAAGGTAGGGGCAATCATTATAGCCACAGGATTTGACCTCTTTGATCCCGGCAAGGTCCCGAAATACGGATATGGGACAATTGAAAATGTTTATACCAGTCTCGAATTTGAAAGGCTAATTAGTTCTACGGGCCCGACAGAAGGCAAGCTCTTACTGAAAAACAGTAAACCACCTGAAAAGATTGCCCTTGTCCACTGTGTCGGCTCCAGGAGCATGGAATCTAACGAACACTGTTCCGGGGTTTGTTGTACATACTTGTCAAAGTTTGCCCATCAGGCCAAAGAGAAATTGCCTGATGTTGAGATAACACAGTTTTTTTCTGATCTTTGTCTTCCCGGCAAAGAAGCACAGGTTTTTTTCAATAAGGTTTCCAGTAATAATGAAATAGAATTCATTCGCTTGAAATCTCCGGATTCATTAGACATAATCGAACAAGGCGGCAAGGCGCTGGTCAGATATACGGATGTTTATGAGGAACCAAAGACCGCTCAATATGACATGGTTGTTTTGGCGCCCGCTATGGTAGGCGCAACAGATGCCGCTCGTGTTGCTGCTGTTTATGACATAGCCCAAGGTAAGGCCGGATTCTTTTCAGAAGAGGACACAACGCTATACCCAGTAGCAAGTTCCATGGAAGGAATATTTGTTGCAGGTTGTGCCCAGGGGCCAAAGGATATTGGGGCCTCGGTGGCGCAGGGGCAGGCAGCAGCAGGCAAGATACTGTCCCGGCTTGTCCCGGGCGAGAAGTTGGCCCTTGAGGCCGCTGTTTGTGAGATTGACGAAGGTCTTTGCTCCGGTTGCAAGACCTGTATCGGACTGTGCAGTTATAACGCAATGACCTTTGATGACAAAGAAAAGTGTGTCAGTATAAATGAGGTCTTATGCAGGGGGTGTGGCACTTGTGTGGCTGCTTGCCCAAGCGGGGTAATCAAGGCGAAGCACTTTACAGATAGGCAAATGTTTTCCGAAATAGAGGGGCTGTTGCGGTATTCAAGTTAATATGAACGATTTTGAGCCAAAGATAGTCGGCTTCCTCTGCAACTGGTGTTCCTACGAAGGGGCGGATGCCGCCGGCAGGGCAAGGAAAGTCTACCCTGCAAACTTTCGCGCAGTAAAGGTTATGTGTACCGGCAGGGTTGATCCTCAATTCGTAATCAAGGCCTTTCGAGAAGGCGCCGATGGCGTTATGATCCTTGGATGTCATCCGGGGGATTGCCATTATAAAGAGGGTAATTTCCAGGCGCTTAAAAGGTATGCCGTCTTAAGAAAAGTACTTGTTCAATTCGGGATAGATGAAGAAAGATTTAGGCTTGATTGGATCTCGGCCGGTGACAAAGAAAAATTCGTAGATGTTGTTACCAAGATGACGGACAGTGTGCGGCAGCTTGGGCCGCTGAGGGGATAAAGCAAAGGATAATGCCGAAAAAACCAAAAATCGCCTTTTATTGGTGCTCAAGCTGTGGTGGATGCGAGGAATCAATCCTCGATTTGGCGGAAGACATCCTTGCAGTTGTAGAGGCTGTGGATATTGTTTTCTGGCCGGTGGCCCTTGATGTTAAGTATAAGGATGTGGCAGCTATGGGCGATGGTGAAATTACAGCAACTCTCATCAACGGCGCCATCAGGATAGACGAGCATGAATCAATGGCCAGATTGCTGCGACAAAAGTCCAAATTGCTCATAGCACATGGAAGTTGTGCCCATCTTGGCGGTGTGGTAAGTCTTGCAAATTTTTCCGAGCGTGAAGATATTTTTACAAGACTGTACAGTGATGTCCCCACAGTAAAAAATCCCCAAGGGCTTTTCCCGAAAAGCGGAACCATAGATTCGGGAAACTATCTGGAACTTCCCGGTTTTAACGATACCGTCAAGACGTTGGATCAAGTCGTAGAAGTTGATTATTATATCCCCGGCTGCCCTCCAACACCAGAGTTGATAAAAGAGGCAATAATGGCGGTCTTGGAGGACAGACTTCCTGAAAGGGGGGCGGTGCTGGCGGAAAGCAAGGCCCTTTGCCATACGTGTCCGTTAAAGGAAAGTAAGCCGGAGACGATACGGATAAAGAAATTTAAAAGGCTCTACGAGTTCGAGTGGGATCCATCGAGGTGTTTCCTGGAACAAGGCATTGTCTGTCTTGGTCCTGTCACAAGGGGCGGTTGTAATGCGAGGTGTATTGGGGCAAATATGCCATGTAGTGGCTGTTTTGGTCCCCTTGATAATGTGACTGATCAGGGGGCAAAGGCTGCTTCTTTCTTGGCCTCATTGATTGATTCGACAGATGAGGAAGAACTGCAAAGGATTACAGCTTCCATCCCTGACCCGGCCGGCCTGTTTTACAGATACAGCCTGGCCTCATCGATGCTGAAAGGTAAAGTGGCGGGTAATAAGAGTGATTGAGCGAACGCAAATGGGCAAACAGATCACGATCGACCCTATAACAAGGTTGGAAGGCCACGGAAAGATTAATATCTTTCTTGACGACAAGGGCGATGTAGACCGTGTCTACTTGCAGGTGCCGGAGCTTAGGGGGTTTGAAAAGTTTTGTGAGGGACGGGCGGTAGAAGAGATGCCCACCCTTACACAAAAGATCTGTGGCGTTTGCCCGACAGCGCATCACACGGCAGCAAGCAAGGCATTAG
>MAVP01000046.1 GCA_001751075.1 Desulfobacterales bacterium S7086C20 | reverse complement strand
TTCATCCCCGCCCTGTTAAATTCTCGCTACGCGAGACGGCGAAGCCGATTTAACAGGGTAAATCACTGCGACGTACGATAAGTACGTCTCATTCCTCAAGATAGCGCCACTGAAGTGGCTTGAGGACAGTACACGCGCCTTGCATCTAGAGCTTTTTACTGTGTCGTCTGTTTGTGGACTTTTTACGAATCCAGCAAGATGTGATAGTTATTGAATGACGAGCCCTAAGTATCTTTTGTGGTTGAAATCTGGTCTCCACTGGGCTATAAAAGCCTTGCTTGGTTGTGCTAGGCGGGGAGTTAGCGGTGTCCTGTCGCCCGAAATCCGCTTATGCGGGGCTGAATTCCCTTTTGAGGGTCCAATATTCCGCGTCCCAAGAATTGTCGCTGGCCGGGCACTACGCAACAGGCGGTTACCAACCCCGTCAGGTCCGGGAGGAAGCAGCGGCAGGTAATGCAGCCCGTGTCGTGGAATGATTCCGGCCTAATATGGCAATTTGAGGTGCCGAGGAAAGGGTTCAAGGAAGGGTGCGCAACCAAGTCAGAAACCCACTTCACAGTTTTGCATAATCTACTCGGCTGCAAACCAGCATGACAAAACGCTATAATGATTTTAACACTTACCTCAGAAAGAAGTTTGGCTGCAGGGTACAAAAGATCACGATAGATGCTGGCTTCTCATGTCCTAATCGTGATGGCACACTCTCCGGCGTGGGATGTCTATACTGTGACGAAAAGGGTTCAGGCTCTGGGGCAGCAAATAGGGGCCAATCTATCGAGGAACAGATTTACGAAGGGAAGCTCCGACTGGCATCCCGATATAAAGCAAAGAAGTTCCTTGCCTATTTTCAAGCTTTTACTAACACTTATGCTGGCTGTGGCGAGCTAAGGAAAAAATATGACGAAGCAATTACAGATCCGGATGTCGTCGGGCTTGCCATTGGAACCAGGCCGGATTGCGTAGATGAGGAAAAGCTGGAACTTATCCAAGGATATACAGCAACCCACATGGTTTGGATGGAATATGGACTTCAATCCGCGCACAATCGTACACTGAAAAGGGTAAACCGTGGACACAGCGTTGAAGATTTTATCCGTGCTGTCCACTTGACTCAGGGACGAAATATACTGATTTGTGCCCATGTCATACTAGGGCTTCCGGGAGAATCGAGTCGGGACATTGTAAAGACAGCCACAACCATAGCTAATCTGGGAATAGAGGCTGTCAAGATTCACAACCTGTACATTGTGAAAGATACCCCCATGGCTCAGATTTATAACACCGGCAAGTGCGCAATACTCGACCAAGAAAGATATGTGGATTGGATTACACTCTTTCTGGAACACCTTCGCCCCGATACGATTATCCAACGGCTTACTGGAGATCCCAACCGCCATTTTCTCCTGGCTCCACGGTGGGCACTGGAAAAACACCAAACCCTGGCAATGATTCACCAAAACCTCCAAGATCGAAACACCTTCCAGGGAAGATTGTACAAAGGTGCATGCTGTGAGCCGGTCGGTTCTTGATATCTTCATCCCACCCACGGCGAACCCGCCCCGAAGGCCAAATCCGCAGCAATTCTTTGCTATGGAACTGGAAACAAATAACTCATAGTTTTCACATCCCATCTTCAGGCCATCTTCGGCTGATCTTCAATCACAAAATCCTCAACTTAGCTTGCTAAGTCTGCGGTTTTGTTCAATCAGATCAACCAAATCTGACCTAAATCTGGGCGTGAAACTCAACGACTTATTTATTTTCAGTTCCATGGCACCCCCTTGACAAACTCACGGTTGGTTCTTATGTTCTTCCCATATTTGAGACGACGCAAAATTCAACGAGATCAACTACATGTTAGGAGACTATCTTGACCGGCGACAAGAAACAGTCGAATGTAAAGGCATCTGAAACTCACAAGAATGAGGAGCTGGATGATATATCTCCGGCGAAGCCAGAAAAGACATCTGGGGATGAAAAGAGCCTTGAAGAGCAGTTAGAAGCGGCGGAAACAAAGGCAGACGGAAATTATGATCGCTTCTTGAGGGTAACGGCAGAATTCGAAAACTTCAAAAAACGAAGTCAAAGGGAAATAGCTGACTATAGAAAATTTGCCAATGAAAGCGTTATCAAAGAAATTCTGTCCACAGTGGACAATTTGGAACGTGCCTTATCAATACAAAAGGGGGGTACTGATGATTTTGAGGGCCTGAGGCATGGGGTGGAAATGACCTTGACGGGACTAATGGATACGTTGCAAAGATTCGGCGTTTCCCCCCTTAAAAGCCATGGCAAGCCTTTTGACCCGAATGTTCACCAAGCTGTCTCACAGGAAGAATCAGAACAACACCCTGAAAACACAGTGTCACAAGAGCTTCAAAAAGGCTATATGCTTAATGACCGGCTTCTCAGGCCTTCTATGGTTGTGGTTTCAAAAAAACCTGACACCAAAGGAGAATTGGAAGAAAAAGAAACAGTACAGTAGTTTTATATAGAATTATAAGGAGGAAAGCAATGAGCAAGGTAATAGGAATCGATCTTGGCACCACCAATTCTTGTGTGGCCATCATGGAAGGTAAGGACCCAAAGGTAATTACTAATCCCGAAGGGGGAAGAACCACACCTTCGATGGTTGCCTGGAACAATAGCGGGGAACGCCTATCAGGCCAAGCAGCTAAACGGCAGGCGATCACAAACCCTGAAAACACGGTATTTGCAGTCAA
The DNA here is from genome assembly GCA_001751075.1 of Desulfobacterales bacterium S7086C20. GTDB lineage: Bacteria > Desulfobacterota > Desulfobacteria > Desulfobacterales. Next base: position 14,310 of record MAVP01000046.1, on the reverse strand, counting down.
ACGGCTCATTGGGCGTAAGTATTCTTCCAAAGAGGCTCAAAGGGACAAAAAAATCTGCCCTTATGAGATTGTACAGGCTTCCAATGGGGATGTACATATAGAAATCCAAGGCAAGGCCCACAGCCCGGCTGAGATTTCATCGCATATTCTTCAAGCCATGAAGAAGACGGCTGAAGAATATCTGGGTGAAACGGTCAGTGAAGCTGTGATAACGGTTCCGGCCTATTTTAATGATAGTCAGCGACAGGCTACCAAGGATGCCGGGAAAATTGCAGGGCTAAAAGTTCTGAGAATCATTAATGAGCCCACCGCAGCCTCTCTTGCCTACGGATTGGACAAGAAAAAAGATGAAAAAATAGCGGTTTTTGATTTGGGTGGAGGAACCTTTGACATCTCCATACTTGAAATCGGAGAAGGCGTATTTGAGGTCAAATCAACACATGGCGACACTCACCTGGGTGGTGAAGATTTCGATCAAGAAATTATAGATTACCTGGCAGACGAGTTTAAAAAGGAACAAGGCATTGATATTCGACAGGATAAAATGGCCTTGCAACGCCTAAAAGAGGCGGCGGAAAAGGCCAAAATGGAACTTTCTTCTTCCATGCAGACTGATGTAAACTTGCCTTTTATCACTGCTGACGCCGGCGGACCAAAACACCTAAACATTAAATTGACCAGGGCCAAACTCGAATCTCTGGTTGACAATCTGCTGAAAATGCTGGTTCCGCCTTGTGAAACCGCCCTGAAGGATGCAGGTATCAAGCCTTCAGAGATCAACGAGGTCATTCTGGTTGGAGGCATGACCCGTATGCCGGCGGTTCAGCAGAAGGTAAAGGACCTCTTCGGCAAGGAACCCCACAAAGGCGTTAACCCCGACGAGGTCGTTGCTATTGGCGCGGCCATCCAAGCAGGGGTCTTGCAAGGCGATGTCCAGGATGTGCTCCTACTGGATGTTACCCCATTGTCCCTTGGCATTGAAACACTTGGGGGTGTGTGTACTAAATTGATCGAAAAGAACACAACTATCCCTACCAAGAAGAGTCAGATATTCTCTACGGCCGCCGATAACCAGGCGGCGGTTTCCATACATGTGCTCCAGGGTGAACGTGAGATGGCACAATACAATAAGACTCTAGGCCGTTTCGAACTGGTTGGTATCCCACCTGCCCCCCGTGGCATACCACAAGTTGAGGTTGCTTTTGACATTGATGCAAACGGCATTGTCCATGTTTCTGCAAAGGACCTTGGAACCGGAAAAGAGCAGTCAATACAGATTACCGCTTCGAGCGGTTTGTCTGAAGAGGAAATCGAAAAACTGGTCAAAGAGGCCGAGCTGCATGCAGAAGATGACAAAAAGCAAAAGGAACTCGTTGAGGCAAGAAATCAAGCCGATAGCCTCATATACCAGACCGAGAAATCAATTAAAGAGTTGGGGGACAAGGTTGATGCTACAGTGAAGGCGAATATTGAAGGTGCTAGCGAAAAAGTCAAAAAGGCCATGGAAGGCACTGATGCAGAAGAAATCAAGAAGGCAAGCGAGGAGCTGATGCAAGCCTCTCACAAGCTGGCCGAGACAATGTATTCGCAAGCATCTGACGCAGGTAAGGCGGAAGGTGCCGGCGAAACCTCTACAGGCGCCGACTCAACGGCCTCTTCAGATGACGATGTGGTTGACGCCGACTTTGAGGAAGTGAAAGACGACAAAGAATAATTGTAACCGTTCACGGGTTAAAAGGTTCAGAGGTTCACGGTTGTAATTCTTTCATTAAATGTTGAACCATGGACCTGTGAACGCTTTCACGATGCTTCTTTATTAAAAACCCATTTTTCAAGCATCTCAAAAACCAACTCCCTTTTGATTGGTTTTGGAATGTAATCGTCCATACCTGCTTCAAGACACTTTTCCCGGTCACCTTTCATTGCATGGGCAGTCATAGCAACGATTGGGATCCCATTAATCTTGGATGGTTCATTCCGGATTACTCTGGTTGCCTCCATGCCATCCATCCCCGGCATCTGGATGTCCATAAAGATCAAGTCAAACGCATCGGGAGCCTTTGTGTATTTGGCGACTGCCTCCTGGCCGTCGTTAGCCACCTCCACCTGATAGCCGGCCGACGTGATTTCTCCGGCCGTCGTGCAACCGATAGGACAACAGCGAAATCGAGCCTTAAGGGCTTTGCCCAGTGTGTCTAGTTTATATTCTGATGAACAGAAAAAGATCACAGCCTCTGTGTTGGGCTGATCTATTTGATCAAACAATTCCTGAACCGCCCGTTCCTCATCCTTGGCGAGTGAGATACCTGTTTTCACTTCAAAGAGTGAATTTGCTGACATCTCGGTTCTCCTTTCGAAAATACTTCGGTTCGGCCTAACAGTTAAAAGCCTTGATCCATAAAGCAGGTGATTACGTCCTCATGAAAAAGTACCGTCCCTAAAGACACACAAATGTCATGCCATGACAGTACGACTGATTGTTTTTCTGTAACTTTTTCACTGATGATGTAATTGAAAACACCAGGGGGAGCGGGGCCGGATAAGATTTAAATATTACCTGACTCCACTTTGTCAGAAAGGAATTCCACTTGTTTTTGCACAGGCCCATTTCCTTGAATAAGCCTTTCCACGACCCCTATGGCATGGAGTGTGGTGGCATGATAGCGATTAAAGCATCGGCCAATAGACTGGAGGGACTGGTCTGTATATCGCCTGGCCAAATACATGCCAATCTGCCTGGGCCGGGCAATAGTACGCTTACGTGATTTGGACACAAGTTCTTCCATTGTCAGCTTGTAGTATTTGCACAACAGCTTTTGTATACGCTGAGTTGTCACCTCACGAGAGTGACGCACAATGTTTTTGGCAACACTCTCCGCCAGTTTAGTATCTATAGGTAGATTAAGCAAAGACGCCTTAGCGGCAACACCGATGAGGCCGCTTTCAAGTTGCCTTACATTTTGAGAAAGTTGACCAGCCAAATAGTTAATCACATCCTCTGGAATATCGATTCCTTTCACTGACGCCTTTTTCTTCAAAATGGCTACCCTAGTATTGTGGTCGGGGGTTTCAATGTTTGAAATCACACCTGCAGAAAGCAGTGAAGAAAGCTTTTCATCCATCTTGGGGATGTCCCCGGGCAGATACGTTCCAGTAAAAATAAGTTTCTTCTTTGCTTCCAGCAAGGCATCAAGTGTATAGGCCAGCTCATCTTGGATCTTTGCCTTCCCAGTGAGAAACTGAACATCTTCTAAGAGGAGAACATCACACTGCCTCCGATACTTCTCCTTGAACTCCTCAATCTTGTCGTTTCGAAGTGCGTGAATCATAGCGTTGGTAAATTCCTCCGCCGTGACATAACACACCCGAACGGCAGAATCTTCTTTCAGTACGTGATTACCAACAGCTTGGGAAAGATGACTCTTGCCCAAGCCGGTCTTGGACAACAAGTAAACCGGATCATGCCTTCTATTGTCTGCACAGGCCAAGGAGAGGGCTGCATTAAAGGCGAAATTATTGCCCATTCCCACGACAAATTGGTCGAACGTAAAGTCGTTCTGGAGGGGAGACAGCATATATTGTCGTTCCGTTATATGGGGAAGGAAGAGCTGTTCTTCGATTGGCATGCTAACTTTCCCGTTTTGCTGATTTTTATCACAAAGTTTTAGAGAAATCCGAAACGGACTTCCAGAGGCATTTTTCACTTCCCTCTCGATCAAATCCAAGTAGTGACGACCTACCCACTTTTTAAAAAAACTCGAGGGACAAGCCAAGCTTACCTCTTTTCCCTGCTGTGAAATAATTTCCAGCGGTTCAATCCAAAGCCTGAAACTGTGGTCAGGAACCTTCTCGCGGAGCTTCTCTTTTGCTTGATTCCAAATATCTTGCATGTAATTCCACCCCAAAAAAGCGCGAAATATGGTTAATTCATATTGTAAAAGGAAAGATTAAGCCACAAATTATACTGAATAATGCCGGGTTATGATTAGAAAACTGACAAGAACCATCTTTTCTCTTGAAAGGATGACCAGCTTTTAAAACATGGACTATCTATTGTCAAACCGAGAAAAAAGAGATCTCAATTTGTTCGTGAAATAGTTTTCAACACAAGATAACTATTCTATATTCTTGTAGTTTAATTAGCCGTGCTCTTAAAACCTTTATTGTTTGTCTATTCCCGAAAGCCCCGTTATGTCCTAGTATTTTAAGGCCCTTGCACATTTCTTGAAGCATGTTGACAATGCTGATAATCTAACAAAACTCCGTTTTTCTCCGTTTTCCTGCTATTTTCTCATAATTACATCTAAAAGGTGCTATCCCGCTATAATGTCTTGTTTTTACAAAAATAAAAAAATGGTCACCATTCTGGTTGTCAGGTTTAAGGGTTCGTCATTTGACTTTTTGTCATCAACGCTGTAGGAAAAGCTGTGTAGAGTCAGAAAGGTAACCCAGTTATGATAAACCGCCCCATCATAGGGATTACAATGGGAGATCCAGTGGGGATCGGTCCCGAAATCATTTTAAAGACACTTTGCGAAAAGATGATATATGAAACATGTAAGCCCCTTGTATTAGGCGATGTAGGCGTGTTGTCAGCGCTCAACCAATCGTTAAAAACAAGCTTAGACATCTACAGTGTTGATAATCCCGAAAAAGGCCGCTACAAACAGGGCACTCTGGATGTTGCACCACTTTCCGACATAGATATTGGTCTCCTCCAAGTCGCACGACCTTCTGAGGCAACCGGCCGGGCCATGGTCAAATATATTACTGAAGGGATAGACTGGACCCTCAAGGGAATGATTCAAGGACTAACTACCTGTCCAATCAACAAGATGGCCATGCATAAGGCAGGATTTCCGTTCGAAGGTCACACGGAACTCCTTGCCGAAAGGACAAAAACGTCAGACTACGTAATGATGCTTGCAGGGGACAAGCTCCGAGTAGCACTAGTAACTATCCATATTGCTTTGGCTGATGTTTCAAGAAAGCTCACTCGTGACAAGATACTCAAAACAATACAGATCACACAAAGCGCCCTTAAGGACTCCTTTGGTATCTTAAGACCAAGACTTGCCGTTGCGGCCCTAAACCCACACGGAGGAGAGGAAGGTCTTTTTGGAAGAGAAGAAACAATCACGATCTTGCCCGCCATCGAGCAGGCAAGCCGAGATGGCATTGATGTGGCCGGGCCGTACCCGGCTGATGCTCTTTTCTATTGGGCTCTAAAAGGTAAATGGGACGTTGTCATTTGTATGTACCATGACCAGGGTTTAATACCTTTTAAGATGGTCCATTTCACGGACGGCGTGAACACAACCCTAGGACTTCCTATTGTGCGTACCTCCGTTGATCATGGTACCGCCTATGACATTGCCGGCACAGGCAGGGCAGACCCCGGAAGCCTGATTGCCGCCATAAGTATGGCCGTCCACCAGGCCAAAGGAAGGCAAGGGAGCATTAGGTAACCGTTCACGGGTTCACGGTTCAGAGGTTCACAGTTGTGCTTCTTTCTTTGACCTTGTTCGGAGGTAAACAAATACTTACCGTGAACCATTGAACCTGTGAACGCTTACCCTTGTTCTTTGTGCTTAGTTTTGCCTCCAACCTGATGCCTCAAACAGCGCAGGAGGTGCTCAATGGCGTCTCATAAGCTTCCCCGTCAACGTTGAACCATGAACCTATGAACGCTTGCGAGTTTAGGTAGCAAAAAGTACCACATACTATGTACCGAGTTGACCTATAGACTATCGGTTACAGGAAGCTCTACCCGAAATAGGGCGCCACCTTCAGGATTGTTTCTTGCGAGAATCTCTCCATTGTGCCGACGTACAATCTCGTAGGATATGTACAGGCCCAGCCCAGTCCCCTTTCCGACTTCCTTGGTCGTAAAAAAGGGCTTAAAGATATCTTTTATGACCTCTTCGGAAATACCCGGCCCATTGTCTTTGCACTCAAAGATAACTCTCTCCCTTGATTCGTCATATTCGGTCTTTACAATAATCTCTCCTGATTCCTTGCCTACCACTTGTATCGCGTTTGTTAGGATATTAAGACACACCTGACCCAGGTTAGCAAAGTTTCCCCTAATTTGTGGCATATTGGCCGCATAATCCTCAACGACTTGAATCCCTGTCCTTTTGTACTGATTAGAAAGAATCCTCAAAGCGTCCTTTGAAACATCACTTAGTACAACGGGCTCGGTATATTCCTGGGTTTGGCGAGAAATGCCCAGAAGGCTTGCCACGATATCCTTTGCCCTGTTTAGTTCCTTTAAGCTAAACTTAAGGTCATCGACCAGTTCCTCTTTTTCCTCAATACTCTGATTTGACACGGCCACCTGTTGTCTGGATTCGTCTTCTATCGTTTCTACGGCTGACTGGACTAAGCTTGAAACGCTGGCAAGAGGGTTATTCAGCTCATGTGCAACACCTGCCACAAGGGCGCCTACGGCTGCCAGACTTTCTGACCTGATAAGGAGGTCTTGGGTTTTTTCCTTATCCTTGAGGGCCTTGCTAAGTTCTTCAGTCCGTTTTTCTACCATACTTTCCAGATTCATATTCAAATTCTCGATGAGTTGATATGCCTTGGCATTTTCCACGGCTATGGCACATTGATTTGCCAGGGTCCGAAGGAGTTCAAGGTCTTGTGTCGTATAAAGATCCCCCGATTTTTTGTTTCCCAATACGAGGACTCCGTTGATATCCGACTGAAAGATCATTGGTATAACAACAGTTCCTGCCAGCCCGGAAAAATCGGCCTTTAAACCGCCAGGATCATTACTCTCACTTAACCACTTATCCAAGTTATGACGTGAAATCTCTCTTTTCCTACGTCCCAATTCATATATCATGGGGCTTGACTGTGCCAGAGATTGATGCTCAGCAGTTAATCGACTTCCCCTATAACTTCGGACACGAAACTGACCACCTATATCGTCAATGAGCATGACATAACCCCAATCCAGATACATTGCCTCCGTAAGGGTCTTAAGGGTTTTATCCATAATCTCGTCTAGATCCAACATTGAGGTCATCGTATCACTCAGTGCCCTTAGTGTTTTTTGATAGTTGTATTTACCCTTAAAAAGCAGATTGTCGATTATAGACTGAATGCGTTTTTTAAGCGGTTCAAAGACAAAGACGATGGCAGCAAAAAACAACACCGAAAAGAGCACAGACCATCTTTGCCCCAATCCCTTGAACGTCTCATTGAACAAGATAATGGATAGGCCGTAGGTGGCTGTGAGCATACCGGTAAGGAGCGAATAGATAAGCCCCTTTTGGACCACAAGGCCAATGTGCAAAAGATCGTGCTTTAACACAGCAAATCCCAAGAAAAGGATCGGAATAAAGGCAAAGTTTCCCATGGGATAGAAGCTGATACCCGCAAGTGGCAAAAGATCAAAATGCGTCACAAAGGCAGCTGCCCCCAGCCCCGAGATAATATACTTCGTCTTGTTCTTTCGATCCGGGTCTTCGTCATATTTCAAATTTCGGAAAAGAAGATAAAGGCAATAGATAGTATTTGTGGTGGTGGCGACACCGAAGAGATAAATCAGTGGACCTCCCAAGGCATAATATCCGAAGAAGTATTGCCTCACTCCAGCCAAGTAATAGTGGGTCTGTGAAAGAAGGCTCAAAGACGCACTGAAGGCATATGCGAACCAAACCAACCACTTTTGTCTCGGTATTTTTAGAAAACTCAGCGTAAAGTGAAGGTAAACAGGAACAAAAAAGACCACAAATATGTGGTCGATACGGCTTATCTGTAATGCGAGCTGAGGGTTGGTTACGACTGAGGCAAGGGTCTTGTCAAGACTCAAAAGGCTCCCGAGGAAACAAATACCAGCAAGGAGCAGATTGATCTTTTGTCCCTTTCCCTTAATGAGTGCCAAAGCAGCCAAGGCAAAGAGTGTCAAGAAGCTGACAAAAGGCGGGACTGCCCAAAAATTGAACTCTATCGGCCACTGAGTCATAGTCAATCTCCTATCAAAAAATTTGGTAGGATGATAAGATTCGGGAGAAGAACCAAAAATGCTCACGTAGCGAACAAAATTGACTTTTTACGAAACCATTAGTCTATAGCATCTTTTGACAGACTAAATCAAGGCAGCGGGATTATAAGAAAAGGAACCTATTTATGGCAACATCCATAGAAGACACATACGAACTGGAACTAGTCCCCATAGCAATCGGCGGGAAAAGACTTGAAATCTACCGGGTAGAAAACCTGGATTGTATCGTTAATGCTCTTAATCAGGAACCAGGAGATTCGACAAAGAAGTTTCCCTTCTGGGTCAAGGTCTGGGAAGCATCACTCCTGTTGAGCAATCATCTGCTAAAGATGGACCTGGAAAAGAAAATCAAGATCCTTGAGATTGGCGCGGGAATGGGTGTTACAGGCCTTTTCCTGGGAGTTCTAGGATACGATGTAACCATTACCGACTATGACGAAGATGCCCTTGCGCTTATCAAGATGAATGTCGAGCACAATGGACTAAACAATGTATCTGTAAGGAGACTTGACTGGAACAACCCGGATCTGAAAGAAAGCTTTAACATCATTTGTGGCTCGGAACTTATTTACAATGAGGCCTCCATACACCCTATTATTAGGCTTTTTAAAACATACCTCCGCCCGCAAGGGACAATATTTATGGCCCACGACATAAAGCGCAAATACTTCATGCAGCTTATCGGAATGGTTAAAGACAGATTCAAGATAGAGACCATACAAACAAGGCTAAGGAGCAAGGATGAAACCCACAGGATAGTAATTCATATTCTTAATCCCAAATAAAACCTGGTTATGACATCAAATAAAGATTTTGCAAGGGCGATCTATAGCCGACCCATGCCCACAAGATATAGCTCCTGACGACAACGTGGTTCTCCCCTTGCTCCTGTTACCTTGAATCCACTAAATGGCATTTCGTTTCCACAGTTGCATTTGTTTTCACACACTCAAAAAGCTAACTTGTTGATATTACACGATACAAATGTTGGTATGGTTTGTGCTTTCTTAGATAGCATGCTAAGCTGTAAGCGGGGTCTCTCACATCTTTACGCCAAACACGGCGGGAACAGCTTAACGAACGGAGAAAACAACTACCTTCCTACTTATGAGGCCCCGCTCACAGCTTAGCATCTTTCTTTGAACCACCCTTTACCCCAATGTCGAACCTAGAATGATGAGAAGTGAACATGGGGACGGTGGTTTTAAATACTCTCGGCAAGAAGTGCCTTCAGCCGATTTTGAAGATTGCCGTGAAGGTTCCGGCCATGAAGCCCGGTGATATTTTGGAGGTATTGGGAGGCTGTCCCACCTTCGAGAAAGATATGCGAACTTGGTGTGAACGGACAGGAAGGGTCTTGCTTTCCTTGAAGGATGAGGGGAACGGTCAGAAGAGAGTCCAGATCCAAGTTTAGCAGGCAAACTAAAATATTTGTGACAAACAAAAGAGATCTATCGAATCTTTGCAGTGACGATGTTGGCAAGCTATACGTAACAAAAGCTGATTTTGCTAGTTAGTTAGGTGGGTTATATGGTGTTAGCTTGCATTAAGTTTTTATGACTGTCAAATGAAGGGTAGGGAGACAATGCTTGATGACAACGAGAGTAAAGACCGCCAATAACGACGGTCCTTTTCTTTGAACAACTATTGTCTACTTCTTGTTTTTGCCCTTGTCAGTCGCTTTCTTTTGAACCTTCAAGATTTCTGCAATCAACTCCGGAAGCTTAATGCCAAAAGTCTTCACGCCCAATGCAGCCCCTAATATACGTAAACTTACATTCCCCATAGCCTCAATATCTGCCTTCTTGTAGGGGCTACCCTTCAACAACTCCTGCTTCCGTGCTTCCTTTTCTTCCTTGGACTTTCCCTTCTTCTTTTTCTTCAGCTTGCCGACAACCTCCCCTGTAAACACGGTGCCAATTGCTGCCATCTGTTTTTCTAAGACCTCAACACTTGTCTGGTGTTCTTTCAATGTGATAACCCCTGGTGTCCAGGCAGCGACTGGGGGCTTTTCTTTGTGCCGGCCTGACCACTCTTTGTGCATGAATCTTGCAAGTTCTTTTTCTGTCACAAGGTGCGCACAAGGCGCACCCCACCTGGGCAGCTATTATGTAATATTTGTCAGTGAGGGCAACAAGATGCCGGTCTACGAATATTCATGCAAGAAATGTGGGAGGTTTGTAGAGGTCTATCAACGTATCTCGGAACCACCTTTGAAAAAGTGTAAACACTGTTCTGGGAAGCTCCAGAAGCTCATATCGCACAGTTCGTTTCACCTTAAAGGCACAGGTTGGTATGCCACGGATTACGCCAACGGGTCTGGAAATTTCGCTTCTCCGACACAGGGGAAGGCCAAAAAAACGTCAGAGGAAAAAGGCAAGAAAACAGCTAACAAGCCCGGTTCTTCAAAAGAAGGAAGCAATTCAGTGTAGACCAAGGGCTGTTTGTTTTCCGCCGCTAGTCCCTGGTTCACCCTCAGTCCACCAGGGATTTTGTTTTGAGCCTACCGTTGATCCTTGACTGAATCGCTCCTTTCTCTTGTGCTCATTCTACCGCTTAACGTCATATCTTTTTCAAAATTGTAATTTGGGAACTGAGTATATTCTAACTTCATCTTGTATAGCATGGTTCTAACCGCTTAGAACTGAAACACAAAATGCTATTTACATAAACTTGGCATAATCCTTGATACATCACCTCTTGCAACGCAGTTAATACATCGCAGAACAAGGATGATGCCGTATGTTAGAAGCATTTCTAGCTCTAAACTTTTGGGATTGGCTTCTCGAACCCATCCCCAACTTTGTTAAGTTTATGCTCGCCTGGGTTGTTTTGGCGATTATGGTTACTCGCCGGAAGACTCCCTATGTGGGTTAACCATAGTCACCGAAGATGCACATGAATGCTTATCTCTTCATAGTAACCAGCGTGATCATTGGGGCTTTAGCCGCTTTAGCTATAGAGTGGCTGGTGAGAAGGAAAGCAAGATAAGTAATCCTCGTTCTTTCCCTATACTTGCCCCCGTGAAATATCCGTCCGTGTAACCGCCATTAACGTGCGTCTGAGCAATGTATTAGAATGAATGGTATTAGTGTCAGTATTAGTGTCAAACAATAATTCACTATTCAAGCTTTGACACCATTTTCACTACTTTTCACTCCCAAGAAACATTAAAAGTACCATACGATTTTACTTGTCAAATTGAGGCTTATCCCTTATGCTAAAAAGTTACAATAAAATGGGCTTGGTTTGCAGGTAACTATAGATGTTCCATGCCCGCCGCTGAAGCGTTTCGTCGGGCACTAACTCTTCTGCATTTATAAATCCCCGGAAACCTACGGCGCGTAATCGGTCTCGCCGGGGCTATGTCTGATTTAGGGCACTGCCCATCGAGAGCGTCGGCATACAGACGGTTTATGCTTGGGGACCAAGGCTGAGTAGATCATCAAGAAGGAAAGGCTGTCTTCGGACAAGCCCAAACGGTACAGGACATGAAACGGAACAACATCGAGCAGGAGAAAATCCGAAACGTCGCCATCATCGCCCATGTCGATCACGGGAAAACCACCCTGGTGGATCAACTGTTCAAGCAGAGCGGTATGTTTCGCGATAACGAGCAGGTTGATGAACGACTCATGGATTCAATGGATTTGGAGCGGGAACGGGGTATCACGATATCCTCCAAGAATGGGTCGTTTGCCTTTGACGGGCATTGGATCAACATCATCGACACGCCCGGCCATGCCGATTTCGGAGGTCAGGTCGAACGGGTTCTGAATATGGCCGATGCTGCGTTGCTCCTCGTTGACGCACAAGAAGGCCCAATGCCCCAGACGTACTTTGTACTCAAAAAAGCCCTTGCCGTCGGGCTGCCCATTATCGTTATAATCAACAAGATCGACAAACCAAACGCACGTCCAGACTGGGTGGTGGGTCAGGTATTTGACCTCTTTGTAAAACTGGACGCCCCTGATGACATCCTTGATTTCCCGGTCATCTATGCCTCTGCAAAAGACGGTTACGCCGTAACGGACATAGGCGAACAAGCCTCGTCCATGGCGCCCCTCATGGAGGCCATCGTTTCGCACGTACCGCCTCCGTCGGGCGATTCAGCAGCACCCCTGCAGCTGCAAGTAAGCTCCATCGACTATTCATCCTTCCTCGGTCGCCTCGGCATCGGGAAGATCACTTCAGGCACTCTCAGCGTTGGACAGGCTGTTGTTTTAGCCGATCAGACCGGCGCCCTCGTCCCTGCCGTTATTTCCAAGGTGTATCGATTCGAGGGAAACCGAAAAACAGCCATAGTCCATGCCGCCTTGGGTGAGATTGTTGCCGTTGCCGGGATGGACTCTGTCGCTATCGGTGACACCTATACGGCCCAGGAAAACCCCTGCCCCTGCCCGCCGGTTTCCATTGATCCGCCAACGATTTCAGTAAACATCGTTCCCAATGATTCGCCCTTTGCCGGCAAGGAGGGAACCTTCGTGACCTCACGCCATATTGTCGATCGCCTGCATCGAGAGACCCTTGCGGATGTCGCCCTGGTCGTCGAAGAGCTTAAGGAAGGCGTGGGCTTCAAGGTGTCCGGCCGCGGAGAACTCCATCTGGCCATCTTAATCGAAAAGATGCGCAGAGAGGGCTACGAATTTCAGGTTTCCCGACCCCAGGTCGTGCTGAAACAGCAAGGTGGCAGCACCCTGGAACCCTATGAGGAGCTGACCATTGATGTCGACGAGGAGTATCTGGGCGCGGTAATGGAAGGGCTCGGGCTTCGCAAGGGCAGGCTCATTGACATGAAACAGGGAAACGGCCAGGCCCGTCTCAAGTACAAAATACCTACCCGGGGCCTTATCGGCTACCGGTCTGAGTTCATGTCCTGCACCAGGGGCATGGGCGTTATGAATTACGTGTTTCTGAAATACGGCCCCTACGTCGGCAAAATCCGCCATCGAAGAAACGGTGTCCTGGTTTCCAAGTCCACCTGCATGACAGTGGCCTATGCCCTGTTCAATCTGCAGGCCAGGGGCAAGCTCTTTTACGGCCCAGGCATTGAGGTCTATGAAGGACAAATCATCGGCGAAAACAACCGAGACCATGACCTGGTGGTGAACCCGGCCAAGGGAAAGAAGCTCACCAACATGCGAGCAGCAGGATCCGATGAAAATGTTATTCTCACACCACCGTTGATCATGAGTCTGGAAGAATGCATTTCCTACATCAACGACGATGAACTGGTCGAAATCACCCCCAAGAACATACGGCTCAGAAAATGCCGACACGGAGCGATCCTCATGTCCACACCCCTACAAAATGCTGCGTAAGGTCTCGTCACAAAGATCTAGTGCTTGATTTAAATAGAACTGTAAACAGGAAATAGGCTCGAATGCCGGCCCAACTGTGTCTATATTGTAGAGTGAGGGCGGAATGCAGATAACGTCAGAAGTCGAACCTGATGGGCCCATTTGCGGAAGGGTTGGGGAAGATAACTTGCAAGGGCCCCTATGGCTTTGGGTGAAGGGACCATTCTACCCCAAACCGTGGCCGCTTTTTTGGCCCCAGGCCCGAACCTGCTCACGATAGTGGAAGGCTGAATCCTGTCTCCAAGAAGACGGCACCTGATCTTCCAGCGAAGGGCCAGGACCCGGATCGCAATGCGCCGCAGCCGTTCCTGCACTGCTGGTCTACCGAAAAACTCGATTATCTGACGATCCAGGGCTGTTGCCCGTTGGTGCTCAGCCTTGTTTACGGCGTATCTGGCCACCAGGGGCAAGATGGTGGTATATTCCAATGTTCTACGTCTGAACTGTTCCATCCGTGTCTTGAGGCAGGCATCTCGTCGCGAAAGACCGGCGAGGTGGCGATAGCCACGGAAAACGGTTTCCACAATGCGGTACATGGAGCTCGAGTTCACTTCATAATCTTTCCGAAAAGCGGCCATCAGACATTTTTCAGCAGAATTTCCTGGGAATTCGGGATGGCGATAGGTCAAGTATTTTTGCCCGTGCCACTCTTCAAAGGGGAGATCCTCTCGAAGAAGCCCTCGCTCCTTATGATCCTGGTAAAGGGCCGTGACCGGCAGCGGTGTCAACAACATGAATTGAACCAGGTCCGCTTCCAGGGCGACCATAAAATCAATGTCTGTTTGAATATTCTCCCGCGTATGATGTTCCTGGCACAAGATGCCGGAAGCCAAGACAATTATGCCCCTGTCCCGCAACTCCTGCGTAAGACCCTTGGGGTCAATGCCCTCGTTCTTTTCAAAATTTCCCTTGCTGCTGGAAGCCTCGAAACCA
>MAVP01000045.1 GCA_001751075.1 Desulfobacterales bacterium S7086C20 | reverse complement strand
TCGTCACTCAATAACTGTCACATTTTGCTGGTCTTTTGGGCCGTCTTCTGCGTTGCTCGGTTGGTCACATACCTCGGTATGCTCCCGCCTGAGCGCCTTGAATACAACCCAAAATCCTTCGCAATCTTGAGACACTTATTTCGTGACAAACCCTTAGTTTCAATGTTTTCTCAAAACCATGATATGCCATCAGCACCAATACATCAAAGGACCGTTTCTTGTCAACGCCGGCCTGGTGTCGGCCTGGTGTCATGGGGCATAAGCGCTAAGTTATTTTGAAAGATGAACGTCGAACAAAAGTACCCAGCTATTTAGGTTGAAGACTGAAGGCTGAAGCATTTCAACCATCTTGGTCACGGTAGGAATGCCGGTCACCCGATAAACCAATGCTGCTACCTCGTCAGCCAACTTAAATGCCCGAAGTTTTGTATGATCACGCAGGATTTGTCCCTATTAGCCTTCCACCTTCAGTCTATCCACCTGAGTTACCCAAAAACAACTTAGGACTTAACTCGAGGTCACCTGCCGGAACCATGCAGGATGTCATTGACCTTTTCCTGCATCCGTTCCAGGAATTCATCTTCTAGGGGTTTTATCTCTTTTAGCGCTGGGTCCATGGGATCTTTTGGACTAAACTGCTGAAGGGTAAGAAAGGGCGGCAATGCCTTATGGTCAGAAGCTTCCTCAGACCAAAGCCCTCCTATCTCTTTAGCCAAGCGATAGATATCGTCTTGTTCTAAAAGGGATGGACAGACGGTACACCGAAGGATAGTGGAAACAGGGCTTCTGGCTAGGACACGGATTGATTCCATTATGATGCTTGCCGGCAGATGCACGCCGGCACACCTTTCGTAGGACATATCATCCAGTGGGGCCTTTACGTCCATGGCCACACAGTCAAGGAGTTTCTTGTTGAGCAGATAATCGAGAATCTCCGGTTGCGTACCATTGGTATCAAGCTTTGTCTTGAAACCCGCCCCCCGGATTTTCTCAAGGAGTTCCGGCAACTCTCTGTGCATTGTCGGCTCCCCGCCGGTTATGCAAATAGCGTCAATACGATCTTGTTGATGGATTAGTTGTTCCAAAATATCGTCCAGGGCCAATGTTTCAAGTTCATCCGGCCTTAAGACAAGTTGATGATTATAGCAATAAGGACACCTGAGGTTACAGTAAGGCAAGAAGATCGTAGAACAGACCTTGCCGGGCCAGTCGAGAAAAGAGGTCTCCATAAAGCCTTTGATTGGAAACAACGATGGTGAATGCATGGCTAAAACCGTTCACGGGTTCAAAGGTTCAAAGTTTCTTTAGGTTTGCCTTAAACGGGGCTTTTGCCACCCCCTTTTCGGTAATAATGGCAGACACATATCTGTGCGGGGTTACATCAAAGGCTGGATTTTCCGCCACCACGCCCCGAGGGGTGTTCCTTTGGCTGTGGAAATGAGTAACCTCTTGTGCCGGGCGTCTTTCAATGGGAATGTCTTGTCCTCTTTTAGTCGAAAAATCGATTGTTGACATCGGGGCTGCCACATAAAAAGGTATTTTGTGTGTCTTAGCCAAAACAGCCACCATATAGGTTCCGATCTTATTGGCTACATCTCCATTGGCTGCAATTCGGTCAGCTCCTACTATGACAGCATTAATGCGGCCCTGCTGCATGAAATACCCTGCCGCATTGTCCGTAATGAGCGTAACCGGGATGCCGTCTTCCATGAGTTCCCAGGCTGTAAGACGCGCCCCTTGCAGAAAAGGGCGGGTTTCGTCGGCAAAGACTTCGATCTTCTTTCCGGCCTCGACGGCTGCTCGAACCACTCCCAGAGCAGTGCCATAGCCCCCGGTAGCAAGAGCCCCGGCATTGCAATGGGTAAGAATCGTAGCCCCATCATCAAGCAACTGCCGGCCGTGTTTTCCCATGGCCTTGTTTACGGAAATGTCTTCGTGAAGCATCCGTTTTGACTCGGCTACGAGAATGGCCTTTAATGTTTCCACCCCCTCGTCTCGTTTTCTTGTCGCCAAGTCTTGCATCCTGTTCACCGCCCAGGCCAGATTTACCGCTGTCGGCCTTGCTCCTTCCATCTCACGACAAATCTCGTCCAGTTTGGCCAAGAAGGGGGCCGTTTTTTTTGTGCGGATCTTCAGCGCCCCGAGGGCGATACCCATCGCGGCTGCAACCCCTATGGCCGGTGCCCCACGTATGACAAGCTCCTTTATCGCCCGTATTACCGAGGTGTAGCCTTTACAGACCACATACTCTTCCTTGAGTGGCAATCTTCGCTGGTCAATCATGATGACCTGATTGTCTTTCCATGCAATTGTCTCAACCATTTTTCGGTTTCCAGTTGTCAGTTGTCAGTTTTCAGTTGTCGGTTTCCGTTTGTCAGTTCCCAGGATCGAGTGTCAAGCTTCGAGCATTTTCCTTAATACCTCGTTTACCATCGTGGGATTTGCCTTCCCTTGAGTGGCCTTCATGACCTGGCCGACAAAGAAACCCAACAGTTTGGTCTTGCCGGCTTTGTATGACTCCACTTCATTGTTGTGAGCAGCTAAGACTTTTTGAACTGCCTCAAAAATGGCATCATTATCAGTAATCTGCTCCAGGCCCTTTTCACGTACTATGTCATAGGGCGCCTTACCGCTAGATACCATCTCTTCAAAGACTGTTTTTGCTATTTTCCCGCTGATTAGACCCGAATCGATTAATTTTAGCAATTTAGCAAGTTCCTCGGAAGGAACAGGAGACTCCTCAATGGTCTTATTCTCCGCGTTCAGCGCTTCCATAAGACTTCCCATTATCCAGTTGCAGACCGTCTTCGGTTGCGGAAAGGCCTTCACACAAGCCTCAAAATAATCTGCCAGGACACGTGAATCCGTAAGAAACCGGGCTTCAGAAGATGGCAGGTTGTAGTCTTTGACAAAACGGGCTTTCCTTGCCTCAGGAAGCTCAGGCAGCCCCGCACGAGTTTTTTCGATCCAGTCCTCATCAATGACGAGAGGAACCAGGTCCGGGTCCGGAAAATACCGATAATCATGGGCTTCTTCTTTTCCTCTCATGGAAACGGTGATCTGCTTTACCGGATTCCAGAGACGAGTCTCCTGTTTGACCTCTCCACCTTCTTCAATGAGAGCTTCCTGTCGCTTAATCTCGTAGGCAAGTGCGTTCTCAACGTGCCTAAAGGAATTCATGTTCTTAAGTTCCGTACGTGTTCCAAAGGTCTTGGTCCCGAAAGGCCGTATAGACACATTGGCATCGCATCGAAAGCTTCCTTCTTCCATATTCCCGTCACATACACCCAGGTAACGCAAGACGGCTCTCAGTTGCTTGAGGTACGCCCCAGCCTCTTGTGGTGATCGGATGTCCGGTTCGCTCACAATCTCAATTAAAGGGACACCGGTGCGATTGAAATCGACTCTGCTCATTGAACGGTAGGGGTCATGTATGAGTTTCCCGGCATCTTCTTCCATGTGGATTCGGGTAATGCCGATCTCTTTTATTTTTTCGTCTACTTCTATAGAAACATGTCCGTGTTCTGCAATGGGAAGCTCGTATTGAGATATCTGGTAGCCTTTGGGGAGGTCAGGATAAAAGTAGTTCTTTCGAGCAAAGCGGCTTACAGGTGCAATGGCACACCCTGTGGCTAGTGCCATCTTGAGAGTATAATCTACCACCTTTCGGTTTAGCACCGGCAGCACCCCCGGCATACCGAGACAAACCGGACAGGTATGGGTGTTTGGCGGCGCTCCGAATTCCGTTGAGCAACCACAGAAAATCTTCGAGTCCGTAAGGAGTTGCGCATGCACCTCAAGGCCGATGATAGTTTCGTGGTTCATTTAGCGTCCTTTCACAGCACCCCGACCGATATGATCGAGTGCCCCTGGATTCTCCACAGATGCAAGATCTCCGGGGTCTTCGCCGATGTATTTCTTCCTTATCGTCTTTCTTACAATCTTCATTGATCTGGTCCTTGGCAAGTCAGGGACTATTTCGACAGCCTTAGGGCGTAGGTTCTTTCCCATGATTTTGGGGACATGTTGCGCGATAGAAGCCTTAAGCTCCTCAGAAGGTTCATAGCCGTCTTTGAGTATAACAAAGCATATGATGTCAGAGCCTTTCAGTATATCAGGCACACCGATCACCGCAGATTCCCGCACAGACTCGTGATCCATAAGTGCAGATTCAATCTCGCCAGCTCCAATACGAACTCCGGCCACATTTATGGTGTCATCAGATCTGCCGTGTAGTGTGAACTGCCCCTCATCGTCACACCTTATGTAGTCTCCGTGATACCAGACATCCCTATTCTTTTCCCATGAAAAATAGGTATTGATATACCTTTGCCAGTCCCCAAGAAACCCTCTGGTAAGTGAGGGCGCCGGTTTCAGGAGTACAAGGTGGCCTGTGCCTACATCTATCAATCTTCCCTCATCATCGGCAATCCCAACGGCCATACCTAGTCCGGGCATACCAACGCTGCAAGGCTTAAGGGGAGTTAATGGGGAAGGGGAAACGAGACAACCACACATCTCCGTACCCCCGCTTATATTTATGATAGGTGCGCGGGCGCCGCCGATATTTTCGAAGACCCACATGTAGCTTTCAGGATCGAAGGGTTCCCCGGTAGAGCCGAGAAACCTAAGGCACGAAAGGTCATATTTTTCTATCCATTCCTCTCCTTTTGTCTTCAAGCTTCGACTGTATGTGGGAGATATCCCCAGATGGGTCAGTCGGTGTCGTGCCACCATCTCCAAGACCCGCTCATGCGTGGGATAGAGAGGGTTCCCATCGTAGATAAGATAACAGCCCCCAAAATGCTGGACCCCCATGACCTGCCATGGCCCCATCATCCATCCTATGTTGGTAATCCAGTAGAATCGACTGTCAGGCTTGACGTCAAAGTTAAACCCCAGCTCCTTGACTACTTGCGCAAAAACCCCTGCCACGCGATGGAGTGTTCCCTTCGGTTTACCGGTAGTCCCCGATGAGTAAAGGATCATGGCCAGGTCTTCGGCATCAAGTATTGCAGTGTCAAACTCTGCCGACTGCCTTGGTACAAGATCGTGCCACCATATATCGCGGTTTTTTATCCAGGGTATCTCGCCGTCCTTTTGTCGTTTTACCACTACTATGTGCTTAAGACTTGGTATCTCTTTAGCAGCCTTGTCACATGTTGTCTTGAGAGGGACAGGCTTGTCTTTGTAAAAGCCAGCATCCGCAGTCAAGAGTACAGTCGCCTTTGCATCTGCAAGTCTCACACCCAATGGTTTTGCCCCAAAACCCGAAAAAACCGGTATCAGGGGAGCCCCGACCTTCATGCATGCCCAAAAAGCTACAATAAGTTGGGGGATCATAGGCATGTATAAGCCTACGGTCATCCCCTTTCTCACTCCGAGCGATTTCAAGGCGTTTGCACATTGGTTTGCAGCCCTATAAAGATCCAGGTACGTCCACTTTTCTACGGCCCCGTTTTCGGCCTCCCAGATGAAGGCCAAACGGTTCCTAGACTGTGGGTCCAGGGCGTGTCGGTCAACGCAATTATAAGCGATGCTAAGCTTTCCACCCACAAACCACCGCGCCCTTTCAAAGGACTTTGAACCGTCTAGATCCAAAACATTATCGTATCTGCGGTGCCACCGAACACCCAGGTAGTCCATGGCGGCAGGCCAGAACCATTTAATGTCTTTTATAGACTGCTGATACAGGGCCTTATAGGTCTTGATACCCCACTGCTCCATAAAGCCTTTTACGTTGGACCCGTTCAGATATTCCTTTGTCGGTTTCCATATGATTTCTGCATTTTCCATGGGTTTCCCCTCTATCAATTACTGTAGGTTTTTTTAACAAATATCAATGAAAAAGGCAACCTCGCCGAAGGCAAAGAGACTTGGGTCAAAACCGTCTGAACCTTCGAGCCGGGAATCATTGAACCTGTAAACGCCTACTGCTTTTCTTTTGACAAAGCAATTCTGTCAAGTTATTTCTGAGCAAGTTGTAGGAGGATGCCATGGAATTTTTTCTTTGTGTGTTGGGTATGGTCATGATCGTGGAAGGTCTGCCCTACTTCGCCGCCCCCGGCAAGATGAAAGAATGGATTACGAAGATGGCCGAAATGTCTGATTCAAGTCTACGGGTTACAGGATTTGTCCTAATGATGGTCGGGCTCGTGTTGGTTTTTATGGGTAGGTACTAAATGTACTCACTAGAAGACTACCATTATACTCTCCCAGAGGAATTGATTGCTCAGGCGCCTGTTGCCTCCAGGGACCAGTCTCGTCTGATGGTCCTGGAAAGAAGCCGGCAGAGGATATCACACCATCGATTTGCAGGCCTTGTTGATTTACTACACACTGGCGATCTTCTGGTTATTAACAATACCCGTGTTATCAAGGCACGACTCAAAGGAACCAAGGAGACGGGCGGGAAGATCGAAGTGCTCCTTCTTGATTATCCCCAAACAGGGACGGGAGAGCTTGCGGACAGCATATCAGACGGAACGGCCATGGTATGCCGGTGCTTGATCAAGGCATCCAAGTCCCCGCGTTCAGGAACACGGTTATATTTTGCCGAAGACCTAAAGGCGACCGTACTCGAAGGGGCTGACGGCATACACAAGCTGGCCTTTAAGTTCAAGGGAAACTTCCACAACATACTTGAAAAAAGGGGCCATGTACCGCTTCCACCTTATATTAAAAGGAACGGCCGCAAGGCCCGGTCTCTTGAAGATCGGCAGGCCTACCAAACCGTTTACGCCCAGGAAAATGGGGCTGTGGCGGCCCCAACTGCAGGCCTTCATTTCACACCAGAACTTCTCTCAATTCTCGGCAGCAGGGGCATTGAGATTGTCCCAATTACTCTTCATGTCGGCTATGGAACTTTTCTGCCTGTACGTGTGTCAGATATTAGGGATCATGAGATACATTCTGAAACGTACGAAATAACAAACACAGCAGCCGCAGCTATCAATCAGGCCAAATCGTTCGGGCGACGTATCGTTGCAGTGGGCACCACATCGGTGCGTAGCCTGGAATACAGCACAGATTCGTCCGGCCATATACAAGCCGGATCAGGCAGGTGTGATCTTTTCATTTATCCCGGTTTTGAGTTCAAGGTTGTAGACGCTTTAATTACCAATTTTCATCTCCCTCGGAGCACATTGTTGATGTTGGTCTCTGCCTTTGCCGGGCGTAGATTTATCCTGGATGCATATAAAGAGGCGGTTGAACAAATCTACCGGTTTTTTAGCTATGGGGATGCGATGTTGATACACTAATGAGTTTGTACTCAGGTGGATAGACTGAAGGTGGAAGGCTAATAGGGACAAATCCTGCGTGATCACACAAAACTTCGGGCATTTGAGTTGGCTGACGAGGTAACAGTATTGGTTTGTCGGGTGACCGCAAGGTTTCCGAGAGAAAAGTTGTATGGCTTGATTCGAGCGTTGCAAGATGGTTGAAATACTTCAGCCTTCAGTCTTCAACCTAAATAGCTGGGTGGTTACATGAGTTTTTCCTTTGAGCTTGTACACAGATCGCCGGACAGCGCGGCCCGACTTGGAAGGATCTACACTCCTCACGGTTCGATTGAAACCCCTGTCTTCATGCCTGTAGGAACACAGGCCACGGTCAAATCTCTCACCCCCGAAGAACTAATAGAACTTGGTGTCCGGATCGTACTTGGCAATACTTATCACCTCTACCTGCGTCCCGGGCATGAAGTAATATCAAAACTTGGCGGGCTTCACCGATTTATGCACTGGGATAGTCCAATTCTAACGGACAGCGGCGGTTACCAGGTCTTCAGTCTGGCAAAGCTGAGGAAAATCTCTGACGAGGGGGTTGTTTTCCAGTCCCACCTGGATGGTTCGACGCACCTTTTGACGCCGGAAAAGGCAATCGAAATACAAGAAGCGCTAGGGTCAGATATCATGATGTGTCTAGATGAATGCACCCCCTATCCTGCCACTTGGGGCGATGCCCAAAAGTCGTTGGACCTGAGTGTCAACTGGGCAATACGCTGTAAGGAATGCCACCGGACAACCCCGGGGGCCCTCTTTGGGATCGTTCAGGGTGGCATGTTTGAAGACCTCAGGGCAAAGGGGGTTCGAGCTCTTACAGATATCGGTTTTGACGGTTATGCCTTGGGTGGCTTGAGTGTCGGCGAACCGAAAGAAACAATGCTGGAGATTGCACGCCTCACATTACCGCTGCTCCCGGATAGACTTCCGCGCTATGTTATGGGAGTTGGAACTCCGGAAGATCTTGTGGAGCTGGTTTGTTTGGGTGCGGATATGTTCGATTGTGTGATACCCACACGAAACGCCAGAAATGGCCAGCTTTTCGTCCGAACGGGAACGTTAAATATCTGTAATGCCCGGCACCGGGAAGATGAAAAGCCAGTTGAGGCCAACTGCCGGTGCTATACTTGCACCCACTATTCAAGAGCCTACTTGCGTCATCTCTTTATGGCAAAAGAGATCTTGGCCTACCGCTTAAATACTATCCACAATATCCACTATTTCATGACCCTGATGAATAGGATGCGAAAGGCAATCCGTGAAGGAAGTCTTGTTCAATTCAAAGAGGAATTCTACGCGAAACGCAAGACTTGCAAAAAGGGAGTGTAATGAGTTATGTTAGTTTTGATGGACTCGTAAAAAGTCCTCAAACAAAAGACCCAGTAAAAAGCTCCGGCAAGATGTATAAGTTGTTTTTGCTTGACGACTTACCCCCAAAGGAGGAAATCTGAACATGCAAGATAAGGTTCAAGCGGTAATCGATAAAATACGCCCATCATTACAGGCTGATGGCGGAGATTTAGAACTTGTGAGTGTGGAAGACGGTGTGGTAAAGGTACGCCTTCAGGGCGCATGCAAGGGGTGTCCTATGTCTCAGATGACCCTAAAAAACGGGATTGAAAAGATCTTGAAAAAGGAAATCCCTGAGGTAGACCGGGTAGAAGGTGTGGAGTAACCGTTCACGGGTTCAATTAAGCGCTTGCAAGCGACCACTTAACAATAGATGCCCCCCATGTAAGACCGGCGCCAAAGGCGACCAAAAGGACATTGTCTCCCGGTTTAAGCAAGCCTTTCCTGTTAGCTTCATCTAGGGCAATGGGTATGGAGGCCGATGAGGTGTTGCCATATCTGTCGATGTTTGTATAGACCTTATCCATTGGAATGGAGAGTCTGTCTGCCGCAGCACGGATAATCCTTATGTTGGCCTGATGGGGTATCATAAACTTAATGTCATCAGCTGTAAGGCCGTTATGTTCCATGGCCGAGGTTGCGATGCTGGCCATGCAGGAGACCGCCTTTTTGAAAAGCCGGTTGCCGTACATGATTAGATAAGAAGGGCTTTGTGCAACTTCATTAAGGACTTCAGGTAATTGAGAACCGTCAAGTTGGCGGTCACTCGAATAGAGAAGATCCCAAGAATTCCCGTCAGATGCTAGGTGAGTGGAAAGAATCCCACCGTTATTTGTGCTTTGTGTGAGAATCACTGCGCCGGCCCCATCACCCAGCAGGACGCAGGTGCCTCGATCCTCCCAGTTTGCGACCGATGAAAGCCGCTCCGCTCCAATCACAAGCACATTCCGGCAATTTCCAACGGCAATTGCATTGTTCGCAATATACATGGCATAGACAAAACCGGAACATCCGGCAGCCACATCAAAGGCCACCGCCTTAGTTGCACCGAGATATTTTTGCGCAAGGCAGGCAGCAGAAGGAAACTGGCGGTCCGCGGTTGCTGTGCCCAAAACAATCATGTCCAGGGCTTCCGGAGAAACCCCGGCCATCTCAAGGGCCTCTTGAGATGCCATAGCAGCCAATTGGGATGTGTCTTCCTGTTGCCGGTTTGATGAGATCCGTCGTTCTTTTATGCCTGTACGACGTACTATCCAGTCATCACTTGTATCAACGACGGCCTCTAGGTCTTTATTTGTAAGCACTTTTTTGGGTAAAGCGGAACCTGTACCAACGATTTGTCCTGTTAACATGATGGTCGAAACACCTCTTTGCTGTAACCGTTCACGGTTGAAATAACGTTCAGCATTCCGGGTTGTCTGTTGAATCTTGAAACTGTAACCGGTTACCTTTCGGCCTTACACACACAATTTCTCGAAAAATCACAAACTGTTTAACTAGCACAAAAGAATTCTTGTGTCATCTCTTTTTTCTGGATGTTTTTTCGGAAACCGTAAGAGTTGATAGACTCGTAAAAAGTCTGATTTTGCTCTTTCCGTGCACGATTCTGGGATCCAGAAAACACCTGGCTAAATGTCAAACACGTAGTGTGGTGTTTTCAAGCCGACAGGCGCAACCTTTGCGCTCAACTCGGGCTAACGCCCTCAAACAGTTTGACATTTTTAACGCCAGGTGGTTTCTGAATCTCTTTCCGGAATCGCGCAATGTCATTCGCAAAACGACTTTTTACGAGTCCATCATTTTAACCCCCGCGATTATTGATAAGCTACTACGATTCCAGCTTCTACCAAGAAAAGGCTTAACTGTTTTGACAAAATCTGGTAGGTGATGTGGCATATTTGTTCACCAGAGACAAAAAACACAAAGGAGTTATTATGATTGCCGGAAAGATTCAAGCCACTTTGGAAAAGGCCTCCTGGATTCGGAAGATGTTTGAAGAAGGAGCCCAACTTAAAGCCAAGCACGGCGCGGAAAATGTTTATGACTTCAGTCTTGGAAACCCGAATATTCCTCCACCAGCCTCTTTTCGACAAACCCTTGCCGACTTGGCAGGTCACCTGGAACCGGGCGATCATGCCTATATGCCGAACACAGGATACCTCTCCACAAGACAAGCTGTTGCTGATTATGTTTCCAAGGAGCAAGACGTCGACATAACAGCAGAGGAGATTATTATGACCTGCGGGGCTGCCGGCGCCCTAAATGTAATATTAAAAGCAATCTTGGACCCAGGGGATGAAGTTATTGCCCCTGCACCCTACTTTGTCGAATATGTTTTTTATGCTGCAAATCATGGAGGTATACTTAAAACCGTACCGACGAACGAAGACTTTACTTTGAACATTGAAGCGATTCAAGCCGCCATTACACCAAGAACCAAGGCGATTCTAATCAATTCTCCGAATAATCCTTCCGGCCAAGTTTACCCGGAAGGAAGCCTTGCGGAATTAGGAAAGCTCTTACAACAAAAAAGTGCCAAGCTTAAACAGACCATTTATCTAATCGCAGACGAACCGTATAGAAAGATTTCATTTGACGGGATAAAAGTGCCTTCCTTGTTTCCGTTCTATCCTGACAGCATGATTGCTACATCGTATTCAAAAGACCTTTCAATCCCCGGAGAGCGGATTGGCTTTTTGGCAGTGAACCCTAAAGCCAAATACAAGGAAGATCTTGTCGCGGGTATGGCACTTGCTAACCGCATCCTCGGCTATGTCAATGCCCCTGCTTTTATGCAACGGGTTGTTGAATCCTTACAAGGGGCCTCTATAGACACGGGACTCTACCAGGCGAAAAGGGATTTGCTTTGCGATGGTTTGGCCGCTTGTGGCTACGAATTCGTAAGACCAAAAGGGGCGTTTTATCTCTTCCCCAAAAGCCCAGTGCCGGATGATGTTTCCTTTGTCCGTGCCCTACAAGAGGAACTGATTTTGACTGTGCCCGGGAAAGGCTTTGGAACACCAGGTTTTTTTCGCATTGCTTTCTGCGTGGATGACAAAACCATAAAAGATGCCCTGCCAGGTTTTGAGCGGGTTCGGAAGCAGTGCTAGCAACGAAATCCACGAAATGTTTTCTTGACAAGGTGGGGGTTTTCATCTACACAATTGACCTTATTGTGATTATCTAATTTCTCGATTTTTCATGCTTTTCGAGTAAATCATACCCCGTCATTACAAGGAAAATGCAAGCCTTGGCGAAATCCGACCAACACGGAAAAGATGACATCCTCCTGGAGCTAGATGATGTTTACATGTTTTTTGGCAGGGTGGGAGCCCTTGCCGGTATCAGTCTGAAAGTCAAGAGAGGGCATATTCATTCCATAATTGGGCCTAATGGGGCCGGAAAGACTGTAATGATGAACTGCATCAACGGGCTTTACCATCCCCAGAAAGGCAACATCTATTTCAAAGGAGAAGACATCGGCAAGCTCAAACCTTACCGACGTGCAAAGCTTGGCATTGCCAGAACGTTTCAGAAGGTTGAAGTCTTTGGTGGAATGACGGTCTTGGATAACATCCGCCTGGGACGCCATGTTCACCTTAAGTCGGGTATCGTTGGCGGGGCCTTGTATGTCGGCAAGACCGCCCGTGAAGAGATTGAACACCGGGAATTTATTGAACAAGAAATAATCGACCTGTTGGAAATCGAATATATCCGGGACAAACCGGTAGGAATGCTTCCCTACGGTTTGCAGAAACGTGTCGAATTGGGTCGAGCCCTGGCATTGAGACCGGAACTCCTAATCCTGGATGAGCCCCTGGCCGGTCTAAATTTGGAAGAAGTTGAGGACATGGCCCGATTCATCCTGGATGTCAACGAGGAAAAACGTTGGAAGGTTACATGTATCTTGGTAGAACACGACATGGGTGTGGTCATGGACCTTTCAGACCGTGTTTTCGTCCTCAATTTTGGGAATAAAATCATTGATGGCACCCCGGAAGAGGTGCAAAGCAATCCGGAAGTGATCAAGGCTTATCTGGGTGAAGAAGATATGTACGCCACAAGGAGATAAGGGCTCGGCCAGTTCGCTATGGAAATCACAAAAGATCTAACCATTCCCAAGCTATTTCTGGAGCGAACTGAAACGTATGGCAAAAACAGGGTGGCCATGCGAGAAAAGGAGTTTGGCATCTGGAAGCCCATCACCTGGCACGACTACCTGGAAAATGTCAAGTATATCGCTCTTGGACTTATTAGCCTTGGTCTCAAAGAGGGAGACAAGGTGGCCATGATCGGCGACAACCGCCCTGAAGGCCTATGGGCCGAGATGGCAACACTTTGTTCCAGGGGTATTGCCGTATGGTTGTTCCAAGACTGTCTTATGGATGAGGTTAAATATATTATTGACCACTCAGACACAAGGTTTTTGTTCGGCGAGGGGCAGGAAGAGGTTGATAAGGCTATCTCCATTCGTGAGGAGTGCCCCAAGCTGGAAAAGATCATATGGGATGACCCAAAGGGGATGCGGAACTACCATGAAGATTACCTGATAAGCCTCAAGGAGGTTCGAGACCTGGGCAAGAAACTGGAACAGGAAAAACCGGGACTTTTTGAGGAAACGATTGAAAAAGGCCATGGCAATGAAGTGGCCTTGCTTTTCTATACCTCGGGCACCACTTCAAAACCCAAGGGGGCCTTGTTGTCCCATTGGAATCTGTTGAGCATGGGGAAAAACCTCATGTCTATAGATCCATGCTATGAAACAGACGATTTTGTCTCCTACCTTCCTTTTGCCTGGATCGGCGAACAGATGATGTCAATTTCTTGCGGCCTTCAAATAGGCTTTACCATTAATTTCCCGGAGGAACCCGAAACAGCGCAGGAAAACATCCGCGAGATTGGCCCTCATGTGATGTTTGCCCCTCCGCGCATGTACGAGCAGATGACGCGAACAGTCCAGGTTAAATACCTCGATGCCGGCTGGATAAAGCGAAAGTGCTATGAGTTTTCCACAAAGATCGGTTATCATATAGCAAATCTGAAATTCGAAAAAAAATCGGTGCCCTGGTATTGGAAGCTGCTTGGCTGGTTGGTATATTTCGGTGTTCAGAAGAAGTTGAAAGATCATTTGGGACTATCCCGGGTCCGTTATGCCTATTCCGGCGGGGCAGCTATGGGACCCGATCATTTTCGTTTTTTCCACGCCCTTGGAGTAAATCTAAAGCAGATCTACGGCCAGACAGAAATCGCAGGGATCTCAGTAGTCCATCGAAACGGGGATATCAAATTCGATACGGTGGGAACGGCCTTGCCTGAAACCGAGGTCAGAATCACCGAAGACGGAGAGATCATCTCTAAGAGCCCGTCCGTCTTTCTGGGCTATTATAAGAATCCCGAGGCCACGAAAGAGACCCTGCAAAACGGTTGGCTCTATTCTGGTGACAGGGGCTTTGTCGACGAAGACGGCCACCTGGTGGTTTTTGATCGCTCAAAAGATGTAATGACCCTGCCCAATGGCAAACCCTTTGCTCCCCAGTACCTAGAAACCCGCTTAAAATTTAGTCCCTATGTGAGAGATTCATGGGTAATTGGAGATAAACGAGATTATATCACCGCAGTTCTTTGCATCGACTACTCCGTTGTTGGAAAATGGGCGGACGAAAAGAAGCTTACCTATACAAGTTATCCCGAATTATCTCAGAAACCTGAGGTTTACAATTTGATAGAGAATCAAATCCTTCAAGCGAACAAAGATCTTCCGGAGGCGGCAAGGGTTAGGAAATTTATCAACCTGTACAAAGAGTTCGACGCGGATGACGACGAACTGACGAGAACAAGAAAATTGCGACGGGCCTTTGTGACACAAAGATACGCAGATATTATTGAAGCCCTTTATACCGACACGGATACGGTAAACATCGATACCACCATCAAATACGAGGACGGACGTTCATCTCATATCAAGACGGATCTCTATATCAGGAAACTGGGGGATTAGGGATGGAATTATTTTTAATGACTGTGACCACAGGCATTATGGTAGGAGGTATCTATGCCCTGATAGCCTTGGGGTGGGTACTTATATACAAGTGTTCAGGTGTTTTAAATCTTGCCATGGGCGAGTTGACTCTTATCGGGGCCTATGTTTCCCTCAGCTTCTATTCAGCCGGCGTACCTTTCTTGCTCGCGTTGCTCTTTTCCCTTGTCATCGGTTTTATCTTAGGGATTCTAACAGAGCGGATCTTTCTGGATAAACTCATCGGAGAGCCGGTCCTGACAGTTATCATGGTTACTGTAGGATTGTCATTCTTTTTTAAGGGATGTGTCGAGCTTGTCTGGGGAACCGACACGCGAGTGTTTAGCCCACCGGTTTTTCCATTAAAACCAATCCAGTTGGGGCCGCTAATTATCGGCCAGGTCTATCTCTGGAGTTTTGTAGCCGCTATTATTCTTCTGTGTATCTTTGTGTGCTTTTTTAAATACACTCGTTGGGGCCTTGCTATGCAGGCCACAGCCGATGATGAAATGGCAGCCCTTTCCCTCGGAATTAGCGCCAGGTTTGTCTATGCAATTGCATGGGCCATAGCCTTTATGGCCGCCGGGGTTGGAGGAACTCTATTGGGAAACATCAACGGACTCAATATATCCGTTGGCTACATGGGGCTGCTGGTTCTGCCCGCGGTGGTGCTCGGAGGACTCAATTCGGTGCCTGGAGCCATTGTGGGCGGCATCGTAATTGGTGTGTTACAGAATTTGTCCGGGGCATACCTTGACCAATTTTTTCCGGGCGGCGTAAAAGAGATCGCCCCATTTGCCTTTATGGCTGTTTTTCTTCTCTTTAAGCCTTACGGACTTTGGGGTTGGGAGAGGATTGAAAGAGTGTAAATACTGAAAGGTTAATGAAAAAGATGAACTTCGAACATCGAACGCCCAACATCGAATGTTGAATTGGGTCCTTGTTTTTCATTCTACGTTGGACGTTCGATGTTCGAAGTTCATCTTTCAAAACGACTTAGTATTTATAACAGAACTAAATTAAACCATCCAACCGGGATTTTCTTATGTCAACAACCTTTCTGCCTTGTGGTGATTATCATGAAAACTACAAGCAGGATCATGCATGGTGGCAGACAAAATTCATCAAATTGAAGATGATCCTGCTCTTTGCCGTTCTTTTTGTAGGTATCCCTCTATGTGCGGATTCCTATTGGCTTAGTGTTTGTAATCTAGTAGGTTATACTGTCCTGGGGGCCTTGGGCGTACAGCTTCTAATCGGTTTTTGCGGTCAGTTGACGCTTGGCCATGCAGCATTTATTGCAGTGGGCGCTTATACAAGCACTTTGCTGGTACTCGAATTTCCCTGGCCCAAGTTCCTGCTTGACTTGGGCCTTGCCTATCCTGTCAGTATCATTGTTGCTGCAATCGCTGCTGGTATGTGGAGTGTACTCTTCGGACTGCCTTCTGCCAAGGTCAAGGGATTCTACCTTATCCTTACAACTATGGCGGCGCAGTTTATTACTGTAGACTTTGTCATCACACAATATGTAAGCCAGATTGGCGGCAGGGGACAGGCTTTTTCCTTGCCTCCCGGGACAATCAAGGTGGGGCCGTGGATTATTGACAGCAATCTGAAGGTCTATTTAATGATGCTTGCACTGGTCATTCTGTGTGTGGCGATCATAACCAATCTTCTGCGATCCAGGGTGGGCAGGGCGTGGATAGCTATCAGGGATAACGACATCTCCGCGGAGGTCATGGGGATCAATGTCGTTAAGTACAAGCTGTTCGCCTTTTTTGTGGCAGGATTTATTGGAGGAATCGCAGGGGCCTTTTGGATCAGCAACCTGGCTGCCATAAGCCCTGAACACTTTCCATGGTTTTGGTCCTTGTGGCTGGTTGGCGTTATTCTCATCGGCGGCGCCGGTTCCATACACGGGGCGATTTTTGGTTCCGTCTTTATGGTGGTAGTCATGGAATTACTGCAACTAGCTGTTATTCCATTGGCAGACACATATCCGAAGCTCTTGATGGACTTTTTGTTTATCAAAGAAGCCGCCTTTGGCCTGGCCATATGTATATTCTTGATATTTGAACCAAATGGCCTGGCCTATCGATGGTGGCAAGTAAAGAACTATTTTAATCTGTGG
Organism: Desulfobacterales bacterium S7086C20; assembly: GCA_001751075.1. Lineage (GTDB taxonomy): Bacteria > Desulfobacterota > Desulfobacteria > Desulfobacterales. Next base: position 504 of record MAVP01000045.1, on the reverse strand, counting down.
CCATTTTCTTACTAAGGAACTGGAAGGGAGGTGAAGGACGGGTTTGCGTGGCGGTTAACTTTAGAAAAAGCTTCATTCTACAACAAAGGGAGGAGTATATGAAAATGAAGAACTTGTTGTTCAAGATCTCCGTACCGCTATTTGCGGTAGCTCTAGTGGTCGGCTTTTGCGCCCCGGCCGGAGCCGGCACAATCAACATCGGCGCACTATACGACTTGACCGGGGCAACCTCCGATGTCGGCAAGGATTATGCCTTGGGAATTGCTGAAGCTATCCATTATGTAAACGATACGGGCGGAATCAATGGAAAGCAGATCAAACTGTACCAGTTTGATTATGGCTACCGCATACCGGAAGCCCTTACAAAGTATAACCTCTTTAAAAGACTCAAATGTGTTGCAATCTTGGGATGGGGAACCGGTGATACCGAGGCCCTGTCACCCACTGTAACAAAGGATCAGATCCCCTATGTTTCGGCCTCATATTCCGGCCATCTTACGGATC
>MAVP01000044.1 GCA_001751075.1 Desulfobacterales bacterium S7086C20 | reverse complement strand
TAAAGGATAGCCCCCTCGTCACCGTGCAAGGAGGTCTTGGCACCCATGGCGAAGCCCGGAGACTACGGGAGGATTTTGGCATGGACCTCACAGGATGGGCCAGCCCTTTTCTTCTGGTCCCCGAAGCCACCTGTGTGGATGCGCCTACCCTCAAACTCTTGAAAAATGCCGAGGAAAAAGATCTTTACGTCAGTGATGTATCTCCTTTGCAGATTCCGTTTAACAACGTGCGCAGGACCGGATCAGAGATATGGACCTGCAGCATGGTGGAAGCAGGCAGGCCAGGTTCGGCCTGCCCAAAACATTTTCTTCTGTCCAACACCGAGTTTACGGAAAGGCCCATTTGTCTTGCCTCCAGGAGATATCAAAAGAAGAAACTAGAAGAGATAAGCAGCATGGCAATTTCAGACGCAGAGAAACAAAGGCTTCACGGCAAAGTTGTGGAGAAGACCTGTATCTGTGATCATCTGGGTAACGGTGCTCTTGTCGCCTTAGGCATAGCAAACGAACAAAGTGCACCTCCTTTAATATGTCCCGGTCCCAATATTGCCTGGTTTAACAAAACGTATACACTCAAAGAAATGGTAGACCATATCTACGGAAGAGGCCCATGCCTGGTTTCAACTGAACGTCCGCACATGTTTGCCAAGGAGATCGTGATGTATGTGGACCACTTTGAAAGGCAGGTAGCACGTTTCGCAAATACGCCTAAGGAACTCAAAGCTTTGGAGGAGTTTAAGAACAATCTCGAAGAGGGGATGGACTTTTGCCTGGGTATTGCTCGAAAACGGCCCTATCCGGGAGAAAACCTGGCTTCCATCCTATCCTGTGTTAAGAGGCAAAAAGCACGTTTGAGCGTCATCTATGAAAATCTTGTAAAGAAGGAAAACCTCGTTTTGCAAGGCTCCGCTGAGGAGTCTTCTGCCGAGGAGGTAGAACGACGGGAAAAAACCGTAACTAAATGTGGACGCGGAGTGCCGGACCTAAATCTGCGCCAAAGACCATTTGAAGCCTAGAGAAATCCGGAGCAACAAGCTGTTTAGATATTCATAGATCCCGAAATCGATGCAAAAAACGACTTTTTGCATGGGCATCAGGGTTAGCTTTCGGCAAAAAGAGCAAAAAAAGGAGAGACTGTTGTCAGTCTCTCCTTTCTTCTGGGTCAACAAAAAGGACAAAGAGCAGTTTACTGACCGGTTGCTGCGCCGTGCAGTTTGATTTCTACCTTGTCAGTGAGGCCTTCGTAGTATTTACGAAGGATTACAAGGACCTCCTCACGGCCAAAGTGGTCCGGAATCTCGCCGCTTTCTGAGAGGAGCTTTCTGAGCATCGTGCCGCTGAGAAGGACGCGGTCTTCTTTTCCGTGGGGGCAAGTCCTAAGAGATGCCATGCCGTCGCACTTGTAGCAGTAGAAGGTCCAGTCGATCTTGAGCGGCTTGCACAGGAGGGCCTTGCCGGGGTCCGGGCAGGCCTCTTTGGTGTAGGGGATCTTGTCAAAGATGGTCTGTGCTTCAAACATGCCATAGAAATCGCCAACGCCGGCGTGATCGCGGCCGATGATCATGCGGGACACACCGTAGTTCTGGCGGAAGGTTGCGTGGAGCAAGCCTTCTCTTGGACCGGCATAACGCATGTCCATGGGGTATCCGCCTTGGAGCACCTTATCTTCTACAAAGTAACCCTTTACAAGAGCATCAATGCATTTTACGCGAACATCAGCAGGGATGTCGCCGGGTTTCAGGTTTCCGACGAGGGAATGAATGAAGACACCGTCACAGACCTCAACAGCGATCTTGCAAAGATACTCGTGTGACCTGTGCATGGGATTTCTAAGCTGCATGGCTGCGATCTCCGTCCAGCCTCTTTCCTCAAATATTTTCCGGGACTCAGCAGGCTTCATGTAGATACCGGCATATTTTATTGGAAATTCACCTTCGCTCAATACCTTGACGGGGCCTGCGAGGTTTACATCTTTCTGGCCCATAACACTCTGGACGCCCGGATGATCCTCTTTGGCGATTTTCCAGAATTCTTCGGCCGTGGGCGTGCCTTCACCCATAAAGATTTTCTCGCACTCGAATTTCTTGTCTGCCTCGGTCATCGCATATTTCTCAGTGACTTTCATGGTTGCCCTGATTTCATTGAGCTTGGGATCAAAGAGGGCAATCTCGTCGCCTTCATTGATGCCGTCGGCATCTTCCTTTGAGGCGGAAAAAGTTACAGGGCACGGCCAGAAGGTCCCGTCAGCTAGAAGGAGCTTTTCGCAGACGCCCTTCCAATCGGCCTTTGTCATAAAGCCATCAAGGGGGCTGAATGCGCCAATGGCCATCATAATCAAGTCTCCGTTTTCACGGGGGCTGATCTCAACTTTCTTTAATCCTTCAGCCTTTTTCTTTTCTGCTTCCAACTCGCTTCCCTCGAGAAGGCAGCAAACCAAACCTTTTCCGCCATGGGGTGGAATTAATTGTGACATTTTTTACCTCTCCTTTCTTGATTGTATTTATACTCTTAGTGACTTTAGCAATTCAAAAAAATCTCAGATACCCTTAGTCTCTCCCCCTTTCCTATTAAATAGCGAATTTTATTCGAGTTTTCTGATAGAAATCTGACCTCGCTCTACTATAATAATGATCCGCCATACTTTGCTTTTAAACAAAATTAGGCCATAAACTATCGGCCAAAAGGTTTGGGAAACCTCTAAATGGGCATGGAAAAACGCTTCCATTTAGTACAATTACTACCCATTTGTCAAGGACAAAGTGCCACCAGCGTTATGCGCGGGCCCTTGTATTCGGGTCACTCCGTTTAGAAGCTCAATAAGTTCCTACATTTGCCTTGTGAGTACATAATCGGCTAAGTCTTCAAGAATGGTGCGGGTATTTGAGTTGTCAAACAAGTGGAGTGCTTCCTTTGCGGAATTGACATGTCTTTTTGCCAGCTTTCTAGTGTATTCGATGCCATCATATTTATTTACGAGATCGACGATGGTGTTAAACTCGGTGGCTTTGAGTTCATCGTCTCCGATGATGGTCTCCATCTTTGAGCGGTCTTCACTGCCGGCATGGTTTAGTGCATAGATGAGAGGCAGTGTCAGTTTTCCTTCTTTCAGATCCGTGCCGATTGCTTTTCCCAAGACCTTTGCGTCAGCAGTGTAATCTAGGAGGTCATCGACTAGCTGAAATGCATATCCCAAATGGTTTCCATATTGGGCCATGGCCTGAACCCGATCTTCGTGAGCACAGGCAAGGAGGGCCCCTGTTTGGCAAGCAGCCTGAATGAGATATGCAGTTTTCCTCTCTATCAGTTCCATGTACTGTTCTTCACTCAGAGCAATGTCTCCACGGTGTAGGAGCTGATAGATCTCGCCTTCCGACATTTGAGCTGTAGCACGGGAAATGACGTCAATAATGGGCATCAAGCCTGTTTGGGCCGCAATATTTATGGAGCGGGCAAGCAAGAAGTCTCCTACCAAAACGGTTGCGGGATTTCCCCAGATTGAATGGGCTACCGGATTGCCTCGACGCACCTCAGCCCCATCTACCAAGTCGTCATGAAGCAAGGTAGCTGTATGGAGATATTCAAAGACTATTGACAGTGTTTTGTCATTATTGCCATTGTAGCCACACATTCTTGCAGATAATACCATAACGAGCGGACGAATTCGTTTGCCGCCACCGAAAATAATATATTCCGCCACGTGGGATACAATTGAAAGATATGGTTCGAGGTTTTGCGTAAGTGCTTTCTCAATGGCTTCCAAATCATTTGAAACGGCTTCGAGTATGCGTCTTTTTAGATTTTTCATATTATATCCCCTGCCAGGTCATATTCGTGGGCCTCGGTAATACGAACGGTGACAAGAGAACCGGGTTCAGCTGTTCCGTTGATGTAGACTATGCCGTCAATCTCAGGCGCTTGAAAGACTGTCCTTCCAATCATCATTCCGTCTTTTCCCTCTGCGGCTTTGTCTACAAGTACACTGAGGGGGTTTCCTATATATTTCCGGTTATTTCCCCTGGATATGCCGGCTTGCCGCTTCATGAGGTATTCAAAGCGCTTTTGTTTAACCTGGTCATCGAGATGACCTTTCAACTTGCTTGATGGGAGATCTTTATCATCAGAGTATGTGAAGACCCCCAGGTGATCGAACTTGACCTTTTCAATAAGATCGACCAGCTGTGTAAAATCGATTTCTGTCTCTCCAGGAAACCCTGTAATAAGTGAAGTACGGATTACTGCGTCAGGGACCTTGTATCGTATACGTTCAAAGAGCTCAAGAATATAAGAGATATCATGGCTACGCCCCATTCTTTTCAGGATCCGTTCGCTTGCGTGCTGAATTGGTATGTCAAAGTAGGGGCAAACATTTTTATGAGTGGCCACGGCTTCAATAAGTGACTCATTTATATAGTCCGGGTGGCCGTAGAGTACGCGTATCCATGTCAGCTTGGGAATTCTTGCCAGCCTTCGCAGGAGCCCAGCCAGGTCGTCATCGCCATCCATGTCATGGCCATAAGCAGTAGTGTTTTGGGCAATCAACACCAATTCCTTGGTTCCTGCTTTCACGAGCGTGTTCGCTTCAGAGAGGATCTCTTCAACAGGGCGGCTTCTTTGCCGGCCACGGAGTTTCGGGATAATGCAGTAAGTGCAGTGGTTCGAGCAGCCCTCGGCGATTTTAAGATATGCCATGTGTGGAGGTGTTGTTTGCAGTCGGGCCAGGCCCGTATACGTGCCGGGAATGTTTTGCAGAGGGGGCAAGAACATACGAGCCCTGTCCAGAGGGTTGGCGATTGTGTCTCCTATTAGGTGGAAAGCGCCGGTGCCAAGAAAGGCATTTACTTCAGGAAGCGAGTCGGCAAGATCTGTACCATATCGCTGTGGGAGGCAACCCGTTACGACAAGCCGTCTTCCTTCAACCTCTTTTTTCCACCGGGTCATTTCCAGGATAATGTCTATTGATTCATCTATGGCAGGACGTATAAAGGCACAAGTATTTACCACAACGCAATCAGCGCGTGATGCATCCGAAGAAATTGTGTGGCCTTCTTCCAATAGTCGTCCAAGCATCATTTCCGTGTCTACCAGATTTCTTGGGCAACCGAGACTGATGAAGTGTACATTCATGTCGTTTTGTGGCATCAAAAGTAAAAAAAGCAAGGCAAATTTCTAAGCCTTGCTTTTGGCCATTATGCTGTACCTTGGGGAGTGTCCCAAGTTGTATGTTATTCTTTTAGCTTTTTTATCTCGGCTATTATAGAAGGGACGGCCTTAAAGAGATCTTCTACAATTCCAAAGTCTGCCTTCTTAAATATAGGTGCTTCCGGATCTTTGTTGATGGCTACAATATATTTGGATGAAGCCATGCCGGCCAGATGTTGAATGGCTCCGGAAATGCCACAAGCAATATAGAGGTTTGGTGTTACAACCTTGCCCGTTTGTCCCACTTGATCGGAGTGGGGACGCCAGCCTTCATCTACTGCTGACCTCGATGCTCCAACAGCGCCGCCCAAAACATGAGCCAATTCTTCTACAACACTAAAATCAGACCCTCCCATGCCGCGTCCACCGGAGACAATGAAATCTGCCTCAGTTAGATCTACCTTGGTAGAGGCCTCAACCTTTTTCTCCACCACCTTTGTTTTGGTTGCCCCTGTATTGATGGAGATCTTTTCTAGATCTCCCGCTTTTTGATTTTTTACGATCTCCATTACATTTGGGCGTATGGCTGCAATCTGTGGGGTGTCTTCTATGGCAACCTCGGCCAGAACCTTGCCCCCAAAGACAGGCCTTATAGCGATGAGGGTTTGATCCTCAAGTTTTAGAGAAGTACAATCCATAACAAGGCCGGCATTCAAACGTGCAGCCAGCCTCGCCGAGAGATCTTTACCTTGAGCTGAAGCCCCTAGTAACACGATTTTCGGGTCATTGTTCTTTACAATATCAAAGCTTACATTTGTATAAACATCCGTGGTGTAATCCGCTAGGGCGGGATCATCTCCTACCAAGATCTTGTCTGCTCCGTACTCTGCTAATTCTCCTGCTATTTGCTCAACCTCGGAGCCGAGCACTACCCCAGTAAGGGGTTCTCCAATGGCATCTGCAAGCCGTCTTCCTTCACTGATAACTTCATAGGCGTTCTTCCTAAATTTTCCCTCACCCTGTTCTGCGATCACTAATACGCCTTGTGGCATATAGACCTCTCCTTTTTTTGTTTTTGCTATGAGACCTTTGCAAAACGCCCCTTTTTGCCCGATTTCTGCGTAAGGCTCAAATTTTAATCCTCGAAATACTCAATGTATTCCTGCGGTTAAAATTTTCGCCATCCTTGAACTCAAACAAAAATTAGCATTTTTCAAAGGTCTCGCTATTCGTTATTTAGAAGCTAAATTGTGCTTATCCACAAACCCCTAGATTCCGACAAAATATCCGGACGGACACTAAATTACTTTTGCCTCTTCCCTGAGCAGTCGTGCTAGTTCAACCGCTTTTTCCTCTACGGTTTCTCCCTCAATAATCTTGCCAGGAGCCCTCTCTGGCGGGAAGGACAAGTTCCTCACTACACATTTTGCTGCTGCTTTGCCGACTTCGTTGGAATCTATGCCGATATCTGCCAATGACTTTGTTTCCAAGGGTTTCTTCTTAGCCTTCATAATGCCTGGTAATGAGGCATATCTTGGTTCGTTAATACCCTTTTGGGTAGTAAAAAGCGCCGGCAATTCAGCTTCGATAACTACTGTTCCCCCCTCTACGGTCCTTTCACAAGATATCTTTCCATTATTGATTTCTTGCTTGACAACCATGGATACTTGAGGAATGCCAACGAACTCTGCAACAGCAGCGGGCACCATGTAGCAGTCGTCATCGACTGCACGTTGGCCTGCTATGATAAGATCGCAAGGGATCTCCTTTAAGGCGGCCGCAAGAATCTTGGCTATTCCCAAGCTGTCGGTTTTTTCAATAGCGGGATCATCGATGAGTACGCCCTCATCAGCGCCCATGGCAAGGGCTGTTCGGATAGCTTCTATAGCCCTTTGTTTTCCGGCAGTAAGTATTGTGACTTTGCTCTCACCTTGAGCCTCTTTGATCCTGAGAGCTTCCTCAACAGCGTATTCGTCATAGGGATTGATGACCCACTTAATGTCTTCAGTCTTGATAGTGGTCTTGTCGTCGCCAATCTGGATTGTGGCTTCGGTATCTGGAACTTGTTTTAGTAAAACGACGATTTCCACGTTGTAACTCCTTTCTGACTGTTGATATAGGCCAACATCCTAAAACTTATAACTTGGGAAGAAATTACCAATGGTTCATATTGCAAAAGAGGAAAAAAATGTCAAGAGTTTCTTGACATTATCAAGGTCCGGATTATACTTATCTGGTACCATAACCTGACGTTTTAACTATTTTTCCCCGTAGGGGGGTTATTACATATGAGTGAAACCGACTATTATAAAACTCTGGGTGTCGACAGGAGTGCCAGCGGTGCTGAGATTAAGAAGAATTATCGCAAGCTGGCCATGAAATACCATCCTGACCGCACCAAAGGGGACAAGTCCGCCGAGGATAGATTCAAAAAGATCAGTGAAGCCTATGCTGTATTAAGCGATAAGGAAAAACGCAAGCAATATGACACCTATGGTGCGTCAGACTTTCGCCAGCGCTATTCGCAAGAAGATATTTTTAGTGGGGTTAACTTCGGGGATATCTTCAAGGAGTTTGGTTTCGATGATAGCAGCTTTGCGAACATATTTATGGGTAGGGGTAAGCCAGGACGAAGGTCGGGCTTTGGTTTCGGTGCAGATCCCTTTGGTGCCTATACTTCTACGCAGCGAGCACCGGTGAAAGGCTCGGATTTGGTTTATGAGTTGCCTGTGACACTAAAAGAAGTGCTTAACGGCACAACGAAGGTGGTTGCCTATGGACAGGGGGCTGACCAGAAGAGGATGAACGTTAAGATTCCTAAAGGTATGGTTACGGGGAAAAAACTCCGTTTGGCTGGAAAGGGCCAACCGGGGGCCTTTGGCGGGCCGGCCGGGGACCTTTACATACAAGCTAAAGTTCAACATGATCCGATTTTTTCCTACAAAGGCCATGACCTTTATGTTAATCGGGAGCTAAAACTTACTGACGTGTTGTTGGGAACGCGGATACAAGTTCCCACGCTGGATGGGAAGAATCTTAGTCTAACAATACCTCCAGGGACTCAACCCAATACCAAGATGCGTTTGAAAGGACATGGACTTCCTGAGATGAAAAAGGGGACAAGGGGCAATCTTTATGCACGAATTTCGGTCAAGCTTCCTAAGTCGTTGAGTAAAAAACAGAAAACTCTGATTCAAGATCTAGCAGAGGCAGGGCTTTGATGATAACTTGCCTGAAGTGTGGGATATTGCTTTATGTCGGTAGAACTAGTTCCAGTCTTATCAAGGGCTGAAATCGAACAAAAAGTCAAAAGACTTGCTGAGCGTGTTTGCAGAGATTATGATAAAGAGGAACTTGTTGTCCTTGGCATCCTGAAAGGATCTTTTATCTTCTTGGCCGATCTTGTCCGAGAACTCACCATTCCTGTTCAAATCGATTTTATTCGGCTAGCTAGCTATGGTTCGGAAACATCATCTTCAGGGCAGATTCAAATAACTAAAGGGATTGAACTCGATATTGGAGATCGGCACGTTCTTGTTGTGGAAGATATCGTTGATTCTGGCCTGACTATTGCATATCTGTTGGATTATCTTAAGCAATTCCATCCAAAGTCAATAAAGGTTTGTACCTTCATTGATAAGACTGAACACCGGGAGGTACAGATTCCTGTTGACTATGCTGGACATGTGGTAGAATTTGGATTCGTGGTAGGGTATGGACTGGATTTTGATGAGAAGTACCGAACCTTACCAGCAATCTACCATTTAAAACAATAAGGGAAAGGAGCGTGCGATGCTCATAACCTGCGAAAGCTGCAAGTCAAAGTTCAAGTTGGACGATAGTCTTATCAAGGACTCCGGTTCCAAGGTGAGATGTTCCAACTGTCAACATGTATTTACTGCTTACAAATCTTCTCCGGCCGAGGATATCAGTCCGGATCTTGATTTGGGCGAAGGGCCTTCAGATCAGTTTGCCGAAGAGGATGAAGAGTCCCTTGACTTTGATCTGTTTGAATCTGAGGGTCAGCAAGAGGAGGAAGACCCGTCTCTTGAAGACTTTGGGTTTGAAGACGAGCTTGGGATTGATGCCGAACAAACCATTGCCGAAGAGACAGTAATAGCTGAAGAGGAAATTAGTGCAGCAGACCTAGGCTTTGACGAAGATGTTACTGAGGAAGGAGTTTCCGAACCAGAGGACGAACCGGTTTCAGATGAACTGACCGAAGAGGACATATCACTTGAAGGTCTTAGTTTAGAGGAAGAAGCCGTTTCTGAAGATGCATTGCCGGGAACAGAAGAAGAGACTGAGGAAGATATTTCCTTTGAAGGCCTTACTCTAGAAGATGAGGGCCTTGGGGAGGAAGTCCAGCAGGCGCCAGAAGAAGAGCAAGAGGCGGAAGAATCTGAACAGGATTTGTCCTTTGAGGAGCTGAGCCTTGAAGATGATTTGCCCGTGGAAGAAAGCGTGTCAAAGGAGCAACTGGTCGAAACGGCGGAGGAGCCCGAGGCCTCCTTTCCCGAAGATGTGCCGGTAGCCTCTTTGGAAGATGGCGAGGAAGCTGAAGAAGAATCTCAAGAGCAAGTCCCGCCGGTCCCACCAAGAGAAGAGCCAGTAAAAAAGAGACGCATTAGTGTGCCCCTGTTGATTGTCTTGATTATTGTGCTTGCAGGTGGTGGAGCCTACCTCGGGTATCAACTTTTTAATAGTGGGAATATCAAGATGCCATTTTTGGAATCACTTATAGGCGCTGAAAAGTCTGAGACCATAGATCCCGGCAATTTGCACATCACCTTACTGGAAGATACCATCAAGGGCGAGTTTGATGACAGCAAAGCAATTGGACGTGTTTTTGTGATTAAAGGAAATATCAAGAACGATTATCCAGGGATGCGCAACTTTATAAGGATGAAAGGCGTGCTTTATTTGAAAGACGGGAAAATAGCGAAGGATCAGACAGTCTATTGTGCTAATGTCCTGTCGGATACTGAGTTGCAGACTACGAGCAGGCAGGTTGTCAAAAAGAGACTAGATAACAGGTTCGGTGATAATAAGTCGAACTTCAGAATATCTCCGGGTAAAATCTTGCCCTTCATGTTTGTATTTCATGATATTCCCCAAGACTTGGGTGAGTTTAGTGTGGAGGTGGTTGGTTCTGTCCCATGGGAGATGAAATAAGCGTAACACTTTGAAAAATGATGCTTCATGGGTAGAGTCATATTTCAATCCGGCTAAAACTCGGCCCTGAGATCCCCTAAGCCCCGTTGAGGCCATCTTTGCTAAAAGCGCTCTGAGATTTTTTCCGAATATGCAGTTCTAATGATACAATCTTCACAGCAACGGGACTAAGTGGCTCTAATGGCCTCAGACAGTTACCCGGATTGAAATGTGACTACCCATAAAGCTTGATGCATTCGCTAAACTCAAAAACCGGCCCCGTTGAGGTCGGTTTTTTTTGTTCAGTTGAGTTTTTTACGGAATCTCTGTACTATGTTGAAAATGGAGGTTTCTTTTGAACCGGAATATTCGCCTTCTTATTAGTATTTTTTTCTTATTTGTAATGCTCTTTGTTGGGAGCTTTGGGTATGTGCTTATAGAGGGCTGGTCCTTTGTGGATGCCCTTTATATGACAGTCATTACCTTGAGCACAGTAGGTTACGGCGAGATCCATGAGCTTACTCCGGTTGGCCGAGTTTTTACCATGGTCTTTGTCTTTATGTCGGTGGGTTTTGCCTTTTACCTTGCCGGAAGTATTGTTCAGTTCATGATGGAAGGTCGGATCAGGGAAATCCTGGGGAGGCGTAAATTGGAAAAAGGAATTAAAAAGCAAAAAAATCATCTCATTATTTGTGGGTTCGGTCGAGTAGGAAGTAGTATCTGCGATGAGCTTGCCAAATCAAAACGGACAGGTATTGTTGTGATTGACAGGGATCCTGAGGCAATTGCCGCATTGGAAGAGCAGGGAATCTATTACATTGCCGGAGAAGCCACTGACGAGGAGAATCTCATTCAGGCAGGCGTTGAAAAGGCACGTGGATTGGTGGCGGCGCTGAAAACGGATAGTGACAACGTTTATGTCTCGCTGACTGCCCGAGAGCTAAATCCGGAGCTTCTTATTATTGCTCGGGCGGGCGAAAAGAAATCGGAAAAAAAGCTCCTCACGGCCGGTGCCAACAAGGTTGTGTCTCCCTATTTGATGGGGGGGCATCGCATCGCTCAGATGATAGTTCGACCAACGGTTACAGATTTCCTGGAATTGACTATGATGCACGAAGGTGGAAAGATTCAGATGGAAGAGATGCTGGTGCACCCTTCGTCACGGTTGATTGATGTGGCCTTACAAGACTCAGATATTCGCAAAGATCTAAACTTGATTATTGTGGCAGTGAGAAAGCCTGAAGGGGATATGTTATTCAATCCATCATCTCAGACAAAACTCCTCGGTGGCGATACGGTGGTGGTTATTGGGGAAAAAGAGAACCTAAAAGAACTTGAGCATATCCTAAATCCCCAGAGCTAAATCTTGTAGATTATTCGTTTTTCCGTGATAATGATATCGATGTATCTATCGTGTGGTTCCATGGGGATTTGGGCTGCTATTTGGCATTCAAAGGCCAAAGCCACTTTCCTGGTAGTTGCATCGAGTTTTGGGATGAATTTGTCATAAAATCCCGTACCGTGACCAATGCGGCCCCCACGTTCATCAAAGGCGATCCCTGGAACAATTGCCAAGTCGATATATTCTATGGGTACTTGCTTGCATCGCTTGGCGATGGGTTCCCTGATTTCGTGATAGCCCGGTTGTACGTCTCGATCGAGATTTTCAATCTTTAATGGAATTATGTTTTTGTCTTTTGTGTTGACCAGGGGAAGTACAACCGCCTTCTTATACTTGATGGCCCTTCGAATCATATCATCAGTAGCCACCTCGCTTTTGGAATTCATGTAAAAGAGCACTGTTTTGGCTTCTAGAAAATTGGCAAAACCAAAGAGATGTTCCACAATCTGTTTGCTCTTTATGGAATGTTCCTTTTTTTTCAGGCTGTCACGCTTGACGAGGATCTCGTTTCTGATCTCGTTTTTTTTCTCTTTTAGATCTTGCATAATAAACCCCGACAATTTGTCTGTTTCGACTAAAAATAACCACTATACCAAGATTGTCAATAAAGTCAAGTAATAATAATTATTGACTAAATAACCTCCCCGTGCTAAACATCTAAACTCCGTTGATGGACTAGGTTGTTGGGTGCCAACCAGTGTTGAGTTACATTGAGATGATGTTGACTTAAGTCATGTTGGAAATCAAATTTGTTCGGCAAAATTTGGAATTGGTCCAGGATTCATTGGAGAACCGGGGACAGAAAAATGCCCTTAAAGGATTCGTTGAATGTGATTCTAGACGGCGGGCTATCCTGCTTGAAGTCGAAAAACTAAAGCATCAACGGAACTCAGCTTCTGAGCGTATTGCGAAAATAAAAAGGGATGGGAAAGATCCTGCAGACCTGATTGCGGAAATGAAAGCCGTTTCCGAAAAGATAAAGAACCTTGACGGAGAACTAGCACAAGAGGAACGTACTTTACGTTCTGTTCTGATGGGTATTCCTAATCTACCTCATACTTCCGTTCCTGTCGGCGATGATGAAGAAGATAACCTGATTATCAAGACGGTCGGGGAACTTCCCCATTTTGATTTTGAGCCCCTTGCCCACTGGGAGATTGGTGAAAGACTCGGGATACTCGATTTTGAGCGAGCAGCCAAGATTACTGGGGCTCGTTTTGCCTTATATCTCGGTCTAGGGGCAAGGCTTGAACGAGCACTGATCAACTTCATGCTTGATATCCAGACTAAGGAACATGGGTATCTGGAGGTCCTTCCGCCCTTTATGACCAACCGTGCCAGCACTACAGCCACGGGTCAACTGCCCAAGTTTGAAGAAGACTTGTTTAAATTGGAAGGATGGGACTACTATCTAATTCCAACCGCAGAAGTGCCGGTTACGAACATTCATCAGGATGAGATCTTGGACGAAGTAGACCTTCCTAGGCTTTACACTGCGCATACGCCCTGTTTCCGGTCAGAGGCAGGTTCCTACGGCAAGGATACCAGGGGACTTATTCGACAGCACCAGTTCAATAAGGTGGAACTGGTGAAGTTTACTACCCCGGAGAGTTCATACGATGAATTGGAGAAGCTCCTGAGTAATGCTGAAACCATATTACAACGTCTTGATCTTTCCTATCAAGTTATAGAGCTTTGCACAGGTGATCTAGGATTTTCGGCTGCCAAGACCTATGATATTGAGGTTTGGGTGCCTGGGCAGCAAAAATATCGTGAGATATCCTCGTGTAGCAATTTTGAGGACTTTCAGGCCAGAAGGGCAAGCATCCGGTTTAGAAGAAAAGGCAAAAAAGGCACGGAACTCGTGCACACATTAAACGGGTCGGGTCTGGCAGTTGGCCGTACTGTGGTGGCTATTTTGGAGAACTTTCAACAAGAAGACGGCTCCGTTATTATCCCTGAGGCCCTGCGGCCTTTTATGGATGGTGTGGAAAAGATTAAGAGTGCCTAGAGTGCACTCTACCGCATTAGAGACTTAAACATGAGAATCGAAGACTTTCCAGAAAAAATCCAACCTTACTTGATCCCTAAAGTTGCCGGAGACCTTGTATATCGGTGCCTTGGCTGTGGCGAGGAATACGACATTACTGAGCTTCTCTATACCTGTCCTGATTGTGGCAGTGTATTGCTTCTTGTGGATCGCGCTTTTGACCGGTTGAAACAAATACCGTCGGTTTTATGGCGTCAAATATTTGACTATCGTAGGATGCTGAATATTTCGTCTTTTAAGGGGATATATCGATACTACGAGTTTATCGGTCCTGTGATACCCATAGACGCGATCGTATACCTTGGCGAAGGGCATACCTCCATGGTGGAGGCCAATGGACATCTGCAGGACATGGTAGGGGCTCGGTTTTGCTTCAAGAATGACGGCCAGAATCCAAGTGCTTCTTTTAAGGACAGGGGCATGGCCAGCGCCATGAGCTATATCAACTTTCTTCTCCGATCCAAGAGGCTTTCCGAGGTGCTGGCTGTATGTGCATCTACAGGAGATACCTCTGCATCTGCGGCCCTTTATGCAGCCTATCTCCAACCAGACGTGAAATCAGCCGTTGTCCTTCCCCATAAAAAGGTTACAGCCCAGCAACTGGCACAGCCTCTTGGAAACGGGGCTGCGGTATTTGAGATCCCCGGCGTATTTGATGATTGCATGAAAGTAGTAGAGGTACTTTCCGAACAATATAATGTAGCGCTCTTAAATTCAAAGAACGCTTGGCGTATATTGGGACAAGAATCCTTTTCTTATGAGATTGCCCAGGATTTTGACTATGATATGCGTAATAAGGCTGTCATCGTGCCGATAGGTAATGCCGGGAACATTACTGCCATCATGAGTGGCTTTCTGAAGTTTCTTGAAGTCGGTATAATTGATTGCCTGCCAAAGATCATAGGGGTCCAGTCAACTCATGCCAACCCTGTGTACAAGTATTACTTGGAGCCCAATCAAGAAATGCGCACATTTGTCCCTGTAAAGGTTCGGTCCAGTGTGGCCCAGGCTGCCATGATCGGAAATCCGGTTTCCATGCCGCGGGTGATTCAATTGGTAAAGGCCTACAATGAGAAGGCGGGCAAGCAAGTTGTATTCGTTGTGGAGGTGGAAGAACAAGCCATCATGGATTGGGAGCTTATAGCCAATCGAAACGGGCACTTTGCTTGTACTCAGGGTGGTGAGTCACTGGCTGGACTTATTGAGGCAAATGAGCGTGGTATTGTTGACAGTGGTGATACTGTAGTCCTTGATGCTACGGCCCATGCCCTGAAATTTGCGGGATTCCAGGAGATGTATTTTGAAGATAAGTTTCCTCCAGCCTTTGAGATTTCTCCAAGACAATCCCTTAAGAACGCCCCGGAACTAGTCAAAGCGCAAGGCTTGGATATTTTCCCTTCTCCAGAAAACCCGCTTAAGGGCGAAGCCTTTGACCAATTTGTGCAGCAAACTGCAAAAACCATAGCAGACAAACTGAACCTAAAACCCCGTCAGTTGTAGAGTTTGTCGTGTTTTCTCTGTCATATGAATTACATTCACAACAATAACTCAGAGGGATTTACCCTCCTAGAGATCACTATTGTCATTGCCATTGCGGGTATGTTAGCGGCAATTGCTGTGCCCAGCCTTGTCAGTCAGTTGCCGAGATATCGGTTATCAGGAGCGGCAAGACAGGTGATGGGAGATCTAATGTGGGCAAGGATGCAGGCCGTGAGCGAGAAAAACGAATTTAGGATCTTTATTATAGACAGTCACCGATATCAGATTCTTGACGATGACGATAATAACGGTAGTGTGGGAAGTGGTGAGAAGGTTCAGGTTAAGGATATCAGGGACGAATATCCTGATGTAAGTATAAGTAATACAACCAATCCGATCTTTTTCCCAAGGGGAAGTGCTTCAATGGGGACGATTACTCTTTCAAACTCGAGTGGTTCCAGGAAGTTAAAGATTCACCTGACGGGACGTGTTAAGATGGTTTAAACATGTGCAAGCCATGTGACAATAACGGCTTTACTCTCCTTGAAATCCTCATTTCTGTTGTAGTTCTGAGTGTCGGATTTATGGCAATTGCCGGGGTTACTGTTTCCACTATGCGCGGAAGGTCATTTAGTGCCGCTGTAACCACAGCGACGACCTTGGCCCAGGACAAGATGGAAGACATCAGACGTCTCAGTTATTCCGGGCTTCCCAGTACGAATTCGGCGACGGTAGAGGATTACGGCGCTATCGCCGACTATCTTCACTACAAAAGGGTTGTTTCAACGAAGATATCAGATCCTGCTGCCGGCATGAAGACAGCTGCTGTGGCGGTCTATTGGGACTCCGACAATCATTCGGTTTCCTTAGAGACAATTATTGCGAAATAGAAATGATGGACATACTTTTTAGAGATTCCGAACGTGGTTTTACCCTCATGGAAGTACTTATTTCCATGGCGATAGGCGGGCTGCTTATGGGTGCTGTTGTAAATACCTTTGTTGTCCAGCGAAAATCGTATGATATTCAAGAGCAGGTCACTGAGATGGTGCAAACAGCAAGGGCGGCTATGGACATGATGACCCGGGAGATCAGGATGGCAGGCTATGATCCTACCGGCGCAGGCTTTGAGGGTATTTCATATAATGCCACACAACTTAGAGTAAATGCTGACCTGAGGGGTGACAACCCAAGTGATCCGTCCGACGGAGATACCAATGATTCAAACGAGGACATAATGTATTCCTATGATTCGAACGATTTTCAGATTGACCGGAACACTGGAGGCGGTAACCAACCATTTGCAGAAAATATCGACTCATTTACATTTGATTATATAGACGGGAATGGTAATCCCACTACAATCAGCGCTGATATACGGCAAGTAAGGGTTACTGTTACTGCAAGGACCGCCAAACCAGATCACGAGTATCCTTCTGGCGGGGGATACAGGACGTACACGTTGAGTTCTTTGATCATGCCGCCAAACCTTGCTTGTCCGTAGAGAATAACGGTTGGATTAGTTAGATTTGTTCAATTAGTTTCAATTAGTTTTGTTTACTAATTGGTGTGATTTCTTAAAACCAATATAACCAATGTAACAAATGTAACCAATGGAACCAATAAAACAAGTCGATAGATTCATCACTTTTAAGCGGCATAAATGGGTACGCATGTTTGGAAACGAAAAGGCCATGGTTCTACCAACGGCCCTTGTGTTTATGGGGGTATTAGCTCTTTTAGGAACAACCGCTTTTGTTACGAGTTCTACGGAAATGAAGATAGGCAACAACCACAAAGTAAGTGAACAGGCCTTCTACGTGGCACTTGCCGGTGGTGAAGAGGCAAGGGCGAGATTGGCGGGTTATGCAGCAAATCCGGTGGTTGACGGCAGCCCTTCTCAATCGGGATGGCGGGTATATATCGGCAGCTTGCAGGAGGCAACGGATAACGGGTACAATCCTAGCAGCAGCCTCCATGGGAGGTACGATTGTCTTGCTGCTGATTTTGGCTATACCGTGCAGATTAGACACCGTAGTGGTGCCGCAGGTAATCTTTTTTACTGGGGTGATAATAATGGTGATGGCCTCTTTGAGCGAAACACCGTAGCGGGTAAGAATATCTATCTGGTTGCCAGCTTAAGTTCGGTCGGAGGATCAAATAAGAGTGTGGAAACCGAGATTGCCGAGATACCGCCTATAACAGTTTCTGCCGCCCTTTATGTGGAGGCGGCAACGAC
>MAVP01000043.1 GCA_001751075.1 Desulfobacterales bacterium S7086C20 | reverse complement strand
TTCGAAACGGGTTTTGTGACGCTTTCAGAAGGATACCTAAAAGAAATGAGGGCCTTCAACTACACAGCTCATTGCAGGGAGTTATAATCGGCAAGCTGAAATCAAAAACACAGATATGACAGAAACAATGTGGCGGGAGAATTGGTTCTTTCAGTGACGATCTACAAAAGAAATCTTTATCGCTGGAAGCCTGACCCTGTTGGCGGAGTACGATTAAAGCTAAATTTTCTCTGATATGCGGTGTGATTGCAGCAATCAAAACCCCGTCATGGGCTCTTCGGCTCCTTCTGGTTGTGGGGTTGGTCGTTCTTCCTCACATTACCAGATTGCCTGTCATGTCCTCTATAAACTTAGTGGTGCACTTTGAATTTGAATCTACCTTTCTTGTTTTTTATTCTTTTATATCCAAACCAGCCAGTTGCTAAACTGATTATCATTGTGACCAAAGCTGAGCCACCAAATGATTGTTTCATTGTTTTGATACCAGACTTATATTGCTCAGATCCTTGAAAATACTCAGTTCCATTAACTGTGATCGATTCGAAAGATTCAAGATTAAATATGAGG
Source organism: Desulfobacterales bacterium S7086C20 (assembly GCA_001751075.1). Lineage (GTDB taxonomy): Bacteria > Desulfobacterota > Desulfobacteria > Desulfobacterales. Next base: position 17,648 of record MAVP01000043.1, on the reverse strand, counting down.
TAAATATCGAATAATGTTGCTCCACAAAATAAGATGCTAATTAAAATTAGGGTCCATGTTGGAAAATAGAAGAAGCTTCTTTTGGTAGTATTCATTTTCTTCAAAATATAACGTTTGAGCTGAGCAGCGGGCGATCCGATAGGCGCGAACTATCAGGCCTCTACAAAAAACCAGCAAATTTCTCCTCGTCTGCTCCAGCGATTGGTTATACCTTGATTACCAACGCCAATGGCCACTTTGAATCCCCAAATAGACGACAGGGATACTCAATATAATACGAGCAAGTGAAAGATACCTTTGTTTTCTGGTTACGGCCGGAATAAATTCAAAACCCGGCAGCCATATGACACCGACTAAAAAGTTTGGCAAGGCATCGGATTGACCTTTGACTAAACTCAAAAGAGAAGCAACGGTCATGAATAGTAATGCTATTAGACCTAAACTGAATTTTGTGACGATCCAACCGATGGCTGCCTGCTGAAATTTCGGAAACTTGAGCAATAAAATTGGCACAATCACAAAAATAAGTTTGTCCACGATCTGGCCTATTTTGAGACCACTGAACATATCCGTTGAAAAGAGCGTGTAGAAAACAGCCGCAATGCCGCAGCACAGAACCAGCCAGGCAAAGGAAACAGTTCGAGAAATTGGTCCAAAAACAAGATGCGTTTCAACTTGCCTTCTTAGCCAAGGCCTTTCTAATCCATCAAAGCACCATTTATTTGATTCAATTGCTCTATCTTCCATAATCTGTGGGTATAACATAATATTAGCCGACAAATTTGTGGCTATATTAGGATATTGTTATGGAAACGGCAACGAGAAAAAGTATATAAAACCTACTTACGAAAAGTCGATATTGTGTGCTATTGCTGAAGTAATATATTGACGATAGACAACATGGAGAGAGGATATTTGAGCAATCACAATATCCGGCCACTGCGAGAATCCGGAATAATGACAAAGATGCCACCCTCAAAAAAAAGATCCCTTTGTCCTAAGCTTATTGAGAACTTTCTAAATAAGCTATGCCTACTTTGTGGAGAATTAGGGTAACAGTTTAGTCCCTATACCCTATCATTTTGTTAGCGACTTATTTGGTGATCTGATGAGTCTAAAGGATATGACTTTATCAATATTTCGGCAGATATCCCTAACCCTTTTTGGAGCTTTCTTATCATTTGGAGTGACATGGATCGTTTTCGATTTAGTATTTCTGAAACACGAGCTCTGTTACCAATATATGCTTCAAGATCTCTACGAGTAAGGCCTTGGCTCTCCATCTGGTGAATGATTGCTTCAACTGGATCAGGTTGACTAATAGGATAGTATTTTTCTTCATATGCCTCTACTAATGTAGTTAGAACATCTAATTTGTCACCTTCAGGGGTGTTCAGATCAGCTTCCATTAAACGTTCAATTTCAACTAAAGCCGCGTTGTAGTCACTTTCTGTTTTAATTGGTTTAATGTCCATAAAATCACCTCATATTGTGGCAGTGTCAATCTTGTCATATTCATTATGTGTACCAACAAATCGAATGTAAACAATTTGGTACGGGTAATTGATAGCTACGACAAGACGATATTGTTTTCGCTTTATGTTGAATATAACGCGATTGTTGGCAACAAAACTAGCATTACGGTAATCTTTTTTAACATCACTTGTTGATTCCCAATTAGCTTGTTTTGTTTTCGTGTGCCAAGCCCGTAATGCCTGTTCAGCATCTGGATAAATTTTCCAGAATTCTCTAAGCATTTTTTTCTATTATCCTCATATCCTCATCGATAACACAGCATGTTTCCAATTTGGGAACAAGCGTTTTTTGATAAGCGTGAATGTTGAGGGTGAGCTGCAACCGGGTAATAAAATATTGAAGTCAGATAAAAATGAGGCGGTCTTATTTGATATATTAATCCGGTCTATTAACAGAGTTCAGGTTGTCTGCTCCATCTTATCCTAAGATTATTGAGAGTTTACCAGATTAGCTATTCCATTGCGCCATGCATATCCGTTATCAGTTGTGTGTAGAGCGCATGATTTGTCTTTCGATCAATCGTAACCTCCACAATGGTCGAGCTTCGGCTTTCAATCACCTTCTGATAACAGCTTACAAATTCCTGCCTGGTTTCGGGGTGATAGTATGAAAGGCCATACATGCCGGCTGCCTTTTCAAATGTCAGGTCATGGGGTGTGACAAAGTACCTTTCAAAGAACTGCTCAAAGCATGCTATGGGGAGATGTGAGAAGATACCTCCTCCGTTGTTGTTGATGACTATTGCCGTTATTGGATACTTGCTGTTGGAAAGGTAATTTAGGGAATTTAGATCGTGAAGAAAGGCGATATCGCCGATCAATAATGTAACAGGGCGTTTAAACCCGGCAGCAAAACCTGTGGCAGTGGCAATGGTGCCATCTATGCCACTTGCCCCGCGGTTGACTCCCACAGGGACAAGCGCTCCGTTGCTGCCAGCGAAAGAATCCATGTCACGAACAGGCATACTGTTGGCAAGAAAGAGTCCGTGGTCTGGTAGTATGTTTTGAGAAACAAGATGGGCGACAACCGGTTCACTCAGCTTGCTTTCATGATCTGCAAAGACTTGAAAGACCTTGCGTGCGCTATGCATCTTTTCTTGCCATGAACTCAGGTACGGCGTGGTTTGTTGAGAATCGAGCCTTTTGGTCAAGGCAAAACATACGGAAGCTATATCCGCCTCTATCTTTAGTGTGACCTCGTGTAGTGGGTCATGTCGTTTAGGATTATCTGAGATCAATATATATTCAGAGGGCTTGCTTTTATGCAAGAAAGCCTCCACGTGTTTGGAAACAATACGTCCCCCGAGATGTAAGACAACCTCAGGGACATGGGTCTTTGAGAAAGCCTGGTTTCTTGCCAGAACGTCACTGCCGATAACGATCAATCCCGAACAGTCGCCAAGACGAAAACCCGAGGTAATGTCCGCGCATACTGGCCAGTTGAGTTTCTTGATAAGAGCATCTAGTGCCGGATGGGCCTTATGGTCGGATATTCCGCCGATGACCACTAAGCCGCGCGCCGTGCGTTTCAAAACATTTGACAGTCTTTCAAGTGTTTCGGGGCCGGCTGTGCGTTCCGGCGCTATATACTCTGTGTACGGTAGTTTGTTTTCCGCCCAGCCACTGATGGGCTTAAGGTAGCCGGTAAAGTCTTCACCCTGAGACTCGGGAACTAGTGGCTCGCGAAACATGCAGTTTATGTGTACTGGGCCTCCCGTGGCGCCATGACAACGATGGATTGCTTGATCGAAAGTTGTGAGTACGAATGTGGGCGAAATCCGCCGATTTGGGCAGGGTAGATCTACAAACCAGCGGACATAGTCTCCAAAGATCTTTACCTGATCGATCGTCTGGTTTGCCGTTGTGTCACGCAATTCCGGTGGTCGGTCGCCGGTAAGCAAGAGTAACGGGATTCGTTCCATGGATGCTTCAATAACGGCAGGCATAAGATTTGCCGCTGCCGTTCCCGAAGTGGTCACAACTACGGCAGGGCGTCGGGTGGCGCGTCCGTAACCCAAGGCATGAAAGGCAAGTCCTCGTTCATCATAGTGAAGCGATTCTGTCGTATTCGGATTGGAGGCGACCGCCACCGTTAGTGGTGTACAGCGCGAACCCGGGGCTAAACAAAAATAATCTATGCCGTTTCTGACAAGCTCTTCTACAAGGAGTGAGGCCCAGAGGCTATTGAGGTTTGATTCTAAGAGTTTCATGAGCGGGTTAGCAGACTGACAAAGTCACTGATCTTGTTCTCAATTTCTTCCCATTCCTCATCAGGGGTTGATCCGTCCACAATGCCAGCCCCTGAAAAAAGGTGCAGGCGAGAGCCTTCGCAAAGTCCTGAACGGATCCCAACAGCAAATTGTGCCGCGTCTTTGCCAATCCAGCCAACGGGCGCTGCGTACCAGCCGCGATCAAAGGGCTCCAGGCGGGAAATATCCCGAAGGGCTCGCCGCGTTGGAAAACCGCCGACAGCAGGGGTGGGATGAAGTGTTTCCAGCAGGTCCGCGTCTTTTACCCCACTGCGTAATTTAGCCTTAAAAGTAGTGATCAGGTGTTGGCACCGTGCCAGTTTCAAAACAGAGGGATTTTCGTCCTCTACAAGGAGGCTACATAGGTCCGTAAGGCTGTTTCTGATATCCCGAACAACATAGTTGTGTTCTCGCAAATCCTTCTCGCTCGAAATCAGCTCTAGACAAAGAGCTTCGTCTGCCTCAGTCGAGTCTCCTCTCGACCGGCTGCCTGCGATGGCCTCCGTTTTTAGAGTATGCCCGTCTCTACGGTAAAGCCTTTCAGGTGATGCCCCCAAAAAAGCCGCACTACTATCAGGCTGAAACAGAAAATGGAAACACCGGTGGGTTTTCTCCTTAAGGGCTCCTAACAAACAGGCAGCATCTATCGGGTCGCTTAGTTCAAATGTTGCCTTTCTGGCAAGGACGACCTTTTCGTACTTACCCGGTTCAAATGAGGCAAGCACTGTCCTAATGTTGGTCTGCCACGTCTTGAAATCAGGATAGTTCCTTCTTTTTATAGACGTTGGTAGTCTTGATGGGCTTTTTGTTTCAGGAAACACCAATAATGAAAGTTCCGCCCTGATAGTTTCTATGTCCTCATCTGTAAGCATATTGCAGGCAAATGTAGTCGTGCCGTTACGGTTGAGGACTTCAAAACGTGGAAGAATGAACAAGTAGGCCTTGAAATAGTCCCAGAGCTGTTCCTTGGCGCCGTCTTTGGAAAAACTCAATCCGCCGAAATAACGGGCATTTCCGTTTGCGGCAGCAATACGATCATTAAGTATTGTCATAAGCTCGTGATAACCAAGTGAGCAGTTTCCGGTAATAGAGTCAGCACGGCCAACGCCCGCCAGTTCAAAACGGCCTTCACGATCTGACCAGTATCCCCTGGAGGCAGGGCGTTGAGCGCACAGCCAAGGCATGGCATCCAAACCCTCTACACGGATCTCAGCACGCAAAATTGTCGGTTTTTTACTGCTGCTTGACCCGGGCTTTTTCAGATCCCGCATAAGCAGGGCGATAATTGTTTCTTTGATGCGTTCCGCCTCGTTTATATTAATTTGTTCGAGTACCGTAGTAGAAATATTCATTCTGGTCTGTCACCTTGATAGATAGTGGCTATTCCGAACGTCAAGGGGTGAACTGCTATGGCAGTAAAGCCTGCAAGCTTAAGTATCCTGCGAAACGCTTCCCCGCAGGGAAATGTTTCAATGGTCTCATTTAAGTATCGATAGGCATAAGGATCTTTAGACAAAAATGCCCCTACCTTCGGCAAGATATGTCGTAAGTAAAAAAGATATATATTACAAAATAAAGGACTTTTGGGAAGCGAAAATTCCAAAACAAGTAAACGGCCCCCAGGTTTGAGTACACGGTATATTTCTCGTAGTGATTGGGTGGTATCTGCAACGTTACGTATGCCAAACGAGATGGTTACGGCATCAAACTCTTGATCATTTGCAGCAATATCCGTGGCACTGCCGATCTTTAGGGTTATAACATCAGAAAGGCCGGCTCTTTCGACTTTCTTACGTCCAATATGGAGCATCCTGTCCGCAAGGTCCATTCCTGTTGCCGACTTTATCTCATTTCTATTTTCAAAAAGACTGAGCAACTGATCTGCCGTACCGGTTGCCAGATCGAGGACATGTTGTTTTTCTCGTGGGGGAAGAAAAGATGTCATTTTTCTGCGCCAAAGGCGATCTATACCAAGGGACAAGATCCGGTTTAAAAGATCATACCGGGGAGCCACCCTATTAAACATCTTCCATACTTCGGTTCTTGATGGTTGTTGTATGTGAGAGTCCATTTCAGCTCATTTCCACTGTTACCGTTTCTCCAACGCGGGCCTTGAAATAGGCGCCGGCATCCGACTGATTCAAGGAGATCTCAAGGAGGTTTTTGCTGCCAAAGATGGCCACAGGAGCGCCAATCGATACGGTGTTATAAGACTGGGAGATTCCGCGAATTTTACGGTTGGCGATATGGATGACCAGATCCTTTGCCCCTTCTTTTGGAGCGAGCTGGCCGAACATATTTCTGTCAATATTGGTGATAAGATTTCCAAAATGGTCAATAGATATTATTTGTCCTGTGAGTTTGCCGTCAGATGAAAAAGTGGCGACAGGAAGATCGAGTGTGGCAAGATCCTCAAGGCGGAGCCTTTCTCCCAGGCAAGATACGTCTATACCTTTTGACAAGTGGGCTGAAACGGGGGCAAAGATGTCCCGGCCGTGGAATGTTTCGCTTACAGGCGCAAGGAAGTACTCTTCGTTGGTTACGGCATAGATTTCTTCCATCTTCTCATGTTTGATAACCAAGCTCAAAACCCCGTTATCCGGGGCAATGAAATAGTGTCCTGCTGCTTTAAGGCATATAATCTTTCTCTTCCCGCCGACACCGGGATCAACCACGATCACATGAGTTGAGCCCTTTGGAAAATACTTAAAGGCGCTATAAAGCGTTAAGGCTGCCTGCATAATGTTGTGACTGGTTATGTTATGTGAAATATCAATAACGTGAGCCCTGGTAGCGATTGAAGCAATAGCGCCCTTCATGACCCCAACGAACTCATCTTTAAGGCCAAAATCAGTAAGCAGTGTTATGATAGGGGTTTTTCTATCCATTTTTCAGTCTATCGTCGTTTGCGCCGTGACCTCGCGCAAGAACGGCAAGACATCCTTCTTACAGACTACATCCCATACATATTTGTGCATCACATTACGGAACATTTTGTGGGTGTCTGTGCGAGCCAGGTATTCCATGATGCGCCCGGCAATGGTAAGTGGCGGTTCCTCCAGCCCGAAAAAGCATATGCCTTCTCCAATCTCTTCAAATGGTGCGATTTTTGAACAGGCAATAGGGAGCTTGATCAGGCCGGCTTCCAAAAGCGGTAGCCCAAAACCTTCATCCGTACTTGTCATGAGCAGCAGGTCTGCCATGAGGTAGAGATCGCGAATGAAGATCCTATTCGGAACAAGTTTCTTCCTGTCGCAAAATCTGTATTCCGCTAAAACTGCAATATTGTCCTGCAGCTCAAGTTCGTCTATCCAGTACCTGAGCCTTCGATAATAAGCCACGGCCCGTTCTTCATGTGGATCATAGGCCCCTGTCAGCATAAAAAGGACATTATGGCCCAAAAGCTTGATCCCTCGAATAATGTGGAGGGAAAGCTCCAGGTTCTTCCGCGGCGTTATCCTAGATGGTTGCACCACTACAAGGTCGCGATTAAATAGGTCAAGTTCCTCTGATAGTCTCACGGATTTTGCATCAAGATAGAAAAAGCGTGCAGGGTCAATCCCGTTGTGTATTACCTTCCAGGAGGTTTCGCCAAAATGTTTCTCAAACAGCTCCATTCGTGATTCCGAAACTGTCACGTGGTGTATATTTGGATGTGGATATTTAAGGACCAGCCAAGGAGGGCTGTCAAGATACTTAGGTGGACTGGCCTGGAAGTAAGGCGAATCGTGGGCCCAACTGACGATGACCGGACAATTTTTTGAATCAGCCAAACGATGCAGGGCAAGAGTCAGAGGAAGGTTGAACGGCATGTGGAGCACGTTGTGGGCTAAGACGACATCAAGCTCACGCGACCAGTCTTTCAGGATTCTATAGATCCTGTTTGTAGGTTTTTCTAAGGAGCTTTTATCCCCCTTCTTGCACTCTTCATGGGCCTTGATGATCTGAGCATTCTTGGAACCTAACACCGGTTTTATGTGTACGGGAAATTCCTTTGTGTAGACTTCTCCCATGCCGGCCAGAACTGAAACCGAGTGGCCCATCCGGTGAAAAGAGAAGGCTTGCAGGCTGAGAATCTCTTCCACACCGCCGATAACCGGCGGGCACGAGTAATGCAATATTCCAATACGTAGAGTTTTATCCGTCATGTTTCTTATATCCTGTTTATGAGCCCAAGAGCCCTATCTTGAAATTTGTCAGATCGCCTGAAGACTATGGCTACCCAAAGGATTCGATCAAAGGAAGGAGTTTCTTTTCCAACACCTCATAAGAGAAATAACTTTTGCCTAGCTCGTAATTCTTGTCAGCCGTACGGCTCAAATGGTTTGGTTCCAAAAACATCTTGATCTGATCAACGACTTCCTGGGTTATAAACGATTCAAATGGGATTACCTCAAATCCACAGGGCTCGATGTCCTCTACAAATATCGAATAGCGGTTTACCACAATCGGTTTCTTGAAATAGATCGCCTCCAGAAAGGCATTTCCGAATCCTTCATAACCCGAGGGGTACGCGACCAGATCAGCATTTTGATAGATATCATCCATAGTATATTTCTTGTCATGCCTGGCCTCAAAACAGTGGGCAGGGCCGATTATTTTGCTTATGCAAATGACTTCCACACCCAGACGCTCGGCATATTCTATAACCCTCCGGGCATAAAGGCCCCCTTCATCACCGGACTCATGAGAAACCACCAATCGCGGACGATTCAGTTTCAAGAGGCTTACCAGCTCAATGGCCCGCTCAATCCATTTCCGCGGTACAATTCGCGTCGGTTGAAGGACAAAAAGGTCATTATCTTCAAAACCGAGTTCGTCGCGGAGTAACTTGCCGTTGGGAGAGGGCGGAGGCGGACTTGCAAAATCAAATACATTGGGAACAATCACGTTGCTGAGACCTCTCCGGTAGCTCAATTGTCGGGAGGCCTCGGAATTGATCACCACGTGGCGCATAGACCTCAGATTCGGCGGAAAGGAACACTGAAGGTAATCCTGCACCGCGTTAACGAGGAAGCGTTTGCGTTCCCAACTAAAATCGTGGTGATGAGACACAGTCGGCATCGCTTTCTCGGCCACCAGTTCTGTGATGGCCAAGCCGAGAGGGATGTTCATTGGAATGGCCAAGGCGTTTTCGGGAATGAGTAGGTCAATTTTAAACTGATCGCAGAACTCGTGAAGCCTTGCCTTAAGGTAGTCTTTTAGCTCCTGAATCCTTGCAGAAAGCGATGCTTTGCGGCTTGTGGTTCCAAAGCAGGCTGAATGGATTTCCAAAATTTCGGGATCCTCAAAATGGGCCTTAGGCTCAAAAAATGACCGATCAGGAGGAGTGTCTAGTTCTCCTGCAAAAAAATAGCACTCGTATCCATTCCTTTCCAGAACTTGATACCACTTGTAGATTTCCAAGGTCACGCCATCTGTGCCGGCAATGCGTGTAGAAACAAATCCGATTCTTTTCATCACAGTCCTCCTGATAGTCATACAAGAAACGGGCTCAAAACGAGTGTTTGTCTATTTTTCGAAATTTTGTTACCATAGCACATTTGATCGAGGTTAGCTATTTCAAACAGGTCATAACTACATCATTTAAGCGTCTAACGTGCAACAATCGAGGCATTATCCTTTTTCCGTGTGGCCTACCCCTGCCCTTTACTCATAACTGAGACCTTTGTGATATTCATCATCCCTCAGCGAGACCTTTGAAAAATACAAATTTTTGTTAGAGTTCAAGAAAGGCGAAAATTTTAACCACAGGTAATGTTCTCAAGCCTCAGGCGCAGCCTGAAGCGCTATACATTGAGTATTTCGAGGATAGCGCTAAAGCTTCACTAAAGTGCCAAAATTTGAGCCTGACGCAGACACGAAGTGAAGCATAGCGCTCAATCGGGCAAAAAAGGGCGTTTTGCAAAGGTCTCATTATCAGGCGGGATCTGGGATCGTAACGCCAGGAGAGGGTGAAATACTGGGAGGGAATAACACTGTGAACGGCAACCTTCTACTGTGCGAAGCTGGGGATTCCGGAACCGGCTTTGTCCCTTTGTCTGGCTCGGATTCTTTCCTGTGCCCGTTCTAGAGCAATCTCGAGGGCCTCCTGGCTGATCGGCTTGGTTACAAAATCAGTGGCCTCCAGCTCCTTGCTTCTAGCGGCCAGGTCAAGGTCACCATAGCCCGTAATCATAATGACCTCCGTATCATGCCTTTCTTCTTTTACCTTCCGAAGAAGCTCCATACCGTCCACCCCGGGCATCTTGATGTCAGCCAATACAATAGCAGGGGAAAGCTTTCTAAATATCTCCAAGGCCTTCACTGCACTTTCCGCAGTGTGCACTTCATATCCGGCATCAGCCAGGGATATGCTCAGGACATTGCGGATACCTTCTTCATCATCTACCAACAAAACCGTTTCTTTCATCGCTTTTCTCCAGCCACGGGGAAAGTTATGACAAAGCTGGCACCGCCGTGTTTTCCGGACACGGCACGAATGGTCCCTTCATATTCCTGGATTATGCCGTAACTGATTGAAAGACCCAGACCTGTACCTTCTCCCACCTTCTTGGTGGTAAAAAACGGTTCAAAAATCTTGTTCTCTATCGCCTTTGGAACGCCGGCGCCCGTATCGGCAACTTCAATGAGCACCTGCTTTCCCTTTAGACTCGTCTTCAGCATAATCTTTTTGTCAGCCTTACCGTGTTCTTCCCCTTGCCACCGATCTTCAATGGCATCCCTGGCATTGATAAGCAAGTTGATAAACACTTGTTCCAATCGATTGGCATTGCCTAAAACAGGCGGCATGTTTTCTCCCAGTTCCTTAGTCACGGCTATCTCTCTTAGAATCAACTGCTGACTGAAGATTTCTAAGGCCTTGTTGAGTGGTTCGTTTACCTGTACCTTTTCTTTTTTCACTTCGGACTGCCGGCCAAACTCCCGCATATGGTTGATGATCCGTGACGCCCGGTCAACATGGCTGTCAATCTCCTCTGCCATGGTCTTTAAGATCTCATCCTTGATGCCTTCTTTCTGATCCACCTTTTTCTTCAGAAATGTACTTGCCGTCTTGATGACGGAAAGCGGTTGATTCAACTCATGGGCTACACCCGTGGCCATCTCGCCAAGGGTCGCCATCTTGCTGGCCTGAATGAGCTGTGTTTCCTTCACAAGGCTTTCCGTGACATCCACAGTGGTTGCGATGATGCCATACTTTCGGCTATGCTTCGTCCTGCAGGCATAGACATCCACGTAGAAATGGCCCCCGTCTTTTCGTCGGTGCTGAACCTTGGGATGGGCACTGCAAAGCGTAGTGGACAACAGCTCGGTGGTAGACAACACACCGTCGTCAAAATCACCGGCGCCCAGTTCCAAGAAGGACTTCCCAATCAATTCCTCCTTTTCATAACCGTAACATGCCAGGGCGCGGGCATTCACGTCTAGTATGTTAAAGGTCCCGAGCTCCAACAAAAAAATGGAGTTGGGGTCATAGTCAAAAAGTGTCCGGTATTTCTCCTCTGATTCCCTCAGCTCCTGTTCAGAGGCCTTGAGTGCCTCCTCGGCATGTTTCCGTTCGGTAATGTCAACCACATTGCCAAGTATGGCAGGCTTACCCAGGTACTCGATGCGGGTATTTCTCCTCTTGATCCAGACCGTTTCCCCACCCTTCGTCAGTCCTCTGGCGTCGTATTCCGATGGGGCTTCTTTACCTCTCAACCTTCTTTCTCGAATGTCATCCGTAAACGCCTTATCTTCCGGATGGACCAACTGGCGAGAGGCAATCCCGATGAGTTCCTCTTTCGGGTATCCGTAAATCCGTGCAAGCCTAGTGTTGGCAAAAACAATTTTCCCGCCCTGGTCAATATAGATTCCCGTCGGTGAATTGTTGACCAATGTGCTGTACTTGCGTTCGCTCTCGCGTAGCGCCTCTTCAGCCTGCTTCCGCGCTGTAATGTCCAAAGACGATTCAATGATTTGTGAAAGATTGCCATCGGCGTCAAGGATGGGATAACCATGGACCTCAACATGTCTCGGATTGCCATCTTTGTCATAATGGAGATGTTCCACGATGACAGGTTTTTTTGTCTTCCGTATGGCCTCTAGGGGGCAGGGATGGCTAGCCGACCCACAGGGGTTATCGCTCTTGTGCGTGAGTTGATGGCACGTAATGTTGTCTGGTAACGTCCCCTTGTGGGCCGCTGAATTGGCCATGGTTACTTTATAGTCAGAGGCATTGATTGCGTAAAAAGGATGTGGCAGCGATTCGAGTATCAAACTCAAAAACTCGGTTTGCTGTTGGGTTTGCTCTTCTGCCCGCTTTCGGTTATCCATTTCCCTTGATACGCTTTCTATCATTCCGTTGGTCATCTGCTTGAGGGCTTCCAGCAACTCTATGTGGGAACTTCCACGCACCCTGGTGGTCAGATCACCCTCTGAAGCCTTGTGCAATACGTCAAAATATTCCGCCAGGCCCATGGCAAATTCATGGGATAAGTCGACAATCTCTGAAAGATTTCTAGCGGTGCTGTTGACACATCTTTTTATCTTTGCAATCAAGTCAGATCCTGGCGTCTCATCTATTCTGACCTGAGGATTTCCAGACGCGATCTCTTTCAGGGCCTCCAGGATCTCAGATAAGCCTGAGGCGGCATTCTCAGACATCTCATCCATCCCACGGCCCCGTTCAGCCACCTTGGCTTCCAACTCATGGACTCTTTCTTCCAACTCTTCGTATGTCAATCGTCTTGTCATGGGAATTTCCCTATCGTAACGCGTACTGAAGCGCTTTGCACAACCTCTTTGAAGGACAATGATGGGTCCGCCGCCGCCTTCCACCGCCAGAAGTGCGTCACGGCATCAAATCAGTCTTCGTCAAGTACCTGTTTGGACGGATTTTTCTTAACATCCGCTAAGTGGGATTTTGCTGGAATCCTACGCCATATCTGTGGGGTTCGTCAAGGTATAAGACCCACGATGCAGGGCAATATCAAACAATCATTCACGAAGCTACTGACTTTGACGGAACCGTACCGGTCGCGGCCGCCCCCTTGACATGGAGCGCAGTAAGCACTATATTCTACCATATTACTATGAAAAACCGGTTGGTCTGACCGACAGACGTCGCATCTCCGGCCTCATATGTAACAACCGCATTGAATAGCCTTGGAACCTGTAGGCATTAGGGCCCAAGGACTTTTCACACTCACCACGGAGGGAGGTGAAAACCATGAAAAGGTTTTTTCTGCCGAGAACGGCCCACTGTAAGGACGGCTGTAGTATGTAGCCCTGGGCATGGCTCTAAAAGGTCCCCTTTGGAAAAATATCACTCCCATACGCAAGACGCAGGCCCTTGTCCAACAATAAAGGTCCTGCCCTGGCAACGGGATTATGAGTGAGCAAAATTTTACTGAGAAATGTGGCACTTTGTTACCTAATGGGGTTGGGTCACCCCTGGGCTCAGAAGTTGAAGTCCTGAAAACAAAAGGTCTAACGCTTTGTCATCACTGTATATATTTATATACGAGTAAAATGGTATGGATCTTGCTGGCCTCTATTTACAAAAAGAGGCAACTAACCAGGCTCTCTTGTCGCGGCCAGGGGTCTAGCGATAGTTGTCAACGGAGGATGACAGTTTCATGGTTCACAAGTTCGTAAAAATGACCTTTTCGCTTGGCCTTGCCCTGTGGTTTCTCATGACAGGGGCAATGCCCGCCCTGCATGCCTGTACCTACCAGTGCTGCATGCAGCCGCCCACAAAGACCCTTGAACATGTGGGTGTAAGGGCAGCGCCTGAACCTATGAAATGTTGTTGCGGGACGCAAACGATCCCCTGCGATATTTCCCGGAACCGCCATTCTCAGGTCAAGGATATTGCATGCTCTACCTTGCCCAGAACAGACAACCCGGTGCATCCGAACCCCGTTGCAACAACCAGTGTAGAATCCGAGCCTGAAACCTTTCAAGGTTTTGCTGTTACGGCTGGGGGCTCTTGTAAAAGCCCACCCTCACCACTTTACCTCATCAACGTATCCCTGCTGTGCTAAATACCTGTCTATAATTACGACTCAAGACGTAATCACCTTCGTTCGGCCCACCAAAGGGTTTTGCCCAGAGGTGCGGACGGACCTATAAGAAACATAAAAGTACACTAGAAGAGAAAGGGGCCTACCCATGTCTAAAAATAGGAATTCTCACAAGAATCGAAACAACACGAAAGACAAAAATGCACGGAAAAGAGAAGCTGTCTTAGGAACAAAAAAGGACAAAGGCTTACCCAAAGCCCCCATTATCATTGGGATCCTGCTGCTCGTTGTCGCCGCGGCTTATTTTGTTGTCGGAAACAAAGACACAACGTCTTTCGTGGCCACCTCGGCACCTGTTGAACGGTCGGCAACGGCGATTACGTACCCGGTCAATCTGTTTGACGACGGCAATGCACGACATTTTCAGTACAAGGCTGATGAAGGAATGAGCATCAAGTATTTTGTCCTAAAGAGCTCCGATGGCGTGATCCGCTCTGCTTTTGATGCCTGTGATGTTTGTTGGCCGGCGGGCAAAGGGTATTACCAAGAAGGAGATGTCATGGTCTGTCGAAATTGTGGCCGAAAGTTTGCTTCTGTCTTGGTAAACGAGGTCAAAGGGGGATGCAATCCTGCCCCACTGACGAGAACGGTAGGAAACAGTGAGGTCGTTATACAGGTAGAAGACATCTTGGCAGGAAAGCAGTATTTTGACTTTTCCAAAAGGAGTTAAGCATGAATCTGAGAGACATTGCATTTCGAAACATGATGCGCCGCAAGGCAAAGGCAGGTTTTGTCCTTGCTGGGCTTCTCATCGGTATTGCCACAGTGGTGGGCCTGATCAGCCTTGTCGAAGCCATGACCCGTGACATCAACCACAAGTTGGAAAAGTACGGAGCAAATATCCTCATTGTTCCTCGAACAGAAAACCTGTCGTTGACCTATGGCGGCCTGTCGCTTGGCGGGGTCTCTTTTGAAATGGAAGAAATCCAACAAGAAGCGCTACGAAACATTCAATCGATTAAAAATGTGGCAAACATCGCCGCCGTTGGCCCCTTGGTACTGGGTGTCATCACCGTGGCGGAACACAGAAGTTTATTGGCAGGTATCAACTTTGAAACCACTGAAATTCTGAAACCATGGTGGAAGCTGGAAGGTACGGCGCCCGACGAAAACGGTGTACTCTTAGGTGCTGAAGCCTCTCGCATTATGGGCCTTGGTGTGGGAGATCGCATGATGGTCAAAGACCGGAGCCTCGTCGTTTCGGGCATCTTGCAACCGACTGGCTCTCAAGATGACCAATTGATCTTTGCACGCCTGGAAACGGCACAGTCGCTTCTTGGTAAAGAGGGGCGGATCTCTATGGCCGAGGTTTCAGCCCTCTGCCAGGATTGCCCCATCGATTCCATGGTGAAGCAGATCACCGATGTACTGCCCGGGGCCAAGGTGATGGCCATCCAACAGGTTGTCAAGGGACGTATGGAAACGCTGGGCCAGTTCAAGCAGTTCTCATACGGCATTTCAGCTGTGGTCGTTCTCGTGGGTAGCCTTGTGGTGTTTGTAACCATGATGGGAAGCGTCAGAGAACGTACGGGAGAGATCGGCATCTTCCGGGCGATCGGTTTTCGAAGAAGTCATGTTATGAGAATAATACTACTGG
Organism: Desulfobacterales bacterium S7086C20; assembly: GCA_001751075.1. GTDB lineage: Bacteria > Desulfobacterota > Desulfobacteria > Desulfobacterales. Next base: position 2,200 of record MAVP01000043.1, on the reverse strand, counting down.
AGGCCGGAGTCATCTCCGCCGTGGCCGGGATATTGGGTTATGTCGTGGGCTTTGGCGCGACAAAAGGGGCCTTATACATCTTTGGGGAAAACCAAGGTGCCCCGGTCCCATTCAATCTTGAGCTTGCCGCATGGGCACTTGCCATTGCCCTGTGTGTGGGTCTAGTGTCCAGCATTTATCCGGCGGTTATCGCCGCTCGACTAGATCCGAATGAAGCACTCAGGGCGATCTAGAATGACGTCTTGAAGCGTTTGGTCGCCATATGAGGTAGGAGGCCTTTTTGCTAAACAGTCACCGTTTGGAGAAACAAAGATGAGCTATATAGTGGCGAAAGACTTGGTCAAACATTACGGACGAGGAGAATCTGCCGTCGAGGCGGTAAGAGGAATGAGTTTTCAGATTTCTGCCGGTGAGTTTGTCGCAATCATGGGAGAGTCAGGGGCGGGTAAGTCGACGGTCCTTTCCATAATGGGGGCGATGAATGCCCCTACTTCCGGGGAATACATTGTTGACGACATTAATATCTACGAACTCAAGAGAGAGCAAAGAGCGGACTTTCGAAGAGAATTTCTCGGCTTCATATTCCAAAGCTTCCATCTCATGCCCTACTTGACTGTTGCGGAAAATGTCATGTTACCACTGGCGATTGTAAAAGTCAGCAGGAAAGAAAAAGTGGCTATGGCACAAGATGCCTTGGCCTGGGTAGGACTGGCGGACAAGGCAAACCGCCTGCCAAGCCAGATCTCCGGGGGGGAAAAAGAGCGGGTTGCTATTGCCCGGGCAATCGTAAATGAACCGCCTGTGTTGATGGCCGATGAACCCACGGGAAATCTCGACACCAAAACATCCGGGGACGTTATGGACCTCCTGCTCAAACTCAATGGCGATGGCATGACCATTGTCATGGTCACCCACAGCCATAAATGTGCCGGTCATGCCGGAAGAATTCTTCACATCACGGACGGGCGATTGCAGGAAGTTTTAAACTAAAGGAGGTTATACAGTGCTCCGGCGCTCAAGCCACTCCCATGATGATACCCGAATCATTCAGCCCCTGAAAAGGGATGCGCTCGATTGCCTTTACGCCGGCGCTGGAAAGCATGTCAATAATCTGTTCTTCCGCATATGACTGACCCGCCCTGGTGCCCAAGAGCATGTTCAGGGAAAACAGTGCCGGGAAAACAGGGCCGTTCATCGTGTTGTTCAAAATGAAGTCATGAACAATAAGCTTACCACCGGACGCCAGGGCGGAAACAGTTTTCTCAATAATCCGCCGACAGGTTTTGGGGCCCTGAGCATGAAGGATGTGGGAAAGCCAAGCCACGTCATACACACCCGGGATGTCTTGTTCCAGATAGTCGCCGGGAATGAATTCTACCTTATCCGTAAGACCAAACCTTGAAATGGTCTTTTCCGCAAATGGTTGGGTCGTGGGAAGGTCATAGACCGTCGCCCTCAACTGTGGATTGTTTAGGCAAAAATGGATGGCATAGGTCCCCGGCCCGCCGCCCAAATCAAGCAGATGGCGTTTTCCGGAAAGATCGATTGTCTTTGCCACACGGGGAGCGATCTTCATTGCCAGATTAAACATCCCCATAAGGAAACTCTCGCGCCATTCTTCCTCGCTGTAAGATGCCCGTGCCCTCACCGCTTTTCCGCTTTTAACCGCTTGATCCAGCTTGGACCATGAATCCACCAGATGGTGGTGGTGTGTGATTATGTGGCCGATATACTCGGCAGAATCTTTTGAGAGTAACGTTCTGCTTGCCGGCGTATTGGAAAACCGGTCACCGGCCTTTTCCAGCAAACCCATCGCGGCAAGTGCATTGAGAAGCATTTCGACCCCCCGTTGATCCGCATCCAGTCTTTCTGCAATATTTGCAACGGGACACTGTTCCTCTCCTATAATGGTAAACACATCGAGCTTCACGCCGGCATGCAGTGTACAACTCATCCAGTAACGCCCCGATACGTCGAGCAGTCGGCCTTGATTCCATTCCTGTAAGTCCATACCGTGTCCTCCTAGTGGAATTTCACCTCGCCTGCAAGGCGCCTTCGGCAGACTCGGCCACCGTTTCTAAATCCCAGTCTAAATCCCAGAATCCAGATATCACACCACTTCACATCATGCCATGTTTTTTGAGTTTCTTTTGGAACATACGTCGAGCAATGCCGAGCCTTCCGGCGGCCTCACCCTTGA
>MAVP01000042.1 GCA_001751075.1 Desulfobacterales bacterium S7086C20 | reverse complement strand
CCACGAGGTCCATAGCGCCACTTCGCACTAAGACCTCGGTAATCTCCAGGGCCTGCTCTCCTGTGTCCGGCTGTGAGACAAGCAAATCATCACAATTTACGCCAAGTTTCCTGGCGTATTTGATATCCAGGGCATGTTCGGCATCAACGAAGGCTGCTATACCTCCCCCCTTTTGCGCCCCAGCCACAACGTGAAGGGCTAATGTTGTCTTACCGGAAGACTCAGGACCAAACAATTCAACGACCCGTCCCCTTGGTATACCCCCTACCCCAAGAGATTGATCCAGAGCGAGAGATCCTGTTGGAATAACGGGAATATCTGCAACCACCTGGTCTCCCAACTTCATGATAGCGCCCTTGCCAAACTGGCGCTCTATCTGGCTCATAGCCAGTTCTACCGCCTTTTCTTTATCTGCTGACAGACTACTCATAAGTGACCTCCCCTTTAAGCCTAAACCTGAATCTCTAAACCCCTAAATTCACCTCACTCAGCTTCGTATACACAGCCCCTTGGGGGCGCAAGGTGCTTTGGTATAGAATCACAGCTTCTGCTGTAAATGGGTCTGTTTCAAAGCCTTCCAACCCCTCCAAGGCAGTCTTAAGTTCCGCCTTATCTATGCGTTTCTTTATACGACCCACCGTAAGGTGGCCTTTCAAAGGCCGCTTTTCCCTGGCAAAGCCAATACCTTTGAGTTGAGATTCCAGCTTGCCATGAAGATTGCGCAACACTTCCAAATTCCCTGAAATCCCGACCCAGACTACGCGGGGGCGTCTGAGGTCGGGGAAAACACCAACCCCATGCCCTTTCAAAGTAAAAGGCGAAAAGCCCATGACAGCCGCGCTAATAGCAGAGCTGATCTGCTCCACTCTTACCTTTGGAACATCTCCAAGAAACCTTAACGTAAGGTGAATACCCTCCTTACGCACCCATCTGATATTAAAACCAGACCTTTTAAGGCTTGCTTGCACATTGCCAATACCATGAAGTACGTGGTCTGGCAAACTGATTGCTATGAAAGTGCGTATTTTATCAGCCATACCACTTACGATACTTGCTTATCATAACAAGGGCTTCGGTAGAACTTTGTTCCTTGATCCGCCCCCGATCACCTTTAAAGAAAAACTTACGGCAATCCTCGCCCATGTTCCAAGCCAAAGCCACATGAACTGTACCCACCGGCTTGTCAGGGCTCCCACCTGTAGGTCCGGCAATCCCGCTTACCGCAAGGCCCAAATCAGTCCCTGCCAACTGCCTAACTCCCATTGCCATAGCCCGAACACATGCCTCGCTTACAGCGCCATGTTGTTTGATTGTCTCCTCAGGCACTCCCAGGATCTCAATCTTGGACCGGTTGCTGTAAGTAACAATGCCCATGTCCAGATAGTCAGAACTCCCCGAGATATTAGTAAGCCGATGACAGATCAGGCCGCCAGTTAAAGACTCGGCCACGGAAATAGTTATCTTTAGCGAAAGGAGGAACTCCGCTACTTCCTTTTCAAGAAAATTATTCGTCATCTAAAGGAATGCCATAACAACCCTTAATGCCACATTTGCATAAACGCCTGCAAGAACATCATCGCCTACAACACCCCAACCGCCGGGCAAGCTCCTTTCCAATCTCCTTATGGGAAATGGCTTGACAATATCCATCAGCCTAAAAAGGAAAAAACCAACTACGACACTCTTTATGCCCCAGGGTATAAAAAGCAAGGTAACAAGAACGCCTACCATCTCATCTATAACGATTAAACCACTGTCTTTTTCTTCAAATACCTTTTCTGCTTCACCTGCAAGCCAAACCGCCAATCCAGCAAAAAACACCATATAAAGCATTGCCTCAAACGGATCTAGCCTGGAAAGAAGGTAGCAAAAAGGGAGGCCAACCACGGTGCCGAAAGTGCCGGAAGCAATGGGTGCATAACCTGAGTAAAAGCCTGTAGCCAACACCACCACAAACTTTTGTTGAATCTTATGCAAACTCCTCCTTATCTAGGGCTCGCGCAAAAACAAGTTCGCAGAATTGGCGCGCATATTTGGGTTAGATTTGTCCGATCCGATTGAGCAAAACCACAGGAATAGCTAGCTATTTCGCGGATTTTGCAAATGAGGCATCGGGCAAAGATAGCCTGAAGCTGAGATGCCAAAATGTGAAGTTATTTTTGCGCGAGCCCCTGCTCCGCTATTTCCCTTGAAATCAGTTCATAGACCCTCTTTAAAGGGATCTTCTCTTTAAGGGCGATCCTTTTGCAATCCTCATATTCTGGTACGACAACTCTTCCCGTTGGACCAGAGATTTCTTTTACCTGAACCTTGCCAAAATTCGTTGTAGCCTCTTTAACCCGGCGCAAAAGCTTTCGTCGCTCTACACTGTAGTGTCGCACCCCTGTTGCAGTGGTTTCTGACAAGATCCTTTCTATCACCTTTTCTCGCCTACCTTTATCACATAAGACCTGAATCATAGTCCCGGGGCGATTCTTTTTCATAAAGATTGGTATCCAAATTACATCAAGCGCCCCATCCTCAAAGAGCCTTTCCATAACAAAGCCGAATATTTCAGGGTTCATGTCATCGATATTAGTTTCAACTACTTGAACCTGGTCTTTTTCAGATACAGCTTCACACGCTCCGATGACGACCCTGAGAAGGTTCGGCCACTCTTTTAGTTTAGCGGCGCCAACACCATAGCCTACCTCACTAATTTGCATACCAGGCATGGGACCAAAATCTTCCGCAAGGGATGTGACGATTGCCGCCCCTGTAGGTGTAACCAGCTCAGAAGAGACTTGCGTACCATATACAGGCACTCCCTTTAGGAGTGCCACAGTGGCAGGAGCCGGCACAGGAAGCCTTCCGTGGGCGCAGTCTATAAAGCCTCTTCCAACTGGTATCTCTGAAGCTACTGTCTTTTCAATCTCCAGCCATTCCATCCCCAAAGAGGCCCCCACAATATCAACTATGGCGTCTACACCTCCAAGTTCGTGAAAGTGTACGTCTTCCACGGCACAACCGTGAATAGCCGCCTCAACTTCTGCCAGTCGGGAAAAGATCTTAAGGCTTGTCGTTTTTACCCTTTCAGAAAGCTTGCTTTCTCCAATGAGCCCCCTGATTTGTTTATAATTTCGCGATTTGCCCTTGTTTTTGACTATCACTTCCGCCCTGAAACCGTGGATATTCATCCGTTCAGAGGCACCGACTTTCAAACGAAACTCACCGGGAAGGAGTTGACCAATGCTGTCATCAATAAAGTCTCCAGGCACTCCAAGATGAGCCAGCGCCCCCAGAATCATGTCGCCACTCACACCGGAAAAACAATCAAAGTAGGCAGTCTTCATTCACATCATCGCTTTCAGGTATTTGAAACCATACAGTAATTATACAACGGCAACATTTCTTAACACACAACCCCTTGCTAGTCAAAACAGCGGGGGACAGGATCAAGCCCTTCTTGTATAAGCCTCAATAAGCTCCACTAAAAGCTCCACTGACTTTACCATATCGGCCAACCGGATCGACTCGCGCACTGTGTGGACATCTTGCATCCCAGTACCAAGTATTCCACAGACAATACCATGTTCAAAGAATATATTTGCATCACTACCACCACCGCTGGTTTTTGGCTCCATATTGCTTCCAAGATTTGACGCTGCCTCTCTGGCCAAATCTACCACCATGTGATCCTCAGGGATATTCATCGCTGGGAAGTCCTGATAAATTTGACTTTCAAGCCTTGGAAGCCCGTCATCTGATGGAAAGGTCTCTCTATAAACTGAAACCTCATGTTCAAAAGCCCGAATAATCTTATCTGTCTCATCAGACAACCTCTTAAGATTGTGACTTCTAACCTCACCGGCTACTTTCACCTTATCAGGAACCACATTGGTAGCAGTTCCCCCATTAATCAACCCGATATTGCCTGTAGTCTCTTCGTCAATACGTCCAATAGAGAGCCCTGAAATGGCTCGGCTGGCAACCTGAATAGCGTTGATCCCCTTTTCCGGGGCAGCGCCTGCATGGGCATCCCGGCCGTAGACCGTAAGATCGAACCGGTTGGCAGCAGGCGCCCGCGTAACAATTCCCTCAGTATCGGTCGCATCCAGGCTGTAGCCACATCGTGCCTTAAGCAAAGAATAGTCAAGCTTCTTCGCCCCCAACAGGCCAATCTCTTCGCAAATGGTGAGTACAATCTCAAGTGGAGCAAAAGGAACTTTTCTTTCCTGAAGCACCCTGATAGCTTCAATAATAACAGCGAGGGCGGACTTATCATCTCCGCCCAAAACAGTGGTACCGTCACTTGTAAAAAGTCCATCGGAAAACCGGACCTTTATTCCCTCACCTGGTTTGACTGTATCCATATGGGCATTTAAAAGAAGCGGAGGAACATGTTTAGTGCCTTGAAACCTTGCAATAAGGTTTCCTGTGTTACTTTCGACCTTTAGACCAGCTCCATCAAAGACCGTTTCGGCCCCCATCGATCTAAAGATCTCCTCCAGCACCTTCGCTATAGCCCCTTCCTTTCTGGAAATACTGTCTATTTGAACCAATCTCTTGAAGATCTCCGCCAAACGCTCACTATCTACCATAATCACCGATGCACCCCCATTCTTCCTAAAAAAGATTGACAAATTGAGCCGAAAGCAATTATATTTAAAAATTAACTTCGGAAGTGGGTAGCTCGCTGGTGGGGCTCCCGGACTTCAAATCCGGTGTGGGGCGCTAGAACCGTCCCGGGTGGGTTCGATTCCCATGCACTTCCGCCAATTTTTGCCTTTTTTCAGCCATTTAACTCCCACAAGAAGCCTCAGAAACAACCCCAAAACTTTAATCTAGAGACAGCCTAGAGTCAAGCCATTAGGGAGTGCCGGCCAGGCGTCTTTTATCACTGGGGTGGTTGGGCGGGCATATTGGACACAGGAGGCCTCGGCAGATAGCCTGCCCTCATTACAAAATGTGGATTATCGGATCGTTGGCAAAGCAGATGTCTGATAATACGGAAATATCTATAACGCTAAGGTCTCAAAGGGTGGAAGGCGCGATAGCGACCGGAATCCTTTGCGTCCGAGTGCAATGCCATGTTAGCTATGTCATTTGCAGTTAATACAGTAAATTAGATTAAACATGCCAGGTAAGCTTCTCTGACTTTTTTAAATATGCCTGTCCAGGTATAAGAGTCAAGTTTGTCCTGAATTGGTGATAAATAAATTTGCGCGCACTTGGATACAACATTAATCTGTTGCTGAGTCGCTTTTTTTAGATTTTGTTCAAATGTATATTCATCTTCCCGGTATGGCTGATCGGTAAAACGTAATCGTGGTGTCCTGACAAAGGTTATAAAATCTGTATCAGAATCGCCAAGTATTTCCTTAGTTCCCGGAAGATCAGTGGCAACAATTCGGCAACCGCTGGCCAGACCTTCTAAGATAACAAGGGGTAAACCTTCATAAAAAGAAGGCAGCACTAAAATATGAGAGTGTCTCATTATCTTAGCCAAACTCTTTTGGGAAAGTGCGCCGTAGACACGGACCTTGTCCCCCAATTCCTTCGCCAGCATGAGGCAATACTCTTTTTCTTCTCCGCTGCCACTGCCCAAAAGATGTAATTGCCATGCGGGAGAACTGATTGATTGTAAAGCACGCAAAAACCAGGGGACACCTTTGGCGTTACTCAGCTTCCCTGCATACACCAATTGCACCGGATCAGGATTTGGTTTTGTGTCTAAATAAAACAGACTGTCGTTATAACCGGCACCGGCAATAATAATTTTTTCAGGAGCCAGATTGTAAAAGCGTATAATTTCATTTTTTTGTGCCTCACTTAAAGCCATTACAACATCAATTTCCCGGCATCCGATTAAAACCCTTTCTTGAAGGTGAGGACAATTCTGGAATTGTCGCAAGTCCGAGCCATGACAGGTAGTTACCATCGGAATATTCGGGAAAAGTTGGCGAGCCATAGAGCTGACAATCCATAGATGGTGGCTGTGAATGATATCTGGTTTAAACTTGTGAACAGCATTTTTAAGTATTTCGGAAAAAGCCTTTTCATATTCGCAGAGATCTTCTTCGGAAAGGTCGCAAAATCTGGTACTTTCATAAGGCATTACATCACTCATACCGGGGATATGATAGGAAACATCGGCATTATGAAAATTCACAAACATGGTTTTGTCTTGCTCAATGCAGTCAGTGTCATCACAACAAACCGAACGAACACCCGCAACCAGATAATTATCATAGCCACAAGCGTTTGCTTCCCGAATCATGGCTTGCACATATATACCACTACCAGTTGAATCCGGTCTCTGACTGAGCAAGTGAAGAATTTTCAGTTTTTTTAAGTTGACCATAAGTCATTCCGATGTTGATAACGATACACACAGGCTCAGGACAAGGGGCGCAAGAATACACTGTTCCTTGCCAACATCTTTTATTTTCATATCAAAAGCTTATGCCAAGATCTCTATCGGCAATCGCAGAAAATGTCAAGCCGGGGGATGCAGGAAGGGTATTGTGAAGGTATCGAGTGCCATCTATTGGAAATCAGACCCCTGAAAGTCATACATAGATTGTATCTTGATTCGTCCCCGATCACATCTCTGTCATTTATTGAGCCTGGAGCTAGCCTGGCCCCGCTTGTGATCGCATTCTGATATTCTGCCGAAAAAACGATGTAATAGATTTCATTGCCTCTCCCTTCGAAGGGGTCGGAGAGAGGAAGTGATCTCCATCCACCGGTTTGAAGCAAGCCTTTGGACACACCCGCCTGATATCGTCTTGATAGGTTGTCTTTGCACTACCACCATAGATTTCCAGAATCGAATCTTTCCGGGCATGAATGCACAGGACTGGTGTTGTGGCCAAGCGTACACCCTCCAAGGGGTTCAGGGTGAAAAATTCTGAGATCATCTTCAGCAGCCTGGCCCGGCTCCGCTCCAAAACGCCGAAAAAGTCCTTGCCTTTGACAACCCCGGGAAATAGCGAATCTGCATAGAGTCCAACAGCGGCACTGAACCCCAAAAAAACCCCTTCAACAGGCAACGACTTCACATAATGGGAAAAAAAAGAAGTGATCACCGCCTTTGGACCCAGCTTTGGTATGGCATTGATTAGCACGAGCTTTTTCATCGGTTCTTCAAGGCGGTGCGTTGCATGCAGAAGCGGTATCGCCGAATAGCATGATGCGACACCGAAAAACGGCAACCCCTCCTTTCTGCCCAAGTGCAAAGCATGGTCAAGCATATGGAGCGTATCGCCAATGCTCGCCCCGAGGGAAAACTTGCCGGAAGAGCCGCCATGTCCCGAGTAGTTGAAAGAGAAAAGATCGTATCCTTGTCTGACAAGCCATCGAAAGGCGATCACCTGTTGGGACACATTCCCGCCAATAAGGGGAGGGACAAAAACAAAGCCCTGAGGCGAGCCGTTTCGCACACGAGCCCACTCCAGGCTCTTTTTGCCTGCTGAGTGACGTCCTTTTTCAAAAACGGTTTTCATCTGCTCCTTGATAAAAGCCTGTGGTTATGCAAAACTCTCGCTTCAGAATTCGGCATTTTACAGGTTTTCTTTCAGGCTGTCCACATATTGAGCCTTATGAGGTAGACGTGAACGAAACACACATAACCAAAATCGCTCATGAACTTGCCCTTGGCCCAAACCAGGTCATGGCCACGGTCAAACTGCTTGAGGAGGGTGGCACGGTTCCCTTCATTTCCCGCTACAGAAAGGAGGCAACAGGCTCCCTGGACGAAGTGGCCATAACGGACATCCGGGACCGGATGTCCAGATTACAAGAACTGGACAAACGTCGGGAAAGCATACTGAAGTCACTCGAGGAAAGGGATTTGCTGACAGAGGAGCTGAAGGAAAAGATCCTCGCGGCCGAGACATTGACCACCCTGGAAGACATCTATTTGCCCTACCGACCGAAACGGCGGACACGGGCAGCTATCGCCAGGGAAAAGGGCCTTGAACCCTTGGCCGCAATAATCTTTAAGCAGGAAGAAACCACGGATCCCATAGGTGAGTCTGAGGCATTCGTTGACTCGGAAAAAGGGGTGGAATCTACGGAAGAAGCCCTTTCCGGCGCGAGAGACATCATAGCTGAATGGGTCAACGAAGACCAGGAAACCCGGAACAAGATGCGGGCGCTCTATGCCGACAGAGGGATCTTTCGGACCAAGGTAATCTCCGGCAGGGAGCAAGAAGGGGCCAAATTCCGAGACTACTTCGATTGGAAAGAGCCGGCAGCCAAGGCACCATCTCACCGGGTTCTAGCAATGCGCCGAGGCGAGAAAGAGGTTTTCCTGAACCTTAAGGTGGCTCCTCCTGAAGAAGAGGCATTGGCCCTGTTGGAGGCCATGTTTATGAAGGGCGACAACAACGCAGCCTCTCAACACGTAAAGGACGCCGTCCACGACGCATACAAACGGCTTCTCTCTGGTTCCATGGCAACAGATATCCGCGTGGACACCAAAGAACGGGCTGATCGTGTGGCTATCAAGGTCTTTGCCGACAACCTCCGCCAATTGCTACTTGCCCCCCCATTGGGCCAAAAGAATATTCTTGCCATAGATCCTGGGATACGCACAGGTTGCAAGGTAGCCTGCTTGGACCGTCAAGGACTACTGCTCACCACGGACACCTTGAATCTTTTCAAATCAAAAAAGGAAAAAGCTGCTGCTTCGTCAACACTAATCAACTTGTGCCGGACCTATCAGATAGAGGCCGTGGCAATAGGCAACGGAACGGCGGGCCGTGAAACGGAGACCTTTGTCAAAGACTCGAAAGGTTCCGGACTGCCAGAAAATTTGCCGGTGGTTATGGTCAACGAAAGCGGGGCATCCGTCTATTCTGCTTCAGATGTGGCCAGGGCGGAGTTTCCCGATCTGGATGTGATATTTCGTGGAGCGGTTTCCATCGGCCGGCGTCTCATGGACCCCTTGGCAGAGCTTGTGAAAATAGACCCCAAATCGATCGGCGTGGGACAATACCAACACGACGTGAATCAGCCGGCACTGAAGATGAGCCTGGATGACGTTGTGGCAAGCTGCGTCAATGCGGTCGGGGTGGAAGTCAATACTGCCAGCGAACAACTCCTCGCATATGTGTCGGGTCTTGGCCCACAACTCGCGAAGAATACTATTGCCTACAGAAACGAACACGGTCCGTTTTCTTCCAGAGAGGAGCTGAAGAAGGTACCGCGCCTCGGCCCCAAGGCCTTCGAACAAGCAGCAGGATTTCTCCGAACAAGAAACGGCGACAACCCCCTTGATGCCAGCGCAGTTCACCCCGAGGCATATCCCATCGTGGAGGCCATGGCCAACGACCTAGGCTGCACGGTCAAGGATCTTCTCGAAGATGAAACCCTTCGAAAACAAATAGATCTCTCACAATACGTCACTGACAAGATTGGGCTTCCCACGCTAACCGACGTCCTGGCCGAACTTGCAAAACCTGGCCGGGACCCCCGCATGGAATTCGAGATATTCTCCTTTGCAGAAGGGGTGAAAAAGATTGACGACCTTCGCTCCGGCATGAGGCTTCCCGGGGTTGTGACCAACGTCGTCGCCTTTGGTGCTTTCGTGGATATCGGCGTGCACCAGGATGGACTGGTTCATATAAGTCAAATGGCTGACCACTTCGTCAAGGATCCCCGTCAGGAGGTTAGGGTCCAGCAGAAGGTCATGGTAACCGTCCTTGACGTTGACCTGGAGAGAAAGCGTATCTCTCTGACCATGAAGGGGCGAACAGATCACAAGGGCAGGGGTGCGAAAGGAACCCCAGCATCCCCATTCCTGTTCATGCCATTCCCAAAATGACTTTTTCGGGTCTGCCAAAACTCCTATAAGTTCAACAGGTTGTAGAATTCCCGAGACGTTTGTTTACCTTTGATCTTCCCTCCTCTTTGCTTGTTCTTCCATTTTTCTTCGGACATGTTTTTTTTGGGACCAGCGTTGGAATGTTCCTATAAGCCCGCATTTATAGGCACGGTCAATGCGTTTTTCCTCCATTTTAAGCCCTTCGGCGCCCTTCATGGCAGCCTGTATGCAGGTCTTTACAATGGGACACTTCATACATTCCGACGGCGAGGTGCGAAACCCGTCTTCGCCCATCGGAAAAACCTTTTCCAGTTGGCCAAAGCAGTCAAGCGGATCTGTAGGGTTATCGGACATTTTATTTGCTTTTGTGTAACTTCTTTTACGGCTTGAATGTTACTGAGGTGTTGTGCTAAAAAACACTCTCCTACTAAAAGACCTATATCATAAATACGCTCAATAGCAGAACAGTTTTTTACAAAACCAAAAGGGACTTGCCATGCCAGGAAATGAAAACGCATTAGGGATAATTAGAAGACACAGAAGTGCGTTCATTGCTATTTCTGTCTTTTTACTTTTACTTGAATTGGGAATCTTCGCAGTTGCCGCCCTCAGGTCGGGCAACCATTATAGGCTTCAATTTATAGATAAAAAAGGGGATATGATCTATGAAACAGATGGCAAGAACCTTACTGACTTTAATGTGTATCATTTTGAAAAGGCCCATGGCCCCGTAGAAGAGTATCGGAGAAGACTAGCAAAAAAGGACCTTCCCTTTCCATTCAGGGCCTGGTTTGTTGCCGCAGTTGGGATCCCCCTTGGACTTATTTTGGGCTTTGTTTTCATACTGAGAGCATATACAGCGATCTTCTATGGTGAAGAGAAAAGGGATAGTGAACGGTCTCCATCCGAGGGTCGCTACAAGACGCGCATGGAAAAGATTATTGGCGGGGTCCAAAAGTTCAATATTTTTATAGTCGGGGCTGCCATATTCTTGGCGGTCATTGCTTACTGGATTTTGCCAAACTTGGTGATCTATTTAGGAGAGGCTGGTGTTGAGACCCTGGTCAGATTCAAGTGGGTTTTTCTGTTTGTGGGGCTCGCAGTTTTTGCCATTATGGTGTGGATTATATACTTGAAGTTCCTTTTGGCAAAAAAAACAATGGATAGTCAGGTCGAAGTCGATAAATACCGCATGCAGCTTGAATATAAACATGGTGCCAAGTCTGTTCCACAACTAGAACATCAAAAAGGGGAAAATGGCAATACGCCACTAATTAACTGGGACACTGATGAGGTCGTTGACGAGCAGGATGGCGAATCAAGCTAGTATCCATTCATAAAAGGTATATTTTGTCCAAATGCGGCGTTCTCCGCGGGTTTGCGCCTACGGCTTATGAAAAGGCCATCTTCGGCGAGCAGTTTCCCCATATCATGAAAATGCAAATCAGTGTTTTATTACGCACGAACCGTACCGCGGCAAGACGCAGTAAGAATTAACAGAGACCAATGTCAAGGAGGCCGTCCGAGATCGGACAGCCTCCTTGACATTCACTTCAATTGCCAAAGTTTTGACAATTCCAAAATTAAAAAAGTGTTGACAGAGTGTGCGGTGATTGATATAATTGTTTTAATAAAGAAAGGAATCAAAGACATTGACTATATATCTGACAAATAACTGGTCTTGGTGGTGGTGCACAACCCTTGGAGTGTGCCCGCCGGGCTAGCTTTTATTCAACTTTGAGCTAAAGCCGTGAGCCACTTCAAGGCCCACGGCTTTTTTTATATCTTTTTAAGGCCGTGGGTAATAAACTTACGGCCTTTTTATTTGTGAAATGATTAGGAGTAGAGGTGTAAATGAAAGAAAATATATTTCCCACAAAAGATGCGTTCATAAAACTTGCTAAAACCTCAACTTTTCCTAAGGCTAAAGCCGCGAACCTAATTCCAGTCTATCAGGAAATCCTTGCCGATACCGAGACACCAATCCGTGTTTTTAAGGCCCTTAGGCCAGACCGGTACAGCTTCCTTCTTGAGAGCGTGGAAGGGGGTGAGCGCTGGAGCCGTTACAGCTTCATGGGAATGGAGCCTATGCTTACCTTTAAAAGCAAAGCGACCAACGTAACTATCGAGTCAGACGCCGGAACTGAAGAAACAAAAGTTAAGAAACCTCTCCAACTCCTCGAAAGATATCTTACATCCTATAGACCTGCCAAAGTCGAAGGCTTGCCACGCTTTTTTGGTGGAGCCGTTGGTTATATAGGCTATGAAACAGTCTCTTTCTTTGAAGCGATCCCCGATCAGCTACCAGACAAACTTGGTGTTCCAGATACCTGGTTTATGGTTCCAAAGGTCGTATTGATTTTTGACAATCTTAAACAAACGATCAAGGTTGTTTTTAATGTCCATTTGAGCGAAGGGGCTGAACCTGGAGCCTATTATGACAACGCTGCGGAACGTATCGTGGATATTGTTGATCGTTTAACACAATGTACCAGTATTGGAACAAGGCCTCGTCAAGAATCTTCTCCGAGCCGGATTGAAAGCAAGATCTCACGGGAAGAATTTGAATCGATGGTATCAAAGGCTAAGGACTATATCCGCCAGGGAGAGATCATTCAAGTGGTCCTTTCTCAAGGCTTTGAGACCGCCACTAGTACTGAGCCCTTTGAGGTATACCGTGCGCTTAGGAGAATAAACCCGTCGCCCTATCTTTTCTATCTGCAATTCGACGGGACTGCTTTGCTTGGCTCTTCTCCTGAGGTGATGGTACGACTCGAAGATAAACATATAACACTTAGGCCTATTGCCGGAACAAGGCCTCGGGGAAAAACCGCGACCGAAGACAAAGAGCTTGAAGCGGAGCTTCTGGCCGATCCCAAGGAGAAAGCAGAACACGTGATGCTGGTCGATCTGGCAAGAAACGATGTGGGACGTGTTTCAGAGTTTAAGACAGTTAAACTTAGCGATCTTATGATTGTAGAGCGTTATTCCCATGTTATGCATATTGTTTCCAATATTGAAGGAGTGTTGAAAGACGGGTTAACAGCCTTTGATCTCTTACGGGCATCTTTTCCCGCTGGAACGGTCTCCGGTGCGCCAAAGGTTAGGGCCATGGAGATTATTCACGAATTGGAACCATGTCGGCGTGGTCCCTATTCGGGGGCAGTGGGATATTTTGGTTTTGATGGAAACATGGATCTTGCCATTACCATACGTACTATACTTATGAAGGATGCAAGGGCCTTTATCCAGGCAGGCGCAGGAATTGTGGCCGATTCAAACCCTACTAATGAATATAATGAAACAATTCATAAGGCTTCAGCGCTATTTGAGGCCATAAAACTTAGTTCTACGTAACCGGAGTACAGCAATGATACTTATTATCGATAACTATGATTCCTTTACTTATAATCTTGTTCAGGCATTCGGTGGCTTGGGAGAGACTATGAAGATCTACCGAAACGATGAGATTTCCATATCTGATCTTGGCAAGCTTAAACCAAACAGACTTGTTATTTCTCCAGGACCAGGTGTGCCCAGTGGCGCCGGCATTTCGTTGGCAGCCATCAGGCATTTTGCCAAGTCTATTCCCGTTTTGGGAGTATGCCTTGGACACCAGGCCGTTGCGGAAGCATTTGGGGGCGAAATAGTATCAGCCAAAGACCTTATGCACGGCAAGGTTTCCAAAATTCACCACGACGGCAAAGGCTGCTACAATGGGGTCTGTCAGCCTTTCGAGGCAACTCGATACCATTCCCTGGCGGTAAGGCGCAGTAATTTGCCTGAATGCTTTGTAGTCTCTTCCGAGACCTCGGATGGTGAAATCATGGGAATCAGGCACAAGGATTTACCTGTTGAAGGAGTGCAATTTCATCCCGAATCTTTTCTTACACAAGAAGGAGAAAGGATTCTGGAGAATTTCTTGCGTCAGTAATCGCAGAACTGTCCCTGTGGCAAATATGACGAGCGAACAAAAAGGGGGATAATAACGATGATCAAAGAGATGATTCAAAAAGCAGTAAAGGGCATTGACCTTACTGAAGATGAAATGGTCGGTGTGATGGACGAAATCATGGAGGGCAAGACAACAGATGCCCAGATAGGGTCCTTTATAACGGCCTTGCGTATGAAGGGGGAGACAATTTCAGAGATCACTGGTGCGGCCAGGGTTATGCGAAAAAAGGCTACGCGAATCCGTATCTCCAACGAGGCAGTTGACATAGACAGGGATGAGATCAATGTGGATCGGGAAACCATTGTTGATACCTGTGGTACGGGCGGTGATGAGACTAATACCTTTAATGTTTCCACAACTACGGCTTTTGTGGTGGCAGGCGGAGGACTTAAAGTAGCCAAGCATGGAAATCGAAGTGTTTCCAGCCAGTGCGGAAGTGCTGATGTCTTAGAGGCCCTTGGTGCGAACCTGGAGGTTGGCCCCGAGGTTGTGGAGCAGTGTATTGAAAAGATCGGCATCGGATTTCTCTATGCACCAAAGCTTCACGGAGCGATGAAATACGCAATAGGTCCCAGGCGCGAGGTAGGCATCAGATCTATCTTCAATCTCCTCGGTCCCCTGACGAATCCCGCTGGGGCTAATGTCCAGGTCCTTGGCGTATATGACCAGGCTTTGACTTCCGTGCTGGCCGAGGTTCTCGGACGCTTGGGAAGTATGCGGGCTATGGTGGTTTTTGGCGAGGGGAGTTTTGATGAGATAAGTATTACCGGTCCCACCCATTTGAGTGAACTAAAAGACGGCAGGGTTAGCAATTATAGCATTGAGCCAGAGGATTTTGAGATGACTCGGGCTGATATTGCGGATATTAAAGGTGGGAATCCCGAGGAAAATGCTGGTATCATTCGAGAGATCCTGGGTGGTCAGTATGGCCCTAGGCGTGATATGGTACTTTTGAACGCTAGTGCTGTTTTCTATGTGTCCGGCAAGACCAAGGATATGAACGAAGGGATCAAGATGGCAAGTGAAAGCATCGATTCAGGCAAAGCGTTGGAAAAGCTTGAGCAGTTAGTGAAAAGGACTAACTTGAGTTGAAGATGATACTAGATAAGATCGTAGCCCATAAGAAGAATGAACTTGTGTATCGCAAGGAGAAGTATCCCCTTCCCGATTTGAAAACAGCGGGCCAGGCGAACACGGCGCCGAGAGGGTTTGGAGAAGCGCTAAAGGCGTCATCACAGACAGCGCTGATTGCCGAAATAAAGAGGGCCTCGCCGTCTGCCGGTTGGATTAGAAAAGATGTAGATCTTGTTGAGCTTGCAAAAACGTATGACCGCTGTGGTGCTTCTGCCATATCTGTGCTTACTGACGAGGAGTTTTTCAAGGGAAGTATTTCCGGATTAAGGGAAGTTAAGCAAGCCATCGGCATTCCGGTCCTGCGCAAAGATTTTATTGTTGATCCTTACCAGATCTATGAAGCACGGGCATTTGGCGCTGATGCAATATTGTTGATCGTAGCGATCCTCTCAGATAATGAACTCAAAAGATTCCTTTCACTTTGTGAAGATTTTACACTTGACGCATTGGTAGAGGTTCACACAAAAGGAGAGTTGGACAAGGCCATCGAGGCCGGGGCAAAGATAATTGGGATCAATAATAGAGATCTAAAGACCTTTGACGTGAACCTTTCTACTACTATAGAGCTTGTTCGGCATATACCAAAAGATGTGATCTGTGTCAGTGAAAGCGGCATTAAGACATATGATGACATCAAGTGCGTTAAGGAGGCGGGGGTAGATGCTGTACTGGTAGGCACTGTCCTTATGGAAGCTGAAGATACTGGAGAGAAGATAAGAGAGCTTATTGGAATCGGAAATGATTAAGATGATCCCAAAAATTAAGATCTGTGGTATCACTAACGAGAAAGATGCTCACGTCGCTGCCGACCTTGGTGTGGACGCGGTGGGGTTTGTCCTCGCCGAAAGTCCTAGAAGGGTTGATCCTAACAGCGTAAAAAGGATTAGCCTGTCGTTACCGCCTTTTGTTAATATAGTCGGCGTCTTTGTGGATGAGGACCCCGATGTTGTCGCGGAAATTGTCAATTTTTGCAAACTTGACTGCGTCCAGCTTCATGGCAGAGAAACACCGGATTACTGCAAGGGCCTGGGGCTTAAACTCCTTAAGGCCATACGGGTTAAAGACAGAAGAAGTATAGAGGCAATGGCGAGTTACATGGGTTGTATTAAGGGCTTTGTCCTTGATACATATGTAAAGGGAAAACAGGGCGGAACGGGGAAGACCTTTGATTGGGCGCTCGCAAAAGAGGCAAATAAATATGGTCGCGTGATCCTTTCAGGCGGACTTACGCCGGCGACTATCAGGGAAGCTGTCGATCTAGCCAGACCCTATGGAGTAGATGTGAGCAGTGGAGTGGAGTCATCCCCCGGAATCAAGGACCATGATAAGATGGAATGGTTTGTAGAAGAGATAAGGAATAAATCATGATTAATCGGGGTTATTATGATCAATTTGGAGGAGCCTATCTTCCAGAGATTCTTATTGCTACCTTTGACGAACTGGTCAAGGCCTTTGAAGAGGCGAAGTGGGATCCTAGTTTCTGGCCAGAGTACAGTGACATCATGTCTTCTTATTCCTGTCGTCCCACCCCTCTTACCTTTGCCCGGAATCTGACCGAACACTTTGGTGGTGCTCGTATCTACATAAAACGAGAGGATCTAAACCATACCGGAGCACATAAGGCAAACAATGTTATGGGACAGGGACTCTTGGTAAAGAGGATGGGAAAGACCAGGGTCATTGCAGAGACAGGAGCCGGGCAGCATGGTGTGGCGACCGCGACCATGGCGGCAAAGTTTGGATTTGATTGCACCATCTATATGGGAGAGGTCGATGTAAAACGACAGCGTCCTAATGTCTTTTGGATGGAACGTCTGGGAGCAGAAGTAATCCATGTGCGGGAAGGTACCCGTATCCTAAAAGATGCCATTAATGCGGCCTTCCGTGACTGGGTAACAAATATGGATACCACTCATTACGTGCTTGGTACTGCATGTGGTCCACACCCCTTTCCGGAGATGGTTTCCTATTTTCAGTCAATCATCGGGAAAGAAGCCCGCATACAAATCCTGGAATGTGAAGGAAGGCTTCCCAGTTCTATCTATGCTTGTGTTGGAGGCGGGTCCAATGCACTAGGTATATTTCGTGATTTTTTGGACGATCCTGTAGAACTTATTGGTGTCGAAGCAGGAGGACACGGGCTGGATTCGGGAAGACACGCCGTTCGGCTTTCTTCTCAAGATGCCGGCATAGGGGTTGCCCAGGGATATAAGACATATTTTCTTCAGAACAATGATGGCCAAATGAAAGAAACCCACAGCATTGCGGCAGGACTGGATTATGTTGGGGTCTCACCTATTCTGGCACAGCTAAAGGAAAATGGTCGCGTCCGGTTTGAACTGGCAACGGACCAAGAGGTGATAGATGCCCTTTCTCTTACAATCAAAAAGGAAGGATTGATTCCTGCGTTAGAATCAGCTCACGCCTTTGTACAGGCATTCAAGGAGGCGCCAAGGCACTGTCAAGATGACATTATACTGATTAATCAATCGGGGCGGGGCGATAAGGATATCTTCACAATAGCAGATGCATTTGCTGATCCGACGTGGCAAAGCTTTATTAAAGATAAAGCGGAGGAATACGATGCTTGAGTCATATATTAAGGATCGGCTAAGAGAAAAGGATATCCTCTTGATGACACACATAGTTCTGGGATATCCTACGTTTGATGAATCCTTTAAGATCATTGAGTCGATGGTTGAGGGCGGCGTTGATCTGATGGAGCTCCAAATACCCTTTTCTGAGCCGATTGCAGACGGACCTGTGATACTTCATGCAAATCAAAGGGCCCTTGAAAAAGGGGCAAGTGTTCAAAGATGTCTCGATTTTGCCCAAGAAGTTGCCGGGAACTTTGATATCCCCTTTTTGTTTATGAGCTATTACAATATCCTTTTCAAGTATGGTATTGAATCCTTTGCCTCCCAGATGGCCAAGAGAGGCTTGAAAGGTGCCATCGTTCCTGATCTTCCACCTGAAGAAGGCAAGGACTATCTTGCGGCAATGGCCCAACATGGTCTTTCGCCGATCTTTATATTTTCTCCCACCACCTCCCAGGCGCGGATGGACTATATCGCCTCTTTCGCGAAGGGGTTTGTCTACTGTGTGGCCAGAAAGGGAGTAACCGGACAAAACACCGCCTTTTCTATGGAGCTTGACGGATATCTTTCCCGGTGCCGCAAGGCAACTGATCTCCCCCTGGCGCTCGGGTTTGGGGTCAAGGACAAAAAGGATATAGATTTCCTGAAAGGAAAGGCTGACATTGCAGTCATCGGAACACAGACTATTCGATTAGTGGAAAAAAATGGTGTCGGTGTTGTAGAGGCGTTTATAAAGGGGCTGGCAGGGGATT